>JBATIF010000111.1:0-7256 GCA_049667605.1 Gammaproteobacteria bacterium
ATACACAGGTTCCGGGGCAGGTAATCCCGTAGGCCGGGTCAAGGAGCAACGCGACGGACCCGGCGCAAGTGCTAGTCTGATCTGTTTGTTGCGGTTTTATCCGGCTCCAGCTGCACCTCAAAACCTTCTTCTTTTGCCCAGGCACATAAAGCCTTTCGAGTGGCTGATTCTTCAAACCTGTACCACGCATCGAGAGCCCCATGCTCACACAGCAAATCCTTGAAGCGGCTATACGCGCCTCTACGGCGGAAAATGGAATCTACTTTCTCGTAATGACCAGGTAATTCCTGCAACACAAAGTCAAGTGCCAGTTGTTTACCAAGATCAAGATATCGCTTATCAGGAACCTCAGCATACTTATTCGTATCACCTATATCATCCGGTAGCACTTCTTCCTCAAATGAATCATCAGATTCGTACCATATTTTGCCCGTTTCGCGACAAATGTAGGCGCACGCATCCAGCGATGCACCGCTACTTACGAAATCCACGGCCATGTATAAATCATCGTATTTCAGTGACACCGTTTCAGTCTACCTGGTAGCATAAAGATTGAATTGAGCCGCAGGGATAATCAGGATCAGACTCCCTTGGCCGTTAGTAACTCCCTTACCGTTTCGATTGAACTTGACCAACCCAGATTTCTCTGCGGTGTTCTATTTATTCTCAATATCAACTCGCCGATATCTACGTACTTGAAACCGCCGTCGCAATAAATTGAATGCTTGTAAAGATGAACCAGATCATTCATGTTTCCAAGTATGCTTTTACTGGCAGTTTTTGTGAATTGGAATGCCTCATATCCCTTGAATACACTGTCGATCTTTCCGGTATCAAATCCTTCGATTACAAGCAGCTGATCTATTCCTCTGAGAAATATCTCGGGTGTTTTTTTTACATTACTCTTTTTTATGCCGAATATAATGAATGAAAGCAGTGTTTTTTCATTCATAAATATAAATGTCTTTCTCCGGTCTACGGTGAATATATTGACATACCAGTTGCCCAATAAAGAGTCCCCGGGTTTAACCTCCGCAAGCTCAGTCGGCTTGATCCCGAGTTCTTTCCGGACTTTCGCTGTACACCTTAGCTGCAACATGATTTCAGGCTACATAACAGAGTGGACAATCAGGGATTTCCCCACTAATGGTTTCACACACACGGGGTCAGAGCCGCTACTGCCCCATTAACCCCCTCTCCCTCCGGGACGCCTGCAGGGATACAGGCGGTAGTGCGAAGAACAAATGGTGTCACCCATTAGCCATCTCCGGTCAACTGGCACGTCGTTTTTTAGCGCGTCCGGTTGCGCGCCTTGCCAGAGGTTGCTTGTACGAACTCGAATAGACATCCAATAGACGCCTGATCATCTTTTGGTATTGCGTATTATGTTTTTTCGCTTCCTTCTTGAAGAACTCTACACTTTCTTTGCTCAGAGCTATTGTGACTTTTACAGTATCTTCTTTAAGTACAAGTTCATCCGGAGGCGGCAGAAAATCAGAAATTACCTGCAATTCCCCGAGATCTTCATCTGTGTATTTAATTTTCCCGCTCATAGATCTTTTTACCTCTGCGCCAATAACCGGCACCAAATATTCGAATAACACCAGTCCTGTATGTGAATCGTACTGTCATCACAGCACCAGCAACCATTCCAATGCAGTAATACCGTTTCTCCTTCTGGCTGTGGACTTAATGGTGTCAGAGCACAATTTCTGCTTATATTAGAATTAAATGTGCTCTGACACCACTTAAGCTGCGACCCTACATTTCTTCCCCGATCAGCAACCTGGAGATTTGTAGGGCCGAATTCATTCGGCCAACCCCAACTAGGCCAACCCCACCCAGGTCGAATAAATTCGACCCTACATTTCTTCCCCGATCAGCAACCCGGAGATTGTAGGGCCGAATTCATTCGGCCAACCCTACTGATTATTCCCAAGGTGTCAGAACACATTCAGGTCACATGCTTGATCCACATCAATGCGCCCGGAGTTGAAACAAGCTAGCTTCTAAACTACCAACAGCTATGTAGCGGTCAGTAAACCAAACGGAGTACGACATCATGGCTTGCCATAACCCCGGATGCCTGGGGGAATACGATTTTGACCAGATCGCGTTTTTCGCCCGCAAGCGTTTTATCGAGGGTTGCCAGACCGTCACCTTGCTCGAACAGGCGCGGTCGCAGCGCGAAAAGGAAGAGATTGCACTGGTCTGCATGCTGGATATTGCGGATGACCAGGTCCGTGACCTGCAACTCAGCTGCCAGCACAGCGAGCGCTGCAAAGTGACCACCTGCAGGAGCCAGCTGAAAACAATGATCGCCGCGGAACTGGCGGTTCAATAACGCATAATCAAGGGTGTCAGAGCACATTTACTGATACCTTTATTTATTCAAATCCTGCTTCTGCTCCCGCAGTCGCTCCCGGTATTTCCTCCTGGCAAGCTCCTGCATATCTTCGACGGTATCGCGTTCATCGAGAATCTCACGCCCCAGCAGGGTCTCGATGGCATCTTCCAGCGTCACGATGCCCGCAGTCTGACCGAACTCGTCCTCGACCAGGAACAGGTGCGCGCGTTGTTTTATGAACTGATCGATCAACTGCTGAATCGGCAGTTTTTCGGATACCCGGAAAACGGGTTTGGCAAACCGTACGATGGGTTCCGAACCATGCCCTGCACGCTCCGCTTCAAACAGGTCCGCGCGAATGACCTTGCCCTTGATATCATCGATACCTTCGCCATACACCGGCATCCTTGTAAACTGGCGTGTATCGGCATCATCCAGCGCATCCGTGACCGTCACGTCTTCAGGCAGCATGTGCACGACACTGCGCGGCGTCAGCACCTCCCCGGTCGAAATCTCGTGCAGCTTGAGAACATTGGCCAGGTATTCATTCTCCTGGGATATCAGGGTGCCGTCCCTGAGCCCCAGCGAGGCCAGGGCGATGATTTCCTCGCGGGTGATTTCTTTCCCGTCGTGGTGACTGAACAGCCGGGTCAGGCGCGTGGAAATCCAGACCAGCGGATAGACCAGCTTCACCAGCCAGGCAATGACAAAAGCGGCCGGTATCGCCAGCTGCCGCCAGAAGGTCGCGCCCAGCGTTTTCGGAATGATCTCGGAAAAATACAGGATGGCCAGCGTCAGCAACACCGCGATCAATGTTTCCCATTTTGCCCCGAACACCTGCACAGCCTGCGAACCGACCCCGGCGGCACCCATGGTGTGTGCAAAGGTATTGAGAATCAGGATACTGGAGAGCGATTCGTCCAGGCGTTCCTTGGCTTGACTCAGCACACCCCCGGCACGCGGCCGATCCGACAGGGTTTTTTCGGCAAAGCTCGGTGTCACTGACAACAGCACGGCCTCGAGTATCGAGCAGAGAAACGAAACACCAATGGCGATGGCCAGGTAGACAAACAGCAAGGTCATGATGGATTCCCGTAAATAGCCAGGGTTTCATTCTTGACCATTCGTGGCATGGATGTCCATGGCAGCCGGGGAGGCGGTGAACAATATTGCTGTCAGAGCACATTTTCTGCTTATATTAGAGATAATTGTGCTCTGACCCGAATGGCACTTACTTAAGAACCCTGCCACGGAAACACACGGAAGGACACGGAACCGTTTCCGGTCAGACAATTTATTTTTCCGTGTTTTTCCGTGTGCTTCCGTGGCCAATTGTAGTCCATATATTGATGAAACTGCTTAAGTAAGCACCATTCTGCTCTGAACCCTATTATTCGCTGTATCCGGCCCCTTTTCCATTTGGTATCAAGCCGCATGAATCTCAAATTCAGTTGCTTTGACAACCGGTTTTACGGATCTATTATTTTTTCTAAGTTCAACGAATCCATAATTTTCCATAGTTTTAAGTGTTCTGGATAAGTTACTCATTTGACGGCCAGCAGCATCTGCAAGCTCGGTTAAGGTTTCTGGCTGCATTTCTGCGATCATCTTCAGCAAGGCACGATTTTGATCACTCAACACTTCCGCGACTGATTTCATGGAAGGAAACCAGATCCCGGGTTCATTTCTTTTAGGTTTATAGTCCCCGCGCGCAATGGCCAGAACACGCTTCCTGATCTTGTCCTGGGGCATAATACCAATCACTATTTTTTTCATAACTCACCTCGAATCACCAAATCACTTCATACCTTTAAGCACCTTATCCACTTCTCTGAAAAAGTCTGCAAGCAACTGCTGAGCAGATTCAAATACATATGGAACCCCTTTATCGCCGGATTTCATATGCTTGTGATCATAAGCAATATGCCTGCCCACAAAGCGCCCTGCCTTTCCCGTTTTAATAAAATGCGCATTGTCAAAACCCAGCAGTCTTTTTCCATACCTGTCATGCAGTGTCAGACAATATTTAATGCCATGCGGGCACTCATCAGTAGCCTGAGCAAGTTTTCGCGCTTCAATCTTTACCCAGCATCCTCCTTCCTGAGCCAGGATTTCACCATCAAGGTCTAATAAGTAATCCAGTCCCTTGTCATCGCTCACAGTGTACCGCACTCTCACTTACTTATCATCCGTTGATAAGTATTAATTTTTGGGGGATTTATTTATTACTACATTCTTTGACTCTAACAATAAAAGCGGCCGGTGACGCCGCCCCCCCTGATATTGTTCTTGTCGGAATACGACTATCTGTCTCGTGCGTAATTCCGGTGTCAGAGCATTTGTTATTTATATTAGAGATAAATGTGCTCTGACACCTTTATCCCTTTAGCGGGGCTCGACGGAATTTGGCCGGGCCGGGCAACTTTTCCAGGCTCCGTTACCCAACCATTGTATGCATACCAACCCGGGCCACAGACTGCGCCAAGCAGTTAAAAAAAGGGGACAAGGTTGCGCATGGTTTCTGATGCCGCGGCCTGGTTGCCAAGATACATTTTCTATATGGGAACAGGCCTGAACGAAAAAACACATTGGGGTCAGAGCACATTTAACGCTACTATAAGCAGTAAATGCGCCCTGACACAATTTTCTCTTATCGGTAACGCAATATGCACTATTCAACACTCGGACACAGCGGCCTGAAGGTTTCACGGGTCTGCCTGGGCAGCATGACCTGGGGCTTGCAAAACAACCAGCAGGATGCCAACCAGCAGATCGACTACGCCCTCGAGCGCGGTGTGAACTTCATCGATACCGCCGAGATGTACGCCATCCCCCCGTCGGCCGATACCTACGGCACGACGGAAACCATCATCGGCAACTGGCTGGCGGACCATCCCGGCAAACGCGAGTCCCTGGTGCTGGCCACGAAAATCGCCGGCGAGGGTTTGCCGTGGGTGCGCGATGGCGGGCCGATCACCGGTGACGCCGTGGTCACGGCCGTGGATCAATCCCTGGCGCGTTTGCAAACCGACTACATCGACGTATACCAGCTGCACTGGCCCAACCATGCCTTCGCGCACTTCGGCCGCCATTGGCCGAACGATGTTTGTTTCAGTAAAACCGACGCCGGCCAGGCCGTGGACGGCATGCACGATATATTAAAAGGCCTGGCGCGTTGCGTGGATGCCGGAAAAATTCGCTTCTGCGGTTTATCCGACGACTCGCCCTGGGGCATTCACAAATATCTCGAACTGGCCAGGGCGCACGACCTGCCGCGCATCACCTCGATCCAGAACGAATTCAACCTGCTGCATCACATCGACTACCCGCATACCCTCGAAACCTGCGCGATGGAGCAAGTGGCCTATCTACCGTGGTCACCGATCGGCGGCGGCGTACTGAGCGGAAAGTACCTGGACGGCCAGCGCCCCAAGGGCAGCCGCTGGACCATCTCGCAGCGCATGGGACTGATCCGCGAGGGAGAGCAAGTCGACGTCGCAGTGGCGGCCTACCAGGCGGTTGCCGAACAACACGGCATCAGCGTCGCGCAACTGGCACTGAAATGGTGTGACCAGGTGGACGGGGTGACCTCGACCATCATCGGCGCCACGACGCTCGAGCAGCTTCGCGAAAACCTGGATGCTTTTGAAATTGATTACAGCGAGGAGCTGGCGGATGCGGTGAGTAAGGTATTGAATCGGCACGCGTTGCCTTTTTGATTAAAGGGTGTCAGAGGACATTTATTGCTTATATTAGAGTTAAATGTGCTCTGACACCTTTTTATCCCTTCACTATACGTGGCACGGTTGTCTATGGCAGCCGAAGGAAATAGTATTACCTGGCCTCAATTACATCAATCAATCCTGACCACCGGTCATTTTGATCAAGGTACGGTCTTTATTGATAAAGTGATGGTAAAGCGCTGCTGCAGCATGGCCGGCAATCAAAATCCACACCAGCCAGGCGCCCATAATTTCTTTATGGAAAAAATCGACGGGCTCTTCAAATTCCTCGAACGTCAGGCCGAGTGTCCCCCAAACAAACACATCGAACAGCCAGGTTTCTTCAAATTTGGGGATCTGGAATAAATAAAAATACTCCGTGGCGATACCGGTGCCGATATACCCTGTCAGCGGCATCACAATCATGATGACATAGAGTACATAATGGGCACTGTGCGCCAGAAAATGCTGCCAGCGCGGCGCGGCTTCAAACGCAGGCTGTACATTCATGTTGCGCCAGATAATGCGCAGAATAACGACGACACCGATACTGATTCCCGCCGACAAATGCAACTGCAAAGCAATCATATTTTCCGGAGTTTCTTTCTCGGTAAACCAGTGCCGGTAATAAACCGCGCAATAGGCCAGTAAAAACAACAAGGCCGTACCCCAGTGCAGCCACCTGGCGATGCGCCCGTAATTCTGTGCAGTGTTGAAATTATTCATAGTGCATAATCAGGCCGATATCTGCCGCAACCCAAGAGCGATCTTAAGTATAAAACAAAGATATCCAGGCTTCAGTTAATACTTATAATATTAGTGGCCGGATACATTTTCTGATTACATTCAGAAATGACTTGTATAAAGGGACACCCATTAGCCAGTACTTGTGATATCAACTTGACCGGCCTTATTACGCGTTTATGGTCTCGGTGTACCTACATTTCGGAAAAGAGCTACACGCCAAAAAGTCATTTCCTGCATTACTACCTTTTTTAGCTACCCTTCTTACTAACTGCGATGAACATTTTGGACAGACTTTGACCTTGCGTTCATTCTCAACAGGTGCTGGCGTATTCTCAATTTCTACTATTTCTGGTAAAACCTCAATAGTCTCTTCGACAATATTTTCATAACAAAGATACGGTGAAAACAACTTCTTTATCTCACCGATATTGTACGAAGAC
>JBATIF010000112.1:0-10458 GCA_049667605.1 Gammaproteobacteria bacterium
GCACAAGCACCCTCGACAAATGTGGACCGGCCTCCGACTGCCGAACCACGCCCCGTGGTTGCCCCACAGACAACACCCGCAAGCAGCAGTCCAGCAAAGGCTACCCCGGAACCCACCCCGCCAAAGCCGGAAAAAATCAGCCAGGACTAGGAGCCTGTCGGGCTTGGGACTGATCTACTGCGCCGGCGGGACAACGGCCCATTTTTCCGATCCTCCTCGTCAAATAGCTACGGCTATTCTCCTCTAACGATCGGAAAAATGACCTCGTTGTCCCACCCGGCTCGCTACGATCGCCCAAGTCCGACAGGCTCCTGGACTCAGAAACCGTGCTGCTGGCGAATCTCTGCCAGCAGTCCTTCTGAAGCTGACTCGATCAGGTCGAGCACCCTCTCGAAACCGGACACTCCGCCATAATAGGGGTCGGGGACTTCACGGGTATGCTTTTCAGACGAAAAGCTCATAAAAAGACGCAGCTTCGGCAACTCGTCAGCAGAACTGATTCCTGCCAGTACCTCGTAATTATCCTCATCCATTGCAAGAATGTAGTCAAAGATCATGAAGTCACCCGGCGTGACGCGCCGCGCGCGCTGCGTGCTTAGATCAATACCGCGCCGCAAGGCTGCCTCGGATGCCCGCCTGTCCGGCTGTTCGCCAACGTGATAGGCATGGGTACCGGCCGAGTCAATCCGGATCATCTCCGACAGCCCGTGGCTGTGAACCAGTTGTTCAAATACACCCTGCGCAGTTGGCGAACGGCAAATATTGCCCATGCACACAAATAGAACATTAACCATTTAAAAATCCTGAGCTGTACATTATTAACAATACAAATCCATCTGAATGAAACCGGCTTACAGCAACTTCTCTACCCGGCGCAGGTCTTCCTCGGTGTCGACCCCGGACGCGGGCAGTTGCTGCGTAATGCCGACATGAATTTTTATTCCGTGCCAAAGGGCGCGCAACTGTTCGAGTTTTTCAAAGATTTCCAGGGGGGAATGCTCAAGCGTAGCAAACTCCCGCAGGAACCGGGCACGATAGGCATACAGGCCGATGTGATGCAGGACCGGCGGTATGCTGTCAATCGCGGCAGCCGAGCCGGGGTTATCCCGATGCCAGGGTATCGGTGCACGGCTGAAATACAGGGCATATCCCTCGCGGTCCAGCACGACCTTGACGATGTCGGGGTTGATCTCGTTCTCGGTTGAGCCCAGCGGACAGGCAAGGGTCGTAATGGCTGCCTGCCGGTGGGCGGCCAGGTCTGCGGCCACCTGGTCAATGAATGCGGCAGGCATGGCTGGCTCATCACCCTGCAGGTTGACCACCAGCGTGTCATCACTCCAGCCGATCTGCTCGATAACCTCGGCAAGCCGCTCTGTCCCGGAGGCATGTTTCTCCGAAGTCATGCAAACCGTCACGTTGAAATCGCCGGCAGCTTCCGCGATGCGTTCATCATCTGTCGCAATAATTACCTGCCTCGCACTGCTCTCGGCGGCCCGCTCGCAGACATGCTGCAGCATCGGCCGACCTGCCATCAGCCGCAAGGGTTTACCCGGCAGACGTGTTGAAGCATAACGGGCGGGAATAACAATATTGAAATCAACGGTAGCCATATCAGTCAAGCGCTCAGATATCCTCACCCGCAGGAATCACCCTGGCCTCCTCTTCAAGCATGACGGGAATATCATCCCTGATCGGATAGGCAAGACGATCGGCTTTGCAGACCAGTTCACTCCGCTCTTTCAGGTAAACCAGGGGCCCTTTACAAACGGGGCATGCAAGTATATCAAGTAATTTTTTATCCATAGATAGATCCTGACAGGCGTTCATGTTGTACAAGTCGAGACAGTTTTCATGTCCAGCAATTGCTTCAAGCGGGCACTGAATTCCGCGGTCATGGCGGTGTTGACAGATACATACCAGTGATTCTCACCTGCCAGATGACGGCATTTTACGGCATCCTTCCCGGTCATCAGTACCGGCTTGTTGTCATCAAATGTAATATCCTGTTGGCGAAAAAAATAGTGGTCCGGGAAGGCATGCTCTTCCACAAGCATACCGGCCTGGCGCAGCGAGGCAAAGAAACGCTCGGGATTACCGATTGCAGCAACCCCGTGCACCCGCTGCCCGTCAAACCCGGACAGTTCACATTGCTGGCCCTCATCAACCAGCTTGATAGCGGCCCCCGGTTTTATCTTCATCGAAAATTCACTGCCGCCACCAAGGCCGTTCACAACCACGATATCGACTTCCTTGAGCCGCTCGATCGGTTCGCGCAACGGGCCGGCTGGCAGGGGTAAACCGTTACCGAAGCGGCGTATGCCATCGATGACGGCAATTTCCACATCACGCTGCAGCGCATAATGTTGCAAGCCGTCATCACTGATGATGATGTCGCAATGATTATGCTCGACCAGGGCTGATGCTGCGGCTACCCGGTCCGGTGCTACTGACATTGGACAGTTGCAAAGTCCCGCCAGTAATACCGCTTCGTCACCCACCATGACTGGATCGCTGTCGGCACGCACCTGCTGTGGCCAACTGCCGGCCTTGCCGCGATAACCGCGTGAAACCACGCCCGGATGGTAACCAGCGGTCTTCAGGTAGTTTGCAAGCCAGGCAACCAGCGGCGTCTTGCCGGTGCCACCGACGGTGATGTTGCCGACAATGACTACCGGTACCGGCAATTTGCGGCTTGAAAACAGTCCAATCCGGTAGGCTTTGCGTCGCAGCCAGATAACAATCCGGTACAGCAGGGAAAACGGCATCAGTAAAATCATCCATCGACTGCGCAGGTACCAGTAGTGTTCCAGGCGTTTCATGACTCCCGCAGTAATCGCTGCCTAGTTTTCCTCGGTCTTCGATGTAGCCAGGGAGATGCGTGTCAGGCCCAGCTGACTTGTCACGTCCAGTGCTGTAACTACGGCCTGGTGTGGCGTAAAGGCATCGGCCCGGATTATGACAGGCGCCGTTTTACGCTCCCCAAGAGCCTTGCTGATGGCGCTTTTAAGTGTTTTGGAAGTTGTATTGACCGTCTGTTCTTCACCGATAAAATAGCGTCCCTGTGAATCAATCAAAATTTCCAGTGCCTCTTCTTCCTCGCTGGATTGCGAAGACGTTGCCTCCGGTAAATCAATCTTGATACGCGATTGTTGCAGAAACGTCGTCGAGACCATAAAAAATATCAGTAGCAGGAACACCACATCGATCAGTGGGGTGAGATTGATTTCTGGTTCATCATCATTTCCGGGCTGCAGGTTCATTGTCTAATTCTCCCCGTCGTCGAGACTGCCGTCACGCTCCCCATGCATGATCTCGATCATCGTCATCGCCTCCTGCTCCATTCGCAAAACCAGCATCCTGACGCGGCCCCTGAAGTAGCGAGAAAACATCAGTGTCGGTATCGCGACCGACATTCCTGCAGCGGTGGTAATCAGGGCCTCGGAAATACCGCCGGCCAGTGCACCGGGATTGCCCACACCCTGTGTAGTAATAGTTGCAAATACCTTGATCATTCCGATCACTGTACCGAGTAGTCCAAGCAAGGGGGTAATGGCGGCAATGGTACCGAGCGTATTCAGATAGCGCTCAAGCTCGTAAACAACATGTCTGCCGACATCCTCGATACTTTCCTTCATGATATCGCGGCTCTGGTAACGATTTGTTATTCCCGCTGCGAGAATTGAGCCGAGCGGTGAACTGGCCTGCAAATCGCGCAGGTTTTCACCGTTTAGCTGGTGAACCTTCTCCCAGCGCCACACCTGCGCGACCAGGTGTTTTGGCAGCACCCGTCGCATCTGCAAGGACCAGATCCTTTCCACGATAATGGCCAGTGCCACGATAGAACACGCGATAATCGGCAGCATCAGCCAGCCGCCTGCTTTCACCATCTCAAACACAGAGTCACCACCTTCATGTCTTTGCGGAAACCCGCACTGCTGCAAATCATACTGTATTTACACCACCAGCCAAACAGGCATTGCTGACATCTTCCTCAGGGATTCCAGTAGCGCTGTCGTGTATCCCGGTGAAGACTGATTTGCGGCCTCTCCCCGGTCAAAGAGCCCAGCCTGAGCGTGATTGCCCCATGGTCGCCACTGTTATAGGTTTTTGCGCCAATCGCCAGATAACGTTCAACAATATCCTGTTTCGGGAATTGAAAGCGATTCCGGTAGCCGACAGGAAAAAGAACAATCGAGGGGTTCACTGCGTTGACAAACGCGGGTGAAGATGACGTCAGACTGCCGTGATGTGGCGCCACCAGTACATCAGCTGACAGAGGCCCGTGGCCGCCCTTGAGCAAGCTGCGCTCGGTAGATGCCTCGATATCCCCGGTCAGCAATATGCGCTCTCCTGCCGGCAGTTCGATGCGCAGCACACAGGAGGCATTATTGCCGGCAAGTCGGTCGCCCGGCTGCGGGTGCAATAACGAAAACATGACGCCATCCCAGCGCCAGCGGTCACCGGCGCGGCACTGTTCCACAGCGGTTCCAGGCAATTTTGCAGGTGTGCCGGATAACAGCCTGGCGGCGGGATAGCTCGCAAGCAGTGATTTGACACCGCCGATGTGATCGTTGTCGCCATGGCTGACGATCAGGCTATCGAGGCGGCGGATTCCCTGCTGGCGCAAAAATGGCACGACCACTGCATTTCCGGTGTCGAAGTTGCCCCCGAAATCGGGCCCGGCATCATAAACAAGCGTGTGCCTGTGGGTCTGCACCACCGTCGCAAGCCCCTGCCCCACGTCCAGTAGCGTCACCCACACCTCGGCATGCCCGGGCCTGTCCGGCTGCACCAGCAGCATGGGCAGCAACATCAAAAGCCCCGTCCAGCGGCCCGGCAACCCGCGCGGCACGAACAGGACAGCCAGGCCCAGCATTGCCGGCAGCAGTGTCCAGGTCACGGGTTGATGCTGGTGCCAGAGTGAAAAATCCAGCCGCGCCAGAAACGCAAGCCAGGGCCAGATTAAATCCAGCAATCCGGCGGACAGGCCAAGCAGGAATTGACCGGCGAATTCGTTCAGCAACGCCACCAGGGCGCCAAGCAGGGCAACAGGCACCACCAGCAAGCCGACCCAGGGGACTGCAAGGAAATTCGCCAGCGGCGCGATCACGGAGGCTTGCTGGAAACAGACCAGCAGGATCGGCAGCATGCAGACGGCCAGGACAACATGCATGTAAAACCAGCGCTGACCAACCCCCTTGGGGCCATGTCGACCGGTGGCCAGCCAGGCGATGACGCTAACCGCCCAGAATGACAACCACCAGCCGGCAGACAATACGGCGATCGGGTCAATAACGAGCGTCACCAGTACCGCCAGGCAAAGCGCCTGCAGCAACGAGGCATAGCGATCAAAGACGATTGCCAGCATAAAGACAGCCACCATCACCACGGCACGGCGTGCTGGAATATTAAAGCCCGCCAGCAAGGCGTAGAGCACGGCTGCAAGGATGGCTGCAACTGCCGCCGCTCTGCGCGCCGGCAGCCGCTCGGTCAGCCAGCTGCAGCGTGACCAGACAAACTGCGCCAGCCAGAAGACCAGCCCGGCAACCAGGCTGATATGCAGGCCCGAAATTGCCATCAGGTGACTGGTCCCGGTGGCGCGCAGGATGTCCCATTGTTGGGCGCTGATATTGTTACGATCGCCCACTGTCAGTGCCTGCACCATCCCCAGGCCGGCCTGCTGCGTATCCATCCGCGCAATGGTTTTTATCAGCTGATGACGCGCACCAGTGATCAAATCGAGACTGCCCGCCTGCAGACGCCGGTTTGCCGCATGCTTGCGGATATAACCCGTTGCGATGATGCGTTGCGCAAATAACCAGCGTTCATAGTCAAAGCCGCCCGGGTTTGAAAATCCGCGTGGACGCTTCAGTCGTAGCGCCAGCCGCCAGCGCTCACCGTCCTCCAGTGTCTCGATTACGGCGTAGTTGCCAAGGCGCACCTTGCCATGGAAATTCACCCAGCCGGAACCGGCATCCAGCCGCTCCAGCTGGAACAGGAAACGTGTCTTGCCGGGTGCCACGCGCCGCGGGATATCCAGTACCCTGCCCTCGACCAGCAGCGTCTGCCCTTCCAGCGCGGCGTCCAGCCGTGGTGCAAACGCGATTTCCGCGCGCAGGGACGCCCAGAAAAAACCAATCACCAGCAATGCCGGGATGCGTGTTAGCGGCCAGCGCAACAAGGTCAGGGCAACCGGGACAAGCGTCCAGGCATAGAGAGGCGGGAGATCGCTGCAAAACTGCAGCGCGAGTATGCCGGCCAGAAAGGCAATAACGGGTAACAGCATGTTCGTCCCTGAACATCGTGTTAATGGCACGGCACACGGCCGGCCGTGTTCCCGGCAGCACGGGCATGCCGGTCTACTGCTCTGTCAGGTTGCCATCCTGCAGATAAAGAACGCGGTCCATGCGCCCGGCCAGCGAGATGTCGTGCGTCACGATCAGCTGGCTGGCGCCATACTCCTGGTTCAGCGCCAGCATCAGGTCAAACACCTGTTCAGCATTCTTGCGGTCCAGGTTACCGGTCGGCTCGTCAGCGAGGATGCACTGCGGGCGAGTTACCAGGGCACGCGCGACTGCCGCACGCTGGCGCTCTCCGCCGGATAGCTCGCCCGGTTTATGCATCAGCCTCGCGCTCAGGCCAACGCGCGCCAGTATCTGTTCGGCCTGTTTACCCGCCTCGGCCGGATCACTGCCGCCGATAAGCAACGGCATGGCGACATTTTCAAGCGCCGTAAACTCCGGCAGCAGGTGGTGAAACTGGTAGACGAAGCCAAGCGTGCGGTTGCGAAGGCGGCCCAGCTGTGCCGCGCCGAGGCCGGTGACCGGTATGCCTGTAATGTGCACCTCGCCAACGGACGGTTGATCCAGGCCGCCGAGCAAATGCAGCAAGGTGCTCTTGCCACTGCCGGAGGCCCCCATGATCGCAACCCGCTCACCTGCAGCAATCGTCAGGTTGATATCGCGCAGGATATGCAGCGTATCCTCGCCCTCGAAAAATGTCCGCGCAAGATGACTGCAGCTGAGCACACTATTCATAGCGCAAAGCCTCTGCCGGATGGGTGCGGGCCGCGCGCCATGCCGGGTACAGCGTCGCCAGCAGGCTCAGTCCCATGGCAACACCTGCCATCACCCAGACATCGTTCCAGTGCAGGCTGGAGGGTACCGTGCTGATGTAGTACACGTCCGCCGCCAGGAATTTAACGTTAAACAATGATTCTATCGCCGGCACAATGGTTTCGATGTTTAATGCCAGCCCGACACCGCCGGCAACCCCCAGCGCGGTGCCCATGATGCCGATGACCGCACCCTGGATAATAAAGATGGCCATCACCGACCCCGGTGAAATACCCAGCGTGCGCAAGATGGCAATATCGGACTGCTTGTCGGTGACCACCATAATCAGGGTGGAGACGATATTAAAGGCGGCAACGGCGACAATCAGTGTAAGAATAATGAACATCACGCGCTTCTCGGTTTTCACTGCGCGAAAGAAATTGGCATGCTGTTTGGTCCAGTCTTCAACCCGGTAATCACCGATTAAATCGCCCGCCAGGGCGCGGCTCACCGCCGGTGCATTGAAGAGATCGTCAAGCTTGAGACGCAGCCCGGTCACCTTGTCATCCAGTTGCAGCAGCTTGGCCGCATCGACGATATGGACCAGCGCCACGGTACGGTCATATTCATACATGCCGACATCGAAAATGCCGACCACCGTAAAGCGCCGCAGGCGCGGCATTGCCCCGGCCGGGCCGACCATGACTTGCGGGGTTACCACCGTTATCTTGTCTCCGAGCCCGGCACCCAGGGCAAAGGCCAGTTCGTTGCCGAGTACGATGCCGTACTCACCCGGCCTTAGCTGCTCCATGCTGCCGTTCTTGATGTGCTCGGTGACATCGGAGACATCGCCCTCGATGTCCGGCAGTATCCCGCGGATCAGGGCACCGCTGACACTCTTGCCATGGCTGAGCATGGCCTCGCCGCGCACATACGGCGCCGTTGCGATCACATGTTCGCGGCCCTCGATGATCCGGGCCAGGCCCTGCCAGTCTTCCAGCTTGCCGCCAAAGGTGGTCACCGAGGCATGCGAGGCCATGCCGAGGATACGTTCACGCAGTTCCTGCTCGAAGCCGTTCATCACCGATAACACGGTAATCAGGGCTGTCACGCCGAGCGCAATGCCCAGCATGGAGGTCATGGAGATGAAGGAAATGAAATGTATCCGCCGCTTGCTGTGTGTGTAGCGCAGGCCGATAAAGAGTTCAAGGGGGCGGAACATGATTTGGCGTGTGCATCCCGGGTGAGAAAAAATCCAGCGGGGATTATTACACAGCCACGCCGATAGTTTTATCGGATTCGACCGTATTGTACAAAAAACACCCTGCGTTCAGCAGGGCTATTCGGAGTTAATCTGCCAAAAGAGATTATTGGTAACTAGTCGAGACTCAACCCCCGGTACCTGACAGTACCGGGGGTGATATCGGTTGCGGTTATTCGACGACCAGGTTGTCGCCAGCCAGCAGACTTGAAATGATATCCGCACTGCTTCCCGTGGTACTAAACCCGGTGAGCTCAATCACCTGGTCCGGTGTACCACCGATTCCGTTGCTGAAAATCGAGACCACCGTATCTGTACCGGCCGCAATACTGACATACTGGCCATCAAGTGCGGCAGTCAGCGCTGCGTCATCGAGGCCATCCAGCGCCCCGCCATCATTCAGCAGATCGGCAATGTTCAGCACATCGTCAGGCGTATCAGGATCGCTGTCCGAGAGAAAGAAGTCCGTGACAGTGTCGGTACCGGTATCTCCATTCATCCACAGGAAGGTATCAGCGCCATCATCACCCGTCGCCAGGGAGCTGTTACCACCACTGAGGGTGTCATTACCACCACCACCCACCAGCACATCGTCGCCGGCACCGCCATTGAGCTCTTCGCCCACGGAGCCGCCGATCAGCACCTCATCCAGGAAGTCGCCATTGAGGATATTGCCCGATACGACAGTTACATCAACGGTGGCCGTATCCGAACCGCCGCCGGATGTGTTGGTGTAATCAAAGGAACCAGAACCATCGGCATCTGTATCATTAAAGGTTACGGTGCCATCCGTATTGTCCATAATGCTACCGTCAACCGGATTCGAGACCCCCGTGAGCACCTGGCCAGAGCCATTCTCCGGGGTATCGTTGGCCAGCAGTGCAGCATCGGGAATGTCAACCGGATTCTGGTTGGTGATCACAAAATCATCACGTACCACGGCGTTGCCTGCTGCCGGGTCTATGGTGAACGTAGCCGTACTTGAGGCCGTGTCCCCATCATAGTCGATAACCGTATAACCAAGTTCCTCAGTATAAGCTGCAGGCAGAGGAGACGGTGGTGTGTACATATACGCACCGGTGTCCATCACGACCACGAACGTGGCGAGTGCCGCGGTGGTCACCGTCCAGGTATTAGTCCCAGCATCAAATGTTCCGGCGCTCGTGCCACTGACCGATGCGGTATCCGTAACCCTGTCATACGAGTAGACAACTTCATTGGGGCCACCTGGATCAACAGTGAACGACTGCAACCAGCCACTTTCGTCCGCACCCACGATTGCTGCTTTCCCGCTGCCGCCGCCGCCAAGAATCTCACCGCTAATGGGCGGTGCCTCGACTGTAGAGACCAGGGTAGCCTCGAGTTCGGCAAAATTGTCGACCTCAATGGCAGGTATTTCTGCCGGCACGGTTCCATCGTAGGCAATCGGCTCGAGATTGGCGATAGTGACACCCGTCCCCATGCCCAGGGCGTAGGACTTGATATTATTGGCTGTGAGGAAACCTTCCCACGCAGGTTCTTCGGCCCCGTCTATCCCGTTACCGCTACCCAAAGAAGGATCCTGTGCGGTCCCGCTGAGCGCGCTTCGATTCGGGTTGCCGTCCGACAGGAAGTAGGAAATATTCTGCCCCCCGGGTATCTTGGTGCTGCTACCGTCGTCCGCAAAGCTAGCCCAGGCATTATTTATGGCATCGTCGTAATTTGTAAAACCACCGGCCGAGAGGCCCAGAATGAGGCCCTTGGCTGTCGCAACATCCACCCAGCCGCTGCTCGGATCGGCAAAATCGCTGAAGGTGGTGAGATTGACCTTAACATTACCAAATGCATCATACTGCTCAAGCAGTTCCAGGCTGGATTGGATCATCACCTCCAGGCGCGTCAGGCCTTGAAAACCGGCTGAGGCACCCATACTGCCGGACACATCGAGAATCAGCACCAGGTTGGTGTCGACCGCCTCAACGGCTTGCCCGCTGTTCGTTACCGGGGTGGCCGTCGGAATGTCGTTCTCAACCTTAATGACGAAGGAGCCGGCCGCAGCGCCCAGGTCTGTAAGCGTGTTCGTCACACTATCGCCATCGAAATCTTCAATCGATGCCGTCACGATCGCTGTGAAGTCGATCCCGCCACCAATGGTGCTTGGCC
>JBATIF010000113.1:0-3789 GCA_049667605.1 Gammaproteobacteria bacterium
ACGCCGGTTGTGGTTTCTTCCGACAGGCCTTTTACATCCTTCAGCAGTTCCGGGTACTTGTCGTGCATGACCTGGGTCAGGTCGCCGCCGTCATCAAGAATCATGTTCGGCCGCCAGCCGTTCGGGCCAAAGATGGTTTGTTCGATACACCACCAGGCCTCTTCCTCGGTTTCGCCCTTCCAGGCAAATACCGGCACTCCGGCGGCAGCCATCGCAGCGGCGGCCTGGTCCTGGGTGGAAAAGATATTGCATGAAGACCAGCGGACTTCGGCGCCGAGGTCGATCAGGGTCTCTATTAATACGGCCGTCTGGATGGTCATGTGCAGGCAACCGGCAATGCGTGCGCCTTTTAGCGGGTACTTGCCCTTGTATTCCTCGCGCAGCGCCATCAGCCCCGGCATTTCAACTTCGGCGATACTGGTTTCCTTGCGTCCCCACTCGGCCAGGCCGATGTCGGCGACTTTGTAATCCGGGGTCAGGTTTTCAACGGGTTGTATGTTCATGATGTGCCTCGTTATTGAATATAGGGTGTTTGTTCAGCTTACAGGCCGGCCGCATCACGCAGGGCATCGGCAAGATTGATTCTCTCCCAGGGGAAGTCACAGTCTTCACGGCCAAAGTGGCCATAAGCAGCCGTTGCCTTGTAGATAGGCCTTAACAGGTCGAGCATGGCGATCAGGCCACGCGGGCGCAGGTCAAAATGTTCACGGACCAGTTCTATCAGGCGGTCTTCACCAACCTTGCCGGTACCGAAGGTGTTGATGCTTATTGAAGTCGGTTCGGCAACGCCAATCGCATAGGAAACCTGCAATTCGCAACGTTCTGCAAGACCGGCTGCAACAATATTCTTGGCAACGTAACGAGAGGCATAGGCCGCGGAGCGATCCACTTTACTTGGATCCTTGCCTGAAAATGCGCCGCCGCCATGACGCGCCATGCCGCCGTAGGTGTCGACAATGATCTTGCGTCCGGTCAGGCCGCAGTCACCCATCGGCCCGCCAATTACGAATTTTCCTGTCGGGTTGATGTGGATATGGTCCTGCGGACATTTGTCCAGCCATTCGTCCGGCAGTACCGGTTTAATTATCTCGTCCATGACTGCCTCGCGCAGGGCTTTCAGCGATATGTCCGGATCGTGCTGGGTCGAGACGACGACGGCATCTACCCCTACAGGCAGGTCGTTCTCGTAGAAAAAGGTGATCTGGCTTTTTGCATCGGGCCGCAGCCATGGCAAGGTCCCGTTCTTGCGCACCTCTGCCTGGCGCTTCACCAGCAGGTGGGAGTAGGTAATGGGCGCCGGCATCAATACACTGGTTTCATTCGTGGCATAGCCAAACATAAGGCCCTGGTCACCGGCCCCCTGTTCATGGTCGTCGGTCTCATCGACACCCATGGCAATATCCGGCGACTGCTTGCCGATGGCATTGAGTACGGCGCAGGATTCCCAGTCAAAACCTATTTCCGAGCTGTTATAGCCGATGTCGCGGACGGTATGGCGGACAATCTCCTCGAGGTCCACCCAGGCGGCGGTGGTGACTTCGCCGGCAATCACGACCATGCCGGTCTTCACCATGGTCTCGACCGCAACGCGCGCCTTCGGGTCCTGCTCAAGGATTGCATCGAGCACCGCGTCGGAAATCTGATCAGCGACCTTGTCGGGATGTCCCTCGGACACCGATTCTGATGTAAACGTATGAAATTCAGACATAATTGTTTATTTTTTGGCTAAGTAAACCTTCAAGTGTACATTACAATGGTGGTATTTTCATCCACCGGGTGGTTGTCTTACAGTAGCCTTCCCTGTCTCCTGAAAACGAGGACCGCCATGGTCAGTCTGGAAACGCCGGTTTGTGACTTCGGTGCCCCCGCAATAGATTTCAAACTGCCGGGTATCGACAACCGGCAGTGGACACTCGAGCAATGCCGCGGACCAGCAGGCCTGCTGGTGATGTTTATCTGCAACCACTGCCCCTATGTGCAGGCAATTCGCCAGCGCCTTGTGCGCGACACCCTCGAGTTGCAGGGTCTTGGCATTAACAGCGTCGCCATCATGTCGAATGATGCGACCTTGTATAACGAAGATAGTTTCGAGAATATGCAGGCCGTGTCACGGGAGTATGGTTTCCCGTTCCCCTACCTGCTGGATGAGACCCAGGCAGTTGCGAAGGCCTACGGCGCCGTCTGCACCCCGGATTTCTTTGGCTACAACAAGGATCTGGCGCTGCAATACCGGGGCCGCCTGGACGCCAGCCGCAAGCAGGCCGCCCCCGGGGATGTGCGTCGCGACCTGTTCGAAGCAATGCGCCAGGTGGCCGAAACCGGGCATGGGCCGGCCGAGCAGATTCCATCGATGGGCTGTTCCATCAAGTGGCTGGACGATGCCGCCGGGGCATGAAGGTTGTCCCTCATAAGTTCCTATTATACTGCGATAAAATGTCAGCTGTCAGGCGCCGGGCCTGCCAGATCGGGCTATTGCCGAACGGGACAAACTAGGGGAAAATAGCGCGCCTTGTCTCCGGGCTGGCTGCCGCAGCGGCGGCTGGAAAGCATTACCCGGACTGCTATCGGAAGCGACAAGTTGATTGCCTCAGTGCAAGCCTGGCAGCACTGGAGGCTTTTTTATCGCTGCAACCGGGGACCGGTTTCAGCACCTGTTGCGAGTTACCCGCGGCTCAGAAAGATGTGCCGGCGCCCGGCTATCGGCGCTGTTACATACACAGAATTCAAATCAGAACAGGAGAAAAACATGGCTCAGCGTAGAGAACTAGCCAATGCCATCCGTGCGCTCAGTATGGATGCCGTGCAAAAGGCAAAATCCGGTCATCCGGGAGCACCGATGGGCATGGCCGACATTGCCGAGGTGTTATGGAACGACAACCTGAAGCATAATCCGGCTAATCCTGACTGGGCTGACCGTGACCGTTTCGTGCTCTCCAACGGGCATGGATCGATGCTGATTTATTCGCTGCTGCATCTCAGCGGTTACGAATTAAGCATTGAAGACCTGAAAAACTTCCGTCAGCTGCATTCGAAAACACCAGGGCACCCTGAATACGGTTATGCACCCGGCGTGGAAACCACCACGGGTCCATTGGGACAGGGCATTACCAACGCCGTCGGCATGGCGATTTCCGAGCGCGCTCTGGCGGCAGCATATAACCGTGACGGGCACGAGATTGTTGATCACCATACCTGGGTGTTCCTCGGGGACGGCTGCCTGATGGAGGGTATTTCCCACGAGGCCTGCTCCCTCGCCGGCACGCTCGGTCTCGGCAAGCTGGTGGCCTTCTGGGATGACAATGGCATCTCGATTGACGGTCACGTGGAAGGCTGGTTTACAGATGATACCCCGAAGCGCTTTGAGGCCTACGGCTGGCACGTGGTAGCCGATGTCGACGGGCATGATCCGGCGGCCTTGCAAAAGGCTATTGATGAAGCCCGTGCTGTGTCTGACAAACCAACCCTGATTTGCTGCAAGACCGTTATTGGTTTTGGTTCGCCGAACAAGGCCGGTACGCATGGCTGTCATGGCGCACCGCTGGGTGATGATGAAATCGTACTCACCCGCAAGGAATTGGGCTGGTCGCATGATCCGTTCGTGATACCGGATGATATCTATGCCGGCTGGAGTGCGAAGGACGGTGGTGCACAGGCCGAGGCCGAATGGAATGAGAAGTTTGCGGCCTACAAGGCGGCACACCCTGAACTGGCTGCCGAGTATGCACGCCGTATGGCGGGTGACCTGCCGGCAGACTGGGCTGCCAAATCAGCTGAATTTATAAGTAGCGT
>JBATIF010000114.1:0-2827 GCA_049667605.1 Gammaproteobacteria bacterium
GGCTCAGGCCGCCATTGACCACATTGCTGATCGCGATCGTGAGAGCGGCATCCGCATCGTCCACGTCGGTTGCATTTAGCAGGGACAGCAGCTCGTCCTGGCTGTAGACCCGGTCTGTGTCCTGTGCGCCGGTGTCGCTGGTGACGGCATCAACCTGTGGCGCATCGTTGAGTGGATCGACCGTCAGCGTGGCCGTATTTGCTGTGCTTTCGCTGCCGTCGCTCACGACGAAGCCAAACGTTACCCCCCCGCTCCAGTCCAGGGTCGGGGTGAATGTCCATGTGCCGTCGGCATGATCGACCAGCGTGCCGCTGCCGCCAGTCACGGCCAGATTCCCGGCGGCCAGTTCCCCGGGCAGGTTGTCGACATCGCTGACGCCCGCCAGCAGCTCGGCCTGGGTGATGAGCCGGCCGGTATCCTCGTCGCTGTTGCCGAGGTCAACCGGGGTCACCAGCGGCGCATCATTGACCGGCGTCACCTCCAGCAGCACCCGGGCAAAGTTCGAGGTGTCCCCGCTGTCGTCCCTGACTGTGTAGGTGAAGCTGTCGCTGCCCGTGTAGTTCGCATTCGGGGTGTAGGTGACCACGCCGGTGACGGCATTGACGCCCAGTGTGCCGTTGGCCGGACTACTGGAGATGCTGACCGTTGCCGGGTCGAGACTGCCATCGGGGTCGGTGTCGTTGGCCAGCACGTCGATCGCGACCGCGGTATCCTCCGCCGTGCTCACCGGGACCGTGAGACTGCCGTCGTCATTGGCAAGCGGGGCTGCGTTCAGGCTGGCAACGACCACGGCCAGCCCGTCGAGATCCTCATCGCCGGCATCCAGCCCGACATCCGCACCGGCAAAGATCAGCGATGCCGTCGCCTCCCCGTTACCAGCGCCGGCCACCAGGGTGGTCTTCGCCACCGCCAGTGCAAAAATATCATTGTTCCTGATGCTGAGGCTGTTCTTGCCCACCTCGGTATTCGCATCGACACTCAGCAGGATCGTACCCGACTCAAGGGTCTGTCCGCCCACGCTGATTGAGCGCTCTACCAGGTCCATGCCCCAGATATGCCCACCGAGTTTCACATTGACATCGCTGCCATTCAGCAGCGTTACGGGTATGCCGCTGGTGGATCCCGCCCCGATGTTGCCCGACTCCCAGAGCGTTACCTTTTTGTCGAATGCGCCGCCGCTTGCGGACAGCAGGAAATCGCCTTTCTGAACGACTATATCGCCCACGGTGGTGTTGTGTTCGACAAGGGTAAGGGCGCGAATGTCGGCACCAAGTGGATTTTCCAGCAGCATGGCGAAGGTGCCGGCACTGTAATCACCCGCACTGTCCGGCCGGAAAACAAAAACATCCTCATCGTTCACCGTGAGCGAATTCGTGAATCCCGCCGCGTCCGGCACGGAGCTGCTGGTCAGGGTTTTGGTGTCCTTCTCCAGGGACAGCAGCAGGTCACCCGCCTCGAGCTGGAAGCCGGAACTGCCCAGCGCAATATCCTGCGTGACGTAATGCAGGGCATTGGTATTGGCGCCCGCCGCAAACCGGTCGATATCGAACGCACTGGCGAAGGCGCCGCTGGTTGCGGGGCTCTCGAGGGCCAGGTCCGGAGTGCCGAACTGCAACAGGTCACCCTTCTCCCAGGCATCCATACCGTTGATGCCGCTGTTCGCTTCGTCGCCCTTGGTGGTCAGCCACAGGACACCGTCCACCACCGTCACGGCGGCCGTTTCGGACTGCTGGCTGAAGGCGCTGTCGCCGCCGTTGTCAAGCAGGACATTCACGCCGGTCAGTCCATTGCTGCCCGACGTCTGGTCCCAGGCACGGAAGGTGAAGCCGGCAGAGCCGGAGTAACCCGCATCCGGAACAAACCGGACCAGCGCCGTCGGGTCCAGCAGCACGGCAGCGGCATCGCTCACCGGGCCGAATGCAACCCAGCCACTGCCGGTGTCGTATTGCCATTCCCCGTTGCCGTCGTCCACCCCGGTTACCGCGATGCCCTCGGCGGCGGCATTGTCGGCATCGGTGATGCGGTCGCCGCCGGCGGAAACGATCAGCGCGGCCACGGACACGCCGGCCGGGTTGGTATTCTGCGACCCGACATTGCCAAGCGCCATGTTCCCCGCGTTGTCCAGCACCGGCGCGTCATTGGTGCCAGTCACGGTCACGCTGACCTCGGCCTTGGCGCTGGTGTCACTCCCCCCGCCGCTGTCGTCGGTGGCTTCGTACTCGAAGTCGACCACGCGGGTCTCGCCGGCAGGCAGGTCCTGGAAATCGCTGCCGGGATCAAAGCTGAAGGTGCCGTCGTTGTTGTTGAGCACACTGCCTTCGTCCGGGTTACTGGTGATGGCAAAGGTATGCGCGTCGCTGTCATCGATATCACTGACCACGAAGCTGCCGGTCACGGCCAGGCCGTCTTCGATCGCATTGATGACTATATCGCTGACCACCGGCCTGTCGTTTTCGCCGGTGACGGAAATGGTTACCATGGCGTCGGTGCTGATTGCATTGGCTGTGCCGCTGTTATCGGTCGCCCTGTAGGCAAAGCTGACATCGCGGGTCTCGCCCTCGGCCAGGTCCTGGAAGTCGCTGCCCGGGTCGAAGCTGAACTTGCCGTCGTTCTCGTTCACCAGTGTGCCCGAGCCGGCAGGGAGTGTACTGGTGAGGGTGAAGGTGTGGCTGTCAGCATCATCGAGGTCGTTGACGACGAAGCTGAAATCCTTTGACCCTTCGTCTTCCGTGCGGGTAAATACAAGGTCACTGACCACGGGCTGGTCGTTGGTGCCGGTGACGCTCACGCTGACCTTGCCGCCCGCGCTGACGGCATTGCCGGTGCC
>JBATIF010000115.1:0-5477 GCA_049667605.1 Gammaproteobacteria bacterium
GCTATGGTCTGATCGGTGCCAACGGCTGCGGCAAGTCGACCCTGATGAAAATTCTTGGCGGCGACCTGGAGCCGACGTCGGGCACGGTCATGGTCGACAGCAACGAGCGCGTCGGCAAGTTGCGCCAGGACCAGTTTGCCTTCGAGCAATACACGGTTCTGGATACCGTCATCATGGGCCATGAGCGGCTGTCGCAGGTCAAGCAGGAGCGCGAGCGTATTTACTCCCTCGCCGAGATGAGCGAAGAAGACGGCATGAAGGTGGCGGAACTGGAAGTCGAGTTTGCCGAACTCGATGGCTATACCGCCGAGGCGCGTGCCGGCGAACTGCTGCTCGGCCTGGATATCCCGCTTGAACAGCACAATGGTCTGATGAGCGCCGTCGCACCGGGCTGGAAGCTGCGCGTGCTGCTGGCCCAGGCGCTGTTCGCCGATCCGGACATCATGCTGCTCGATGAGCCGACCAACAACCTCGACATCAATACCATTCGCTGGCTTGAAGATGTGCTTAACCAGCGCAACAGCACCATGATTATCATCTCCCATGACCGGCACTTTTTGAACAGTGTCTGTACACACATGGCCGACCTGGATTACGGCGAACTGCGCGTCTATCCGGGCAACTACGATGAATACATGACCGCCGCCACCCAGGTGCGTGAGCGCATGTATGCGGACAATGCGAAGAAGAAAACCCAGATCGCCGAGCTGCAGAGCTTCGTCAGCCGTTTCTCCGCCAATGCCTCCAAGGCGAAGCAGGCCACCTCGCGCGCCCGGCAAATCGAGAAGATCAAGCTCGAGGACATCAAGCCGTCGAGCCGGCAGAACCCGTTTCTGCGCTTCGAGCAGGACAAGAAACTCTATCGGCTGGCGCTGGAAGTGGAGGGACTGGGCAAGGGTTATGACGAGACACCCCTGTTCGAGGACCTCGACATGTCGCTTGAAGTCGGGGAACGTGTTGCCATCATCGGCCCCAACGGTATCGGCAAAACGACCTTGCTGCGCAGCCTGGTCGGTGACCTGCAGCCGGATAATGGCACGGTGAAATGGTCCGAAAACGCCAACGTCGGCTATTACGCCCAGGACCATGCCGCCGATTTTGCGTCCAACACGTCCCTGTATGACTGGATGGACCACTGGAAGAAGGAAACCGACGATGAAAAGATGGTGCGCGGAACACTGGGTCGCCTGCTGTTTTCACAGGACGAAATCAGGAAGCCGGTGAAGGTGATATCCGGTGGCGAGCAGGGGCGCATGCTGTTTGGCAAGCTGATGCTGCAGCGACCCAATATCCTGGTTATGGACGAGCCCACCAACCACCTCGATATGGAATCCATCGAATCACTGAACACGGCGCTTGAAAACTATCCCGGCACACTGATCTTCGTCAGTCATGACCGTGAATTCGTCTCCTCGCTGGCAACGCGCATTATCGAGCTGACACCGGCGGGTATTGTCAACTTCAGCGGCAGCTACGAGGACTATCTCGATAGCCAGGAGATGGACAGCAAGAGGGCGGCAGCCGGGGCCTGAGCGGTGGCAACGGACGAGGAGGTTGTCGGGCAAACCCGGGAATGGGTGCGCACGGTGGTTGTCGGATCGGGCTTCTGTCCATTTGCAGCCCAGGAGCTGGCGCGCAACACTGTCGGTTATGATGTAAGCAGGGCAACCTGTCTGGAAGATTGCCTGGAAGTATTTATTGACGGGTGTTTGCGGCTTGATAAAGACCGTCAAACAGTAACAAGCCTGCTTGTTTACCCTGATGCCTTTCAGGGATTCGAGGCCTATCTGGGTTTTGTCGAGCTTGCCGAAGACCTGCTGATCGAGCAGGGTTATGAAGGTGTTTACCAGCTTGCCAGCTTTCACCCGCAGTACTGTTTTGCTGCTGCCGATCATGATGATCCTGCCAATTATACCAACCGATCACCCTATCCAATGTTGCACTTGCTCAGGGAGTCAAGCGTCGAACTGGCGCTGAAGGGCTTTCCCGGGCCCGAGCAAATCCCGCAGCGTAATATCGAAACCGCCAGAACGATGGGGCTGGAAAAAATGCAGCAGATGCTGGGTGAATGTTTGAAGCCCCGAGCGTAATGCGTGGATAGAGTCGCGATATTCGCAGATGTCCAGAACATCTACTACACGGTCAGGCAAGGGCATGGTTGTCATTTTGATTACAGGAAATTCCTCTCCCGTGCCAGCTCCGGCCGGGAAGTCGTGAAGGCGATTGCCTATGCCATCGATCGTGGCGATGAGCAACAACGAAAATTCCAGAAGACACTCGAACGCATTGGTTTTGAAATAAAGCTCAAGCCATTTATTCAACGCAGTGACGGTTCTGCCAAGGGCGACTGGGACGTGGGTATTGCACTCGATGTTATCGAATATGCCGCACTTGTCGATGTGATTGTGCTGGCATCGGGTGATGGTGACTTTGATCTGCTGGTTGATAAAGCGATCAACAACTACGACGTCCAGGTTGAAGTCTATGGTGTGCCTGAGCTTACGGCCCAGTCCCTGAGTGACGCGGCCAGCCGTTTTATACCCATAGAGGGTGATCTGTTACTGGCGAAATGATATGCCTGCCAGTGTATGTCTTTGCAGTTTGCAGGGTGAGCAATTCGCGCCTGAAAAAAGTATGCAAGTCGTTATATTAATGGTGCGCATGCAACAGTATCGCTGAAAGGTCCATCAGGCCTGCTGCTTGCCGCTATCCAGCTTCGCCCACTCATGCTGCCTGATCAGGTGCTGGATGAGTTCGATATACTTTTGACCTTTAGCCGAATATTTTTCCAGGCCCGATGCCAGTTCATGGCCGTCGATCACCTGCCGGGATTCTCTTAACTGGCCGCGTATCTCCCGCAGCGTTTCATAGGCCGGGTGACTGTTCAGTGTGTGCATGTAATAGCCGACCGAGTCACCGACATTTGCGAAGATGCGCACCAGGTGTGTTTTACCCGCTTCCCGCTTTTTGGGTTTAAGGCCCTTGCTTTCATCATAGGTCCAGATGCCGAACAGGTTGTTCGCCTCCGTCGCAAACCTTGATTTGCCCCAGGCGCTCTCATTGGCAGCCTGTGCCAGCGCCAGCGAAGAGGGGATGATATCGATCTTGCGCAGCAATTCAGCGCGCGCGGACTGGCTGGTCGACGGGTCGCCATCGACACGGTATTTCCCGGCAAGTTTTTGCAGGCTCTTTTTTTCAGCCGCGCTGTTTTTTCCATTATCGACACGGGTAAACAGCCCGATTATGTCGCGGCGCAATTTCGACAGGCGCTGGTTTTCCTTTTCAATGTGCGGCAGCAGTGTCTCGATAAAGTCCTGCTTGTTTTCACTCAAGACAACCCCGTCGCCTGTGTTGTCATTATCAACGCGGCGCGGTTTCTGTTTGCCGCTGCCGGCATTGTTTTTTACGCTCGCCTTTGCAGTGGTCTTTGCAGCGGGTGCGACAGGCGGCCTTGCGTATGCATATCCCGGCTGCCGATACCCGCCCGGGCGCATTGGTTGGGCCGGGTAACCGTTGGCGGGATAGTACGGCTGCGGTGCCCGGGCATAGGGATTGTAGGCATTGCCCGCGGCGGGGTAGGGATGCCGCGCGCCGGCATACGGGGTGTAGGCATGCTGCGGCACGGCATAGGGGTATGCACCGGGGCTGGCGTACTGACGGGCTATCGCCTGCCCGCTCAGGGACAGCAATAGCAGGCTTGCGATCGATAACAGCCGTAAAAAAGACATATGTGCCACCACGCCAATAGTTTAAAGACAAAGTAGCATATAAGAATAATCTAATATATACAATACAGGTTGGCAGGTTATTGTATTTGCTTCGTTTTCAGTACTCCCCGTACCAGCTGCCATCAGCTTTCCTGACAAACCAGTTATGGCTGTACCAGTGGAAACGCCCCGGTAGGCTCGAGGGCAGGGTACAGTTGGTGCGGTTGCGCCCGGGGCGGAGATCGAAGTTCGGCTTCACCGAAAACTGCGCAGGGTGGTCATTCGACCAGGTCAGTTGAACGTCATTGCTGCCGCCGACAAAGCATTGCAGCGCGGAGCGGGAGTAACTGCCCGGCGCCAGCGTGACGGTCAGTTCAGGGCGCCATTGCCGCAGCGGCACCAGCGGGTCTTCGGGCACGGCTGCAACCACCGGCAACGCTAAGGAATTGACCTTGGTCCTGAAGCCCGGCATGGCGGCATAGCGGGTGTTCATGGGAAAGCGCGGCAAGGCGCCGTTATTGGCATCCGGCCAAAGCGGCCCGGATTGCTGCCCGAAGCCTGTCAGACCGATGGCCTTTATGATCTGGATTACTTCTGCATTGTATTCGCCGTAGGGATGCGCAAACAGCCGTGGTGCATCGCCGATCTCCCGGGTAATCCGTTGCTGTGCCGTGCGGATATCGTTGCTGATCCTGTCGCGCCAGGCCGCAGTGCTTTCGCCCGGTAGTCTGCGTATCTGGTGAATGTGGGCGTGGCCATGATTTTCAAACACCACCCGGTGCTGCGACATCTCGCGCATCTGCTCCCATGTCATGTACGAGGCAACGCCCTTATCGACGCTTTCGCTGTTGACGAACACCGTCATCGGCCAGTGCAGCGCCTTGATCGCGGGCCAGGCATTTTGATAGACAGAAGCGTAGGCATCATCCACCGTCAAGCTGACGCATTTATCCGGCAACCTGGTTTTGTTAACCAGTGCAGCCACGACTTTGCGCAGCGGCATAACAGTGAAGTTGTTTGTTTTCAGGTAATCGATGTGCTCGTTAAACTGCACAGGCGTAACGCTGGTGATGGCGGGCGTATCATTACTGACGTGATGATACTGAAGCACGACACAGCTTTGTGCGGCCTGTACGGGAACGAGGCAAACCAAAAGCATAAACAGAACCAACAAACGGGCCATCATGTTTCCTGGGGTTCGTATAACTCCTGGAGTTTTTCGTAAAAGTGGCGGGCGACGGGGTCTGTCACCACATCCTTCAGCCGCAGCCCGGTGATGGTTGCCAGCGGCCGGTTGCGGCCATGCAGCTCGATATAGCGCGGGGTGACCCCGACCTTTTTTTGATCAAGATCTATACTCAACCCGCCTTGCCTGAGCAGGCGGATGCGGTCCATGGTATTGCCGGGATGGGTGATCAGCAGGAAAGACCGTTCGGCTCCGCTGACCTGTTGCAGGGGCTCGGTGAAATTGTTGGTAAAGACCGGCTCGGGCCCATCATTACTTGCATCATCGAAACGGTGGCTGGCAAGGTACGCGCGCCGGTATCCCATGAAATGGGTGTGTGTATGGTTCACTCCATAGGGACCCAGCGCGAAGATTGAATTTAGCTGCGGGTAATAACAGTTGATTCCGCTTGACCCGCAGATGAGTTTGTCTGTCGAATCGAGGGTGCTGATGATGTTGCTGACATAGTCCGGTCCGTACCAGTCATCATCATCCATGTTAATGATGTACTCTCCCCGTGCCTGGTCATTGAGGAAATTTCGTTT
>JBATIF010000116.1:0-2786 GCA_049667605.1 Gammaproteobacteria bacterium
GGCCGAGATATTTTCAAACAGGGGTTTCGCCCCGAACTGCATGGTAATGTTTGCTGTTGAAATCAAGATACTGTCCCGAAATGAATATTTAACACCTGCCTGGCAGGAAAATCCGGACCGCCGCCGCAGTGGCAGCAGGCCGGGCTAAAGCGGTCAAGTATCTCACAAAACAGGAGTGCACCGCGATAGCAGCATTCAGATAGTCGGCTCTTCCCCAGATCGAGTGGCCAGATTACCTTGTAGGGCCGAATTCATTCGGCCATGCGAGCGGGCCAGGTTCGTAATATTTGCGTTTACCCGATTGGGACTGTATCCGGGTGACAGATGACGATGAAACACCGCTGGTCGAATGAATTCGACCCCACAAGGAAAGACTGCTGGTCGAATGAATTCGACCCTGCAGGGCTGATTGGGAAACCACCTCAAATCGAGTGGCTGAATTGCCGTTGCAGGGCCGAATTCATTCGGCCGACAACTAGTGCCGGCTGATGTTTTCCCCGCCCACCATGGGCACAAAGGCAACACCGAGCATGCTTTGGGTGTGCGTTTTGCCCTGCGGGTCTTTACTCACCAGCATCAACTCCTGGTAACTGTAGGGCTCTCCCACGGGAATAGCCATGCGGCCGCCCGGCTTGAGCTGCTCGATCAGTGCCTCGGGGATATGCGTGGCCGCGGCGGTCACGATGATGCCGTCGTAGGGCGCGTGTTCGAGCCAGCCACGGTAGCCGTCGCCGATGCGGGTTTCGATATTATCGTAGCCCAGTTTTTCAAAGATGTCCGTGGCGGCAACACTCAGTTCTGCAACCACCTCGACCGTGTACACCTTGCTGCACACCTGCGCGAGGATGGCCGTCTGGTAGCCGGAACCGGTGCCGATTTCCAGGATGCGGTGTTGCGCTTCGGGCGCCACCATGTCCGTCATCAGGGCCACGATGTAGGGCTGGGAGATGGTCTGGCCATGGCCAATGGGCAGTGGCCCGTTTTCAAAGGCGTTGCGCTTCATATCCGGCGGCACGAACGCATCGCGCGGCACCGTGCGCATGGCCTCCATGACCCGCGCATCGAGGGCGTCCTTGCCGATCATGGCCGACGTATAGCGGACCTCCGCATCGATGTCATTGAGCATGTCCTGCAAGTCCTTGTGCACCTCAGGTGCCCTCCTGCCAGGAGGAAAGATAATTCAGCTGCTCAGCGCTCAGACTGTCGATGCGAATAGCCATTGCCGCCAGTTTAAGACGCGCCACCTCCTCATCGATTTCGGCGGGGACAGCATGGACGCTATTGTCCAGCTGCCGTGCCTGCGTTGCCAGGTGCACGGCACACAGAACCTGGTTGGCGAAACTCATATCCATGACGGCGGAGGGATGGCCTTCGGCGGCGGCCAGGTTGACCAGCCGGCCCTCCGCCAGCAGGCAGATCCGCCGCCCGTCGGCAAGCCGGTATTCATCGACGAATTCCCGCGGCCGCTGTTTGCTGCTTGCCAGCGCCTGCAGCGCATCGATGTTGATCTCGACATTGAAGTGTCCCGAGTTCGCCAGCACGCAGCCGTCTTTCATAACCTCGAGATGGGCCTGGTCGACGACGTGCTTGTCGCCGCTGGCAGTGACAATGAAGTCGGACAGTGCCGCCGCCTCCAGCAGCGGCATGACGCGAAATCCATCCATCGCCGCTTCCAGCGCGCGCAACGGATCGACCTCGGTGACGACGACGCTGGCGCCGTGCCCCTTGGCGCGCATCGCGATGCCGCGGCCACACCAGCCATAGCCGACCACGGTAAAGGTCTTGCCGGCGATCAGGATATTGGTGGCGCGAATCACGCCATCCAGCGCGCTCTGGCCGGTGCCGTAGCGGTTATCGAACAGGTGCTTGGTCATGGCATCGTTGACCGCGATCACCGGGAAGCGCAATGCACCCTCGCGGGCCATGGCGCGCAGCCGAATAACACCCGTGGTGGTCTCCTCGGTCCCGCCGAGCATGTTGTCAATCAGGCCGGGGCGTGACTGGTGGATGCGGCTGACGAGGTCGGCGCCGTCGTCCATGGTGATCTGCGGCTGGTGATCGAGCGCCGCATCGATATGCCGGTAGTAACGCTCGGTCGAGTCGCCGCGCACAGCGAACACGGGAATGCCGTAAACCTCGACAAGGGCAGCGGCCACGTCATCCTGGGTACTGAGGGGATTGCTGGCGCAAAGTACGACGTCCGCGCCCGCCGCTTGCAGGGTGCGCGCCAGGTTGGCGGTTTCCGTGGTGATGTGCAGGCAGCCGCTGAGGTGAATGCCACGCAGCGGCTGCGTCTCGCCAAAGCGCGCCTTGAGTTCGCGCAACACCGGCATTTCCTGCCAGGCCCACTCGATGCGCTTGTTGCCCGCCTCCGCCAGGGCAGCATCCTTGATCTCGAAGTCTCCGGGGTTTGTCATCCGCTGTTCCTGACCGCCTCGTTAAGCCTGCAGCCGGCATGCGTGCGTTCAGGCTGCGAAGTCGTGCAGCCTGACAGGCTGGCGCTTTGCCCCCCAGCTGCCGGGATGCGACTCGAAGACGCCGGCACAGGCGGTACCGCAGGACGCACATTTTCCGTCGGCGGTGAGATTCCAGTCCGCCAGCACATACCAGTCGCGGCCGATCAGCGTCACGCCGCACTGGTGGCAATAGGTGCTGTCTCCCGCCACGTTATGCACGTTGCCGGTGTAGGCATAACGCACCCCGTTTTTCATGGCGATCTCGCGGGCGCGTACCAGGGTTTGCTTCGGCGTCGACGGCACATCCACCATCTTCCAGTCGGGGTGAAA
>JBATIF010000117.1:0-3493 GCA_049667605.1 Gammaproteobacteria bacterium
GCTTGAAGCTTGCCATTGAAGTAGATGAGAATGCGGCATAGCCAGGTGATAACGGACACGATAGATTTAAGGAAGCCCTGATTAATTATTATCCTGTCATCCCGGCGAAGGCCGGGATCCAGTAACCGACTGAATTTTATGAACTGGATTCCGGCACTCCGCTGCACTCCGGCCGCAATGACGACACATCAGAGGTTCCCTAACCCCCCTCTCCATTGCCCTCCCGCATAGGGGTGAGGGGATGGTTGTATTGCAGGGGTTAACCCCTGCACCCGGTTTTTTCCTACGCTCGTGTTCGTTTGCTGACCACTTGTAAACGGGGCCGAATCTCACCGTTGCCCGGCTCTTTCTGCCTGATACCTGGGGCTGTTTCTGTATCGTTTCCGGGCGGTTTTATGAAAATTCCTCTGGTTGACCTCTTGAAATTGTTATCATTGTCCGATAACCTGATAACACATGATTGATTCGTTCGGGAACCAGCTGGCCGAAGACCTGTATTTTGATCGGCAATCCCGGGCGACACGTGCCTTTGCCGCTGATCTGAGGCGTAGCGCGCGGCGTAAATTACTGTATTTGCATGATGCCGCCGAGTTGAAGGACCTGCGAGTGCCGCCCGGTAACCGGCTGGAGGCACTCAAAGGTAGCTACAAGGGCAAACACTCGATCCGCATTAACGAACAATGGCGGGTCGTGTTTCGCTGGCAGAACGGCAATGCCTTTGAAGTTGAAGTGGTGGATTACCATTGAGCGAGTTGATGCGATGAGACAACCAGCCAACCCCTTTCACCCGGGCGAGATTCTGCAGGAAGAATTTTTGCAGCCGGCGGGCATTACCCAGACGGCGTTTGCCGAAGAACTGGGGTGGACACGTGCGCGGCTGAATGAACTGATCAAGGGCAAACGCGGGATTACAGCGGAATCGGCGCTCGACCTGGCGGATGTGCTGGGGACGTCCGCGAAGCTGTGGATGAATTTGCAGGCGACGTGGGACCTGGATACGGCGGTTAAACGGCGGGGAGTAGCTTGATTCAACTTTTATTTTATTGAGTACGTCGCGTTGCTCATTTTATTACACCGCCCTCCGGCTGGTTCTGAAAGGTGATCACCCGCTGCGCGAACGGGATTTCGATGCCTTCGCGGTCGAATGCATCCTTGATCATCTTGCGGTATTGCCGCGCGGCCTGGCGGTGCCGCCCCGGCTTGACGCGCGTCAGCGTGCGTATCGTCAGCTCCGACTCACCGAAGTTATCCAGCCCCTGCACAGAGGTGGGCTCGAGCACATCGGGATTGGCTGCCTTCAGTTCTTCGCCGGTTTTCTCCAGCACCTCGTAGACATGATCGAGGTTCGAGTCGTAGGCGACGCCGACCTCTACCACGGCATAGGTATAGCCCTTGGAAAAGTTGACCACTTCCCCCAGCTGGCCGTTGCGCAGAATGTGCAGCTGGCCATCCGGATCGCGGATTCTTGTCGTGCGCAGCTGGATGTTTTCCACCACGCCACGGGCAGTACCGGTCTCGATGAAATCACCAACCAGGTAAAGCTTTTCAAACAGGATGAACAGGCCGGAGACCACGTCGTTGATCAGCGGCTGCGCGCCAAGACCGAAGACGACGCCGACAATGCCTGCACCGGCAAGCAGCGGTAACGGGTTGAGGCTCAATGCCCTGAGTATCAATACGAAGGCGATGAAATAGATGACATAGGACAGCATGCTTTTGAAGATCGGCACGATTGTCTGCAGGCCCTGCTTCTCGGCATCTGTCAGCTCCTTGCCTTCGAGCATGGTCTTGTCCACCAGCAGGTTGCTGATTTCCACCACCACGCGCGAGATAAAGAAGATGCCGATAGCCTGGATCAGCGGCGGACCATATGCGGCTAATTGCGCGATAAAATCCATCTGCGCCACAACCAGTGAGGCCATGATCACGAATACGGTTGCCTCCAGGCAGCGCCGCATCAGCGGCATAAGGCCGCTCAGCTTCTCGTAGATGCCGAGGAATTTCTCCGGCTCCCGGTAGCGGCCGGCAAGTGAATTGAGGCTGTCGACGATCGCGGCAACCGCCTTCAGGGCGAGCAGGCCCAGTGCGACGATCAGATAAACCTTGAGTATCAGCAGCAGCGCATCCGCGGCGCCGGCCGGGAACGGCAGCACCTGCACGGCGAAGAAGGCGGCCAGCAACCAGATGGCAATCGTTTGAATACTGTTCAGCGAGTTGAAAAAGACTGCAATACTTTCATCATTAGCCTTGATGTTCTTGTAGGCCTTGGCGGCATTCATGAGTTTCATCAGGACTTTTTCGATGCGGCGCACCAAAAACAGCGCGACGATGAACAGTGCGATGGCCTTCGCCAGTCCGATCCCGAGACGGATCCAGAAGTCCGCCCCCAGTTGCGCTATCCAGTTCCTCGAATAATCGAGGACGTCCACTCCCTGGTAGACCAGGTAGCCATTACCGGCCAGGATCACAAGGCCGAGAAAAACAAACAGCAGGACCAGGGTCTTGTTGATCTTCTTGCGGATCAGGTGCGAGCGGTCCGCGTATTTTTGCAGTGCGGGGATTGCTTCGGCACGGCCCAGCACCAGGCGAACCAGCAGGCTGATCACCACCAGTACGCTGGCCAGTACGGCGAGCTGCAGGCCGGCCAATGCAAGGGCGCGGTAGATTTCTTCCAGCGGGGGGAGTTTATTGATCAGGTCTGTCATACGGCTTCTACTTTGGATAAAAAGATGGGCTGTTTTGTTGGGGCGGGATTCTACGGGTATGGCGCGCGCGTATACAACGCCTGTTTCCCGGCTGGCGCTGCAGGAGCGGAGCAACGGGGTATTTCAAGAGCTTCGCGCCAACGCCGGCGCCGATTATCGAGAATGTGAACATATGTGACCGCGTTGCAAAACCCGGCCTCGTTCTGCTGCGGCCCAGCCGTTAAGCGTGCGATACGTGAGCGTGATCGGGATTCCTGCAGACGGCAATCGCGGATTAGATCCACTCCTGCATTTGCATTGATGTCTGCAGGAGCGCCTTGCAGGCGCGAAGCATTTGAATTATCCGCCGCAGGAGTGAATCACACCCACGAGCAATCGCGCCTGCAAGGCGCTCCTGCGGTGGCAGGATTGAGTTGGGCTCTTGATGAGTGACATCCAGCCACGCCTGAAATAAGATCAAGCCCGGCTCATCACTCTCACACGGGAAACCTGCCTTTGAATCGCTATCGTGTACTGGTGATCGGCCCGCGCCGCGCGCTGCTGGAGGTATTGCGGGCCCGGGAAATACCGTTTGCCGTGTGGCGGGAGACGGCCCGCTTTGCCATCGACGATGCCGAGCCGCTGGTGACAAAGCCGCTGTGGAATACCACAGCGAAGCTGAAGCAGCTGATCAGCGAGAACTTCACTGCCGGGCAATTCACGCACGTGATCGCCGGGGGCGAGATGGCGGTCTACCCGGCGGCCGTGGCGCGCCGCGTGCTGGGGGCGCGGCTCGCGCCCGCCAGCAC
>JBATIF010000118.1:0-3993 GCA_049667605.1 Gammaproteobacteria bacterium
GGTGCTGATGCATGCAGGTTCCGGCAAACGCTGGCCGTCAAAGCGCTGGGAAGAGGCACACTATATCGAGCTTGCCCGGCAACTGGAGGCGCGGGGTCTTTCAGTTATCTGGATCGGGGGCGAGGCTGAGCGGGAATTTAACCGGCGTCTTGCAAAACAGGTTGGCGTGGATGCCGGCGGTGCATTCGACTGCCTGAACCTGGTCGCCCTCGGCAGCCAGTCGGCCTTTGCAATCACCAACGACTCCGGTCCCATGCACCTGCTCGCCATGTCGGGAATTCCCGTCTACGCTTTATTCGGACCGACGGACTGGCAGCGCAGTCATGCCATCGGGCAGCAGCAATATGTGATCGTGAACCCGGTGCCCTGTAGTCCCTGCCAGCACCGGACCTGTCCGCCGCAACACCGGCATGAATGCCTGGCAGACATATCTGCAGAGATGGTCATTGATCGGTTACAGGCGGATAAACTGATCTAGCCCCGGAGATGCCACGATTAATTTATCTAAGCTGCAGGTAGTGTAGTATCCGCAAAAATGGTGGTGAGATACCAACTCCGTCCCGAATAACACCTCCGGCTATCGGGTTCTCCGGGTTGTTCCTGGCGGCGAAATGAACATAGCCGCATGCCACGGAATTTTGGCAGCGAAATATCTTCGCTAACTTTCTCATATGAGGATTCGGTCATGAATTGCTTTACGGGAACGACTCATGGTGACGGCATAAATCGCCGTCATGCGGGACACTTGATACTGGCTACGATTATTTTCTTGCTCTCGGCCGGCTGGGCCGGCGCCGAGGAGCCGGAAACAACTGTTCCACTGCTTCTGCCGATCCCGCTTTCCGATATTCCATCACGGGCAAGCACCGAACGTTCTTCTCTCGATCAGGCGGAAGCATTGCTTGCACGGGCGGCGGTATTCGACCGGATTGAAGCAGAACTACTTGGCGGAGAGCAGGCAATCACACGGGGCCTGGTTTCGCTCAGGCCCTCACTGGAAGCCGCCTCTTCAAGGCAGGCAATTTCCGAGATCGAGAAGATCTGGAACGAACGCGACCGCCAGATGAAAGACACGGAATCCATGCTGCATGAGCGGACCGGCGTCATTCAGCAACAACTAATCCGCCTGGACGCGAGCCTCGAAGTCTGGAAGAAAACCCTTGAGGAGGCCAGGGATGCCAAGGCACCTGAAGAACTGATGAGTCTTGCGCGCACAACTGCTGATGAGATCGGCAAGATGCATGCATCGTTGCGGCAACTGCAGAACCGGGTGCTGGCATTGCAGGGAAAGATTGGACGGGCGCGTGGAGGAATACAGGAGGCACTGGACAGAATCAAGGCCGAGGAGATTAGCCTGCTGGGTAATCTTATGCGACGCGAGCGGCCATCATTATGGAGTGAAGCCATTGCAGGCGTCTCCATGCAGGATCTTGGCACGCGGGCGCGTCAGGAATTCAGCGGCTGGTGGTCCGATATTATTGCCGTGGTTAGTGGCGAGAGTGATCGCCTCGGTTTCCAGCTCTTACTGCTAATGGCTGCGGCAATCATCCTGCACCGGGCACGCAGGGCAGCACGATCCTGGGCTGAGGCCGATCCATCGATAGCCGCTGGAATGTCGGTTTTCGAGCGGCCGGTCGCGCTCGCAACCTTGCTGGCACTGATGCTAACCCCGTGGCTGTACATGTCTGCCTCCCCGGCCGTGGCGGATGCGGCAGGGCTTATCCTGGTATTGCCTTTACTATGGCTGGTTTTGCCATTACTGGACGCACCGTTTCGCCCCGCATTGTTTATTCTTGCCGCCCTGTATGTCGTTGACTGGTTGCGTGACCTGGTCGAGGCGGCACCGCTGGTGGCACGCTTAATCTTCATTCTGGAGATGGTTGTTGCTATTGTCCTCGTGGTATGGCTGATTCACTCGAAGGCATTACTGGGTGACAAGCAACAAAAAAGTGCGAGCCGCTGGCCGGGTTTTGTACGTCTGTGTCTCAGCGGGGCACTTTTTCTGCTCATCATCTCGATGCTGGCATCAGTGACTGGTCATGTCCGTCTCGCCGTGCTGATCGGATACGGGGTTCTGAACAGCGCCTACCTGGCCCTGCTGCTTACAGCAGTTGTTCAAGCGGCGGAGGCAATAATCGCACTGACGCTGCATAGTCGTTTCGGTCAGTCTGTCAATGTAATACGAGGACGAAGCGGTGAGTTGCGCGGGCGCATCAGGAACTGGATAGAAAAGATCGCTGTAGTTATATGGCTTCTGGTTACGCTGGACTTGTTCGCGCTGCTGGATTCCGTGCTGGCAGTTGCCGGGGGTATTCTTTTCAGCGAACTGCATGCGGGCGCTATTGTCTTGTCACTTGCAGATGTGCTTGTTTTTATCGTGACAATTACTGCGGCGGTTTTGCTTGCACGTTGTATCATTCTGGTGCTTGATGAAGATATTTACCCGCGCGTGCAACTAGGACGCGGTGTATCCTTTGCGATTTCTGCAGTTATTAAGTACGGCATTATTCTCCTTGGCTTCCTTTTGGCAGTAGGGGCCATGGGTATCGGGATGGACCGCATTGCCATCCTGCTGGGGGCATTTGGTGTGGGTCTGGGCTTCGGGCTGCAGACCATCGTCAACAATTTTGTCTCGGGAATGATCCTGATTTTCGAACGCCCGGTACAGATCGGGGATTCTGTCGAGGTCGGCTCGGTAAAGGGACGCATCAAAAGAATCGGCATCCGCTCGAGTACGGTGCGCAGTTTCGACGGGGCGGACATTACCGTACCCAACGGCAGCCTGCTCTCGGACGCATTGACCAACTGGACAATGACCGACCGAAACCGGCGCATCGAGATCAAGGTCGGTGTCAGCTACGGGACTGATCCCGACAAGGTCATCGAGGCACTGAACAGTGCGCTCGCCGGGCAGGAAGGACTCCTTAAAGAACCGGCGGCACAGGTGATCTTCAACGGCTTCGGCGACAATAGTCTTGATTTCGAACTGCGTGCCTGGGTGGCAGACAATGATGATTTCGTGGCTATACGCAGCGCAGTTGCGCTGGCCATGAACCGCGCCCTTTCAGAATATGGAATTGAGGTCCCGTTCCCGCAGCGTGATTTGCATTTACGTTCCATTTCACCGGATGTGCGCCTTCCGGGAGCGGTTTAGGCCGCGGTAAACGCAGGGTCTTTTTACGCACCATCAAACGTCCCCAGGTTCTGTTTGTTTTCCGTGCTTGCCTGCAATGACGCCAGAATCTGCTCAACAGCGAGGCTGACATTTACTCCCTCGATACGCTTGTCTTCACTCTGAACCCAGCGGGCCTGTGGATGCCACGGATGGTAACGACAGGGCTCACCGGGACCAAACAGGGTGACGGTTGGTGTGTCACTGCTTGCTGCGAGGTGTCCCAGTCCTGAATCACTCCCGACGAATACCTGTGCCTGCTCGAGTACGGCCGTGGCCTGCAGCAGGTCTGTTTTCCCGGCGAGGTTGCGGTGTGGCAAAACCAGCTTATCGGTAATTCGCGCACAGGACAGGCTGTCCGCTTCACTGCCGAGCAGGATAACGCCGTCGAAGCGCTCGCCCAGCCGGTTGGCCAGCGCACTATAGTTATCCGGGGGCCAGCATTTCGGTGCCCAGCGCGCGCCCGGTCCCAGTGCAAGCCAGTGCCGTCCGGGCAGTCCGGCCAGTTGCCGGCGTGCGAATGCCCGCTCGGAGTCTGACAGCCAGGCACGCAGCGGCGGGATGTCGGCCGGCTGCACGGCCTGTGCAATGACGGCAAAGTGTCTTTCCACGGCATGCCCGCCCGTGGTCCTGTTGCCGCGGCGGGTCAGCCTGCGCCGGGCGTGCAATAGCAGTGCCAGGCCATCGGTGCGCAAATCAACAACCAGGTCATGGCGGGTCGTGCGCAGCCGTTTCAGCAGCGCCAGCGTGCCGCGCCAGCCCTTGTGTTTGAGAATAATCTCACCCCGGTAAGGGCAGTGCTCGAACAGGGTGCCGGCGCG
>JBATIF010000119.1:0-17745 GCA_049667605.1 Gammaproteobacteria bacterium
CTCCACTGGTATTGTGCAAGGCTGGTGCGCGCGCAGTCCTCGACGACCTGGTTAACAGTAGCTGCGGCCTCAACCGGGTCCTTTGAATACGCTCCACCCGGCACCTTGCGAAAATGCAGGTGGTAACCGCGACCCCATGACAGGCGTTCACACCAGACAAAGATCAGCGGTGCACCGGATTTTTCGGCCAGCCGGCCTGGCAGGACCATGCTGTAGGCCGGCACGCCGAAAAACGGTGCAAATACACCACCCCCTGCAAGCGGCTCCTGGTCGGGCAGCATGGCAACAGCGTCGCCCTGTTTGAGCTTTTTTCTGAGAGTGCGGATACCGCTTGCGTTTGCAGGGACATAATGACCACCCAGCCTGCCCCGTGCAGTGGTCACAAGAGCGTCGAGTTGCTGCATTTTCAGCGGACGGTACAGGCAGGTAATATTATAGTGAGCGGCGCAATACAGGCCTGCTGCTTCCCATGCCCCCTGGTGGGGTGTCGCGAGGATAACGCCCTTGCCGTCCGCCAGTGCCGCATCTACAAGGTCACTGCCCTGCGCAATTTTTACCAGGCGCAGGGTGCTTTCCCCGCGCCGCAGCCACAGCGCACCCGCTTCAAATATGGTTTTGCCTGTCTCGATAAGGCTTTTGCGGACCAGTTTGCGTTGCTCGGCGGCGCCTAGTTCCGGCAGGCACAGGGCAAGATTGACCTGGGTAATACGCCTTGAATGGCTGGGAAAAAGGAACAGTCCCCAGCCGGCCAGGTACCCAAGGCCGTGCGAGACGGGCAAGGGCAGGACGGCACCAATAAAGAGGAATATTCTTATAAAAATAATTTTCATGGGGACTAATTTAAATATTTTTCCCACTTAATATGGCTATATAGTCATAACTGGTTTATCTTTTGCACATATCACATAAAAAATATATAGTGGTTAATTATTGCAATATTATGTCAATAATAAGATATAAAGTGGGCATACATCTTTAAATGCCCGGTTCCCAGCTGGCTGACACTGCCGACAATCGCTTACGAAAGCGGCCACATGATTCCATCTATCCAGCGCACAAGCCAGCTTAATCGCTCAAAACAGGGCGCTTCTCCAGATCAGCGCACAGCCCGTAACGCGGTTGTTATTTGCCTCGGCGGCCGCTTGGCGTGAGAATGGTGTGGTGTCGGCTCGGGGTAACCGCCTCGAGGACCAGCGGGAGGAAGGCATGACTGGCGAGGTAAAATCGGTATCACCTAAAGAGGCATGGGAGTTAGCTAAGAATAATCAAAGGGTTGTATTAATTGATGTGCGCTCGAGCATGGAATACCTGTTTGTCGGCCACCCCCAGGGGAGCGTCCATGTACCCTGGATCGATGCGCCTGACTGGACCGTCAATAAGAATTTTATCACCGAGGTGCGCAAGGTGATGCTCGGGGGTATCGGGGCAGGAGCTCACACAGGCGATGCACCCGTAATCCTCATCTGTCGCAGTGGCAAGCGATCGCTTGAGGCTGGTAAATTATTAATTAATAATGAATTTACGGAGGTCTACAACATTGACGAGGGGTTTGAGGGCGAGCTGGATGCCGCGCATCACCGCAGTACCGTCGGCGGCTGGCGCTACCATGGCTTGCCGTGGGAGCAATGTTAGTCCGCAAATTGACCCATTTGAGGGCAGAGAATATAATGAAAAGTGAATATAACGACTGTCCCGTTAGTAATGTTGCGTAGTTAACAGCAGCACTTTTTTAACCACAGCCCGACAGGGTGTAAGCATACAGCGGACATTATTCCGCCTGTAAATCTAATCAAGCATTCTTCGACGTCCTTGATGTTGCGGGGTGTCTTTTTTGAGGAGAAGAAGCATGTCAACAACAGCAGAGAATGTTCAGGAAAATGCGCAGCTGGATGCCTGGCTGGATAAAAAGCTGGATGAACTTTTACCGAAAAAGATTGAAGAAATTTCAGCGTCCAGAACACCGAGCATGTCCATCATCGCCACCAAGGGCACACTTGACTGGGCATACCCGCCCTTCATCCTGGCATCGACTGCAGCGGCACTGGGCTGGGAAGTGGAAATCTTTTTTACTTTCTACGGCCTGTTGTTGCTGAAGAAAAAGATAGCCGCGCAGGTCAGCCCGCTGGGCAACCCGGCCATGCCGATGAAAATGCCGTTTGGACCGAAGTGGTTCCAGGACTACGAATGGCCGATGCCGAACCTGCTGATGGCGGGCGTGCCCGGCTTCGAGAAGGTCGCCACGGGCCTGATGAAGAAGACTTTCAAGAACAAGGGCGTGGCAAGCGTCGAGGAATTACGTGATCTGTGCCTCGAGGCCGATGTGAAAATGGTCGCCTGCCAGATGACCGTCGATGTATTCGGCTTTGATTCCAATGACTTCATCCCCGAGGTGACGGATTATGTCGGCGCTACATCATTCCTGCCGGTCGCGCAGAAATCCGATGTCTGCCTGTTCATCTGAGCAGGACAGCCTTATCCGCTAACCCGGGTTACAGTAATATCAGAAGGGCGTGTCATGCACGCCCTTCTTTTTTGCCTGCAGGACGCGGCTGTATCACGGCAGGCAGGGAGAAGCCGCTACCGCGAAGCGAACGAAAGGCTGGCCCGGGTGATGCCGCAAATGAGCCGAACAGGACACAAGCGGTACCCGCAGGTGCTATACACATAAATCATGCAGACAAGGCCGATGCGAACCCTGTTTCCACCGATTGAACCCTACCAGACCCGTAGCATTTCGGTATCGGAGGGTCATCGTTTGCATATCGAGGAATGTGGCAGCAGCGACGGTTTGCCGGTGGTATTCCTGCACGGTGGCCCCGGTGCCGGGTGCGAGCGTTATCACCGCCAGTTTTTCGATCCGGATGTCTACCGGATTGTGCTTTTTGATCAGCGCGGTAGCGGCCGCTCCACGCCGCACGCCGAACTGGAAGGTAATACGACTCAACAGCTGGTCGCGGATATTGAAATCGTCCGTACCACCCTGGGTATTGATCGATGGGTGGTGTTCGGTGGTTCGTGGGGCTCAACGCTGGGGCTTGTGTATGCCGAAACCCATCCGCAAAGGGTGCTGGCTCTTGTGCTTCGGGGCATCTTTCTGTGCCGGTCAAGGGATATTCACTGGTTCTACCAGGATGGTGCCTCGTTCCTGATGCCGGATCACTGGCAGGACTACCGGGATGTAATCCCGGAGTCCGAGCGGGGCGACATGGTGAGTGCCTACTACCGGCGCCTGACCGGACCTGACGAGGTGGCCTGCATGGCGGCAGCCCGGGCCTGGTCACAGTGGGAGGGACGGGCGTCCACGCTGTTGCCGAAGACGCAGGTCGTTGATCACTTTGTGGACCCGCATACGGCCTTGAGCCTGGCGCGGATTGAATGTCACTATTTCATGAATGACAGTTTTCTCGAAGCAGATCAAATACTGGATAATATACAGCGCCTGCGCAATATTCCGGGTTACATCGTTCATGGTCGTTACGATGTCGTCTGTCCCGTGGAGCAGGCGTGGGCGTTGCATCAGGCATGGCCGGGCTCGCATTTGCAGATCATCCAGGATGCCGGACATTCGGCCACTGAGCCCGGAATCGTCGATGCGCTGGTTGCGGCCACCTGCCGCTTGTCGATGCGTTTGCGATGATTGGTTTGCTGCAAAGGGTTCGCAGTGCAAGTGTCGAGGTTGGCGGGGAGCGTATTGCTGCAATAAATGCCGGCTTGCTGGTGCTGGTCGGTGTGCAGCGGGGGGATGGCAAGCGGGAAATCGCCCGTTTGCTTGAGCGGCTGCTCGGTTACCGGGTGTTTGCGGATGCCGCCGGCAGGATGAACCTCAGTCTGAAAGATACCGGCGGGGATTTATTGCTGGTGCCGCAGTTCACCCTGGCAGCAGATACCCGTAGCGGCATGCGCCCCGGCTTCAGTACGGCCGCCAGCCCTGCAGAGGGCCAGCGGCTGTTCGATGAACTGGCGACGCAGGCGAGGCAGGCGCATGAACCGGTGGCGTGCGGATGCTTCGGTGCGGATATGCAGGTCACGCTGGTCAATGACGGCCCGGTTACTTTCTGGCTGGAGGTTAACCCGCCGCAGTAAACTGTTAGTATTGGTTTGGTCTTCCCGAGCCTTGCTGAATAAATGGTACCTTTTATGACCGAGCGTAAAGCAACAGTCGATCGCAATACACTGGAAACGCAAATCAGCGTCACGGTGAATCTTGATGGAACGGGAAAGACCCGGTTTGAAACCGGTATTCCTTTCCTTGACCATATGCTGGACCAGGTGGCAAGGCACGGCATGATTGATATGGACATTAGCGCCAGCGGTGACTTGCACATCGATGCGCATCACACCGTCGAGGATATCGGTATCACGCTCGGCCAGGCGGTTGCCGGGGCGCTGTCCGACAAGCGCGGCATCCGCCGCTATGGACATGCCTATGTACCGCTGGACGAGGCGCTGTCGCGGGTGGTGATTGATTTCTCGGGACGCCCGGGCCTCGAGTATCACGTGGTCTTTCCACGTGCGCGCATTGGTGAGTTTGACGTGGACCTGTTTCACGAATTCTTTCAGGGCTTCAGTAATCACGCCCTGGTGACGCTGCACATCGACAGCCTGCGCGGTGATAATGCACACCACGTTGCGGAAACCATCTTCAAGGCATTTGGCCGGGCCGTACGCATGGCGCTTGAAGTGGATACTGCAATGGGCGAACGTTTACCTTCTACCAAGGGGAGTCTTTAAGCTCACCTGAAGAACAGGGCTGGCCGGCAGTTTGATACTCAACTTTTCTCTTTCCTGATATGACTTCTATTGCAATCATTGACTACGGTATGGGGAACCTGCACTCCATTGCCAAGGCGCTGGAACATGTTTCCGGCAAGGACCGGGTGATCGTGACCGGGGTGCGGGAAACGATACTCGCGGCGGATCGCGTGGTGTTTCCTGGCGTTGGTGCTATTCGTGACTGCATGGCTGAACTGCGGCGCTCGGGTCTTGACGAGGTAGTCGTGGCAGCAGCTGACCGTGGCAAGCCTGTTATCGGGGTCTGCCTGGGTATGCAGGCCCTGCTTGATGCCAGTGAGGAAAACCAGGGCGTGGATTGCCTGGGTGTGATACCCGGCAGGGTTGTTCGATTTCCACGGGATATGCGTGATCCTGCAGATGGTAACAAGCTGAAGATCCCGCACATGGGCTGGAACCAGGTGCATCAGCGTGGCAAACACCCTCTGTGGAAGGACATCCCGATGGACAGCCGTTTCTATTTTGTCCACAGTTATTACGCTGTGCCCGCACAGGCAAATGATGTTGCCGCAACCTCGCCCTACGGGCTGGATTTTGCTTCGGTAATTGCGCGTGATAATGTATTTGCCGTGCAGTTTCATCCGGAGAAAAGCCAGCATGCCGGTCTGCAGTTGCTGTCCAATTTTGTTGGCTGGAATGGAGAAAATTGAACCATGTTGCTGATACCCGCTATTGATCTCAAGGACGGCAAATGTGTGCGCCTGCGCCAGGGAAAGATGGAAGATGAAACAGTTTTCGGTGATGACCCGGTAGCGGTTGCAGAACGCTGGGTGCAGGCTGGAGCACGCAGACTGCATATGGTTGACCTGAACGGTGCCTTTGCGGGGAAGCCGGTGAATGCAGGTGTGATCAATGCAGTTGCGCATGCCTTTCCTGATTTGCCGATACAGGTCGGTGGCGGCATCCGTGATGAGGATACCGTGCAGGCATACCTCGACGCCGGTGTACAGTACGTGATAATTGGTACCAAGGCAGTGAGTGCGCCGCATTTTATCAACGATCTTTGTGTCGAGTTTCCCGGCCATATCATCGTTGGACTGGATGCAAAAGATGGCAAGGTAGCCATCGACGGCTGGTCCAAGTTGTCGCATCATTCGGTCATCGACCTGGCACAGCGCTTCGAGCAGGATGGTGTCGAGGCCGTTGTCTTCACGGACATAGGGCGTGACGGCATGATGAGCGGCGTCAATGTTGAATCGACGGTTGAGCTTGCCAGGGCAATTCATGTGCCGGTTATTGCCTCGGGCGGGATTACCAGTATTGATGATATCCGTGCACTCTGCATGGTGCATGATGAAGGCATCATGGGTGCAATAACCGGGCGCGCAATCTATGAAGGAACGCTTGACCTGGCAGCAGGGCAGAAGCTCGCCGATGAATTGTGTGCGGCCCCGTAAAGGTAACTCATAGATGGGTCTCGCAAAGCGCATAATTCCCTGCATGGATGTCGATGCTGGACGGGTAGTCAAGGGTGTGCAGTTTGTTGACATCCGTGATGCCGGTGACCCGGTGGAGATCGCACGGCGTTATGACGAGGAGGGCGCTGACGAGTTGACGTTTCTGGACATCACGGCAAGCTCGGACCAGCGTGAAACCATGGTCCACGTGGTTGAGCAGGTTGCGGGTGAGGTGTTTATTCCGTTGACGGTTGGCGGGGGCATTCGCGAGGTTGCCGATATCCAGCGTATGCTGAATGCCGGGGCTGACAAGATAGGCATTAATACCGCGGCGGTTTTTAATCCCGGGTTTGTAAAGCAGGCTGCTGAACGATTTGGCTCGCAGTGTATAGTCGTTGCCATTGACGCCAAGCAGGTTAATGCCGCGGGTGAAGCGCAGCGCTGGGAAATTTTTACCCACGGCGGGCGCAAGCCAACCGGCATCGATGCAGTCGAGTGGGCGCAGCGCATGGTGGATTTTGGCGCCGGGGAAATTCTCCTGACCAGCATGGATCGGGACGGAACACGGGACGGTTTTGACCTGGCATTGACGCGGGCTGTTTCCGAGGCAGTTGAAGTGCCCGTCATTGCATCCGGTGGTGTCGGCAATCTTGATCACCTGGCCGAGGGTATTCTTGAAGGCAAGGCTGATGCCGTGCTGGCCGCCAGCATATTCCATTTCGCTGAATATACCGTTGCTGAGGCGAAACAGTATCTGGCCGGTCGCGGGATCGAGGTACGGCTGGACTTGTAGTTCCGGTTAAACGTTATCTTCTGCAAAGGCGCCGCCAAACAGGACTGTCGCGATGAACAAAGACTGGCAGGATGAGGTCAACTGGAATGCCGATGGTCTTGTGCCGGTGGTTGCACAGGACGCAAGTGACGGGAAAATATTAATGGTCGCGTGGATGAACCGCGAAGCCTTGCAACTGACAGCGGAGAGCGGCAAGGCTGTATACTGGTCACGCTCCAGGCAGAAGTTGTGGCACAAGGGCGAGGAGTCCGGTCATCAGCAGCTGGTTCGCGAGGTTCGCCTGGATTGCGACAATGATGTAATCGTTTTGCTGGTCGAGCAGCAGGGTGGTATTGCCTGTCATACCGGCCGCCGCAGTTGTTTTTTTCAGCGGCTCGAAGGCCGGCAATGGGTGGCCGTTGAACCGGTTTTGAAAGATCCTGCTGCAATCTATGGCAAGCGCTGATCCACGCGCGTCGGGAAATCAGACTATGAGTGGCATACTGGACAGGCTCGCCGAAGTGATTGAATCGCGCAAGACGCAGGGCGCTGATACCTCCTATGTTGCCGGGTTGCTGGACGGGGGTATGGACAACATCCTCAAGAAGGTCGGCGAGGAAGCGGCAGAAACGATTGTCGCGGCAAAAAATGATGACGATGCGCAACTGGTTCATGAAACCGCGGATTTGTGGTTTCACACGCTGGTAATGCTGGCGGCACGCGGGCTGGGCCCGGAAAACGTGCTGGCTGAACTGGAGCGGCGCTTTGGCGTGTCCGGCCATGATGAGAAGGCCGCGCGCAAAAAATAGAGTACTATCAGGCTATAGTCCTGTAGACATATAAATTCCGGAGAAAGAATTATGGGTCCTAGTATCTGGCAGTTACTGATTGTTCTGGCCATCGTGCTGTTGCTGTTTGGCGCCAAGCGGCTTAAAAATATCGGCTCTGACCTGGGTGGTGCCATCAAGGGGTTTCGTCAATCCATGAAAGAAGGGGAAGACGAATCGGATAGCGAAGGCAAGCTGAAAGACAAGGATAGCGGGCATGTGATTGATGGCGAGGTAACCCGCAAGGACAGGGACAAGGTTGAGTAGCGCCAGCAGGGTGTAACTGCTGCCGGTATTATCATGTTTGACGTCGGTTTCTGGGAGCTGGTTTTTATCGCGATAATCACCCTGCTTGTTGTGGGCCCGGAACGCTTGCCGAAAATTGCCCGTATGGCCGGCTTATGGCTCGGCAAGATGCGCGGGTTCGTGTCATCGGTCAAGCAGGATATCGATCGCGAACTGGCTGCAGACGAACTCAAGGCCGCACTTGAAAAACAGGCCGCGGTGCCGGAACTGGAAGAATTTCTGGATGAGGTCAGCGGCGAGCCGCTGGAAGCTGGTGAACATCCGGCACCCAGCAAAGCTAAAACAAAACAGGTCTCGGAAGATGAATCCGACCGTGGCACCGGTGTGACATCGGATGATCAAGCAAAGTAAACAGCACTCTTCATCGGAGGATGAAGTCGAGCAACCGCTGATTTACCACCTGATTGAATTACGTGACCGCCTGCTGCGTATTGTGCTGGTTGTTGCAGTTCTGTTCCTGGTACTGATGCCGTTCTCAAACTACCTGTTCACGATGCTGTCCGGTCCGCTTACGGCGCACTTGCCGGAAGGCAGCAGCATGATCGCCATCGAGGTGGCATCCCCGTTTCTCATTCCGTTCAAGTTGACACTGGTGCTGGCAATATTCCTCGCCATGCCGATGGTTCTTTACCAGATGTGGGCCTTTATCGCGCCTGGCCTGTACAAGCACGAGCGTCGCCTGGTTTTTCCACTGCTGATATCGAGTACGTTCCTGTTCTATGCCGGTGCTGCATTTGCATATTTTGTCGTGTTCCCGCTGGTATTCGCTTTTTTCACCTCGACAGCGCCGGATGGTGTTGCCGTGATGACGGATATCAGTCGATACCTTGATTTCGTGCTGACACTGTTTTTTGCATTTGGTGCGGCGTTCGAGGTGCCGATAGCGACCGTGCTGCTGGTATGGACCGGCGTGGCCACGCAACAGGGGCTGCGGGAAAAGCGTCCCTACGTGATTGTTGGCGCTTTCGTTTTGGGTATGTTGTTGACGCCGCCGGATATTATTTCGCAAACACTGCTGGCGATACCGATATGGCTGTTATTCGAGATCGGCATTTACTTCTCGGGATGGTTCATCAGGCAGAAGCAGCAGGGTGCTGAAGAGGCTGGCGCGACGCAGGACTATACACCGCTGAGTGAGGCCGAAATGGATGCGGAACTGGACCGTATTGACGAGAATGAAAAGGACTGACCCGCTTAATCTCCGGATACAGTCTTTAGAGACGCTTTTTCCTCAAGAGCTGTTCGCTCTGGTGTTTCTGCAGAATCCCGGTGCAGGCTGATTTCAAAAGGTACAGGCTTGCCGATTACATACCCCTGGGCATAGTCGATGCCCACTTCGCGCACGGCTGCCAGTATTGTTTCATCCTCAACAAATTCTGCAATAGTTTTTATATCCATGGAGTGACCAATCTTGTTGATTGCCTCTACCATGGTGCGGTCAAGGGTGTCAGTCACCATGTTTTTCACAAAATATCCGTCAAGTTTAAGATAATCAACAGCGAGAGTTTTCAGATAGCTGAAAGAACTCAGGCCAACGCCGAAGTCATCAAGTGCAAAGCGGCAGCCCATTTTACGCAGCGATGAAATAAGGCTGGCTGCATTGCACAGGTTGCCGATAACCGCGGTTTCCGTGATTTCAAAACACAGTTGTGATGGCGAAACACCGCTTGACTCGATTTCCTTGACAAGGAATTCCATGAAGCGGTCATCGGACATCGATTGCCCTGACAGGTTTATGCTGCAGATATTGATGTTATTACCGTTATTTCTTGCCGCCTGTGCCAGCATCCTGAATGTATTTGAAACGACCCAGCGATCAATCGCGGGCATCAGGCCATAGCGCTCGGCGGAGGGAATAAATGAACCTGGGCCAACGAGTTTATTTTCTTCATCAAGCATGCGTACAAGCACTTCACCGTGCAGACGTCCTGTTTCGCCTGAAACCGTATTGAGTTTTTGTATCGGCTGGAAAAAAAGCCGGAAGCGGTTTTGTTCGAGTGTATCCTGCAGGCGTTGTACCCATTGCATCTGACCGCTGCGTTCGACCAGTGCCTCATCGTTCGCCTGGTAGACATGTATCCGGTTCCTGCCTTGCTCCTTGGCCATATAGCAGGCGGAGTCGGCGGCGCTCAATACGTCTGATAATGAACCGCTGTCCTCGTTTATGGCAGCCAGGCCTATACTGGCACCGATTCTGAAAATCTTGTCTTCCTGCGAAAAACGGAATTCCTCAACCAGTTTCCTGATGATATCTGCAGGCTCCCTTGCATTTTCAATCGAGCAGCCATCGAACAAGATACCGAATTCATCCCCGCCGAGCCGGGCGAGCGTATCGGCTTCACGTAATTCCATGCGTAGCTTTATAGTCAGTTGCTTAAGCAGCTCGTCGCCCGCGCTATGGCCACAGGTGTCATTCACAACCTTGAAGTTATCAAGGTCCATGTAGCAAAGCGTATGCCGGGTTTTATGAGTACGTGCATTTTCCACAATTTGCTTGATGCGATTCTCAAATTCACGCCTGTTAATCAGACCTGTCAGCGAGTCATGTGACGCCTGGTAGGACATTTTCCTGGCAAGCCCGCGTAATTCCGTTACGTCATGAAAGACCAGTACCACGCCCATGATGTCTGCATTTGAGTCGCGTATCGGTGATGCGTTCACCTCGACAGAGAGTCGCTCCTGGCGGTGGCGATGTATGAGCAGCAAATGACCCGAGAGCATAACGCTCTTGCCCTGTTTCAGACACAGGTCTGCTGGATCGCGGGGGGGCTGCTGGGTTTTTTCATCAACGATACTGAATACATCCATTATCGGCTTGCCACGCGCATTTTCCAGTTTCCAGCCGGTTGAATCTTCGGCAACCTTGTTCATGTATTCAATATTGCCACCCAGATCCGTGGTGATGACACCATCACCGATTGATCCCAGTGTTACATGGGCGCGTTCTTTTTCCTGATGCAGTTCTTCTTTTGCCTGTTTTAAAGCGGTAATGTCACGAATAGTGCCTTCTATCCCGACAACCACCTCATCTTTATCATATCTGTAGTGTGAGTTTTCCAGGATCCAGATCTGTGATCCATCCTTGTGTTGCAGACGTGTTTCAAAATGTTGCAGACGGCCATGATTCATATCAAGTCCGTGCTTCAGGTCTTCGTGGTCGTCCGGATATACGTAGAGTTCCAGTATATTCTTGTTGCTGGCCTCATCGACACTATAGCCAAGCAGCTGTTTTATGGAGGGCGTTGTCCACAATATCGTTCCATTGCAATCAGTCTGGTAGATAGTGTCCTGCATGCCGTCAAAGATTGCGCTCATTCTTTTCTCGGAGATCCGAATGCGTTCTTCTGCCTGTGCACGCTCTTTCATCTCTTTTTGCAGTTCAATATTGGTTTTTTCCGAATGCAGCTTGGCTTTTTCCGCAGCCTCACCTGTTATAACCAGTTTCTTGATTAGCTCGGTATTATGCGAACCGAGTTTCATGGACTTGACCAGTATGGTCTGCATGGTTTTTGAGGAAAACTGCATAACCATGGCAAAGGTCAGGGTCAATATACCCAGAGCAAATTGAATAATATGATCCTGGCTGAATGTTGTTGCGTTGCTCAATGATGTTGGTGCGATCAGGCCCTCGTATATCAGAAAAGCGGTCATGGGCAACAGGGCGGGCAAAATAAAAGCAGCGGTTGTTTTTGTCGAGGACTGCAGCGAGACATATGCAGTCAGGCATATACCCGCCAGCACAAAAAGAACAAACACCTGCTGAACCAGGCCCGCCGTAAGAACTGTAAATACCCCAAGACCACCCCAGCAGCTTCCGGACAGGATGATGGCAACAAGATACTTGTTACCCCAGGCATTAAATTCGTCATGAGTTTTTTCTGATTGCCTGCCGGATATAAACAGCGACCGGCTGCCGACACTGAGTATTACAGCTGTAGCCCAGCCGGTTAGCAATACAGGCGGGGCAACCCCCCATAAAACGATGGCAACAATGGCGCATACCAGCATGCTGATGACCAGCTCGGTATTGGCCTGCCGCTGTATCAGGCGAACCTGGTCGGTACGCAACCTTTGCTGGTCCAAGTTTCCCCGGTGTTTACTGGTTTCGTATTCCGGTACTGTCGACCTGACCTGGCCCGTGTCCTCATCAATGGATTCTTCTTCGATATATTCTGCTGGGTTCACAAGTCCCGCTTTTTCAAGGGCCGACACCGGCCCGTTACTCTGCGCAGGCTTAACCGGTCTGGTTTTATTTACCTCGGTTACCTGACGGTTTTTTTCCTCTGCCGGGCCCAGCAGCTCCGCTTTTTTCAGGGCAGACGGCCTGTCAAATCCCCGATGCGCTGCCAGTCCCTCTCGAACCGCAGCGGCCGGACGCTCGACGTACTCGCCGGGGCTTTCTGCAGCTGTTGTTTGCAGACCGGGATGCTGCAGGTCACTCTCGTCAGGCTTTACCAGTCCTGCATTATCCAGACTGGATTGCCGTTTTTTGCTTTTGTCGATTTTCATAACCGTCCCGGGTAAGAGGGGTGTGTTTTCATTGCTTTTGGTAATACACAGCAAGCAGCACGCCGCCGCAGCGGCTTGCATGGCTCCTTTAGTGCATCGGGCAACTGCGGCCAAACTTTAATCGTCTCGGGAGTGTTTTTTCAGTTGATTCAGTAAATTAGCTGATAAACGCGGGTAACTGGGCTATCTATATGATAGCTATACACTTAAGGTTGCACGGATGGTGGTTCCCGGGTAGCAGGAGCGGGGGTAGTTCTGAATTATTGCTGGTGCCGGAAAAGCCTGGCGTCCATTGTTCCAAGGGTCGGACCCCTGGGTGATTGTTGCAGGTTGCAACCGCCCATCATGCTAGAATTCTAACTTCGAATGAAATATCAGTTGGTTGCATTGGCGGTATTTTTGAAAAATGGCTGACAAACCTCATCAGTTCCAGATGGCCTTCGTGGCGGAGCAGGACCGTATGTTGTTGCGGATCGGCACCCGCAACAAGGCTGAGTACCGGCTCTGGCTGACGCGGCGCGTGGTCAGGTCGTTATGGGAGGTCTTGCTGAAGATAGCCGAAGCCGGGCAGGCGAAAAATACACCGATCGAGCCCGAGAAGCGCGAGGCGATTCTGCAATTCGAGCACCAGTCCGCGGTGGAACAGGCGGATTTCAAAACCCCCTTCGAGGAAGCAGCCGACAGTTATCCCCTGGGTGAAGATGGTGTCCTGGTCAGCAGTATATCGGGTGGCAGGAAAGAGAATGGTGTGTATGTTCTGAAGCTCGGTTCAAGCCAGGGCAAAGCCATCACCTTCAACATCGACGACAGGCTGATGCATTCTTTCATGCAGATGTTGATCGAATCCAGCAAGCTTGCGGAGTGGGGTCTGCAACTCAGGCTGCCGGTGTCGGACTCCAGCAGTTCCACCGACGTGTCTTCACCACCCGGCAAGGTCATGCGGCACTGATATGATGAAAGTATGCGGGAATGACTAAAGGGTGTCAGAGCACATTAATTGCTCATATAAGCAATTAATGTGCTCTCACACCAATCGTCTTCAGTCAATGCTTGTAGAATGGGTCCTGATATTTTTGTGCGCCGCGAAACATTGAACGTATGCGTGAGTAGTGCCGACCCGTGCTCAGGGTAACCTGTCTTTCAGCATCCTTGAAGACACGTCTCCGGTCGCAGGCTTCAACGCCGCCGCCTTCATTGCAGATGTCTATAACAAGTTGGTTAAGACAAGCCTGGATTTCCTCATCGCTGCAACCCAGGCAGCCATCCACAACCGAATCGCACGCTAGAGTCATAGCTGAATAAAATGTCCCGGTGAACAGCAATATGCAAAGCAAGCCGTTTAATATTGATTTCATGATCTACTCTGTTGAGTTCCTGTTATTCCATTTCTGTCTGCTAATTCGCTAACTTCGTAGCTATCGGCCCCCACATCCGGGAGCTTTATTCTACGCTCGATAGTACCGCTGGTGTCCCGGGCAGTCTGGTTGGTGGCCTGACATATAGCCTGTGAACGTTGGTCCGCAAATACGCAGAAATCAATTTGAGGAAAGGTGCCGGTTTATTAATTTAGTCTACTTTATATTTATATAATGCTAAAAATATTGAAATATCCCATTAAGAACAACTGGTTACCGGGGTCGACCGAACCTGTGTCAAAAAGTTCGCGGTGCGATTTCGAAGGGGGTACGTGTAAGCAGGCAAAGTCGCGGGGTTCTTGAGGTCGAACACCTGACGATTGCCGACACCCGGCAGCGTAATTGAATTACGGACACCCGGCGGGACCCACACTAGCCCTTGCCTGTGTAGTACTGCGGCACATAGCGCTGGAAATACCATTGGGTCTTTTCGCGCTGCGTGGGCGTGCCCAGTGCCACTACTCGGCAGACGCGCGGATTCAGGTGTTCCGTGATGCGCTTGATCAAGCCACCCATGCCGGCGGCATCGCGGCCCTCGAAGATCACCACGACCTTGAGGCCCCTGGCCCGCACCCATTCCTTCAGCTTGACCAGTTCGTCCTGTAGCTTCGCCAGCTCGGCCTCGTAGACTTTGTTACTAATCTTTTTCGCGCCCTCAATGGAGGAACCCGATTTTGACTGCTTGTTGTTTGCCATGATTGTACGGCCCTCTCTAAAGCTGTGCTCCGGATTTCTATTTTGTTTTTTTACTTGCATTTAGCGTGCCGAAAAAACATGTATGGGAATAGGCAGAATCAAGGGCTTTAGTACGACCCGTCCAAACATTGAAGCAATTGTTATATAGAAGTTTTTTTCAGGGGACCGGGAATGACTCGAAAATAGCGCACTCGGTTAAATCTCGTCCGATTGCACTAACTGGGAGCATCCCTGCACAAGCTGTGCACAGATAGCCATGATTACTATCAGCACGCGTTGATATGGAATGTAATCCTGGCCCTTGAGTGGTACATGCCGGTGTGTACCACGACCATCATATATGCGGCCCCATTTTCACCTTTTTCAGGCGGCATGGCCGCCATTCAGGTTCTGTTCAGGAACGCCCGCCTATATTCATCCACAGCGCGAATGGCAACTAGGCATCGGGCCGATTGCCGACATCGATACTGCAAGGAGGGTGTTCCAATGAAAACTGCAACAACACGCGGCGGTGGCACTGCCCGGCGTTTCTGCCGGCTCCTTCTGGCCGGATGCCTGCTGCCAATGACAGCGTTCGCAAGCCCCACTGCGCCGACCATCAAGCTGTTTCCCACCACCGTGCTCGAGGAAATCAAGCATACCGGTAACGTCGCCGCGGAAATGGAAACCGGGCTGCAGGCGCTGATCGGCCAGCTCGACGAACAGCAAAAACTCTACGTGGAGAGCAAGTGCGAGGGCAACGAGGGAGACCCGGGCTGCGAGCGCATCGCGCGTCAACTCGGCAAGAGCTACCTCGAAATGCTGAACATCATGGCGGAGAAGTTGCCGGAGATGGAGACCGCGGTCAATGCCACTTCCGCAAGCCTCGAGAAACGCATCCGCAAGGAACTCGGCCAGAAGCGCACCTCCTGGACCCTGCAGGAACTCCTCATTGGGGAAGAAACCGGGAAGCAGGCCACGTCACGACAACCATCGCTGCGCGGGCGCTCCGGCATGCGACTGAGTGCCCGCTTCAGCCAGTACTACCAACTCGTTGCGCGCAACGGCAGCAAGACCAATTCCTCGCTGGCCGTAATCGCATCCGACATCTATCTCGACATGCAGGAGACCTCCAGCCTGATAGCGCGCACCCGCGAAGAGATCAGCCGCGCGACACTCATGGAACAGCTGAACCAGTCCTTCGGGACCATCACCCCCGAAATGCAGGAAGTAGTGGCCGGCGTCAAGTCCATCCTCTTCGGTGAGGAAGAGGACGTCGCCCCCATGGCCATCGCGCCCACCGGACCGGCCGAGGTCGGCTTCGAGAGCGCCCTGCAAATGTGATCGAACCGAACCGGAGAACCATCATGAACGCAACCATGAAATCCACGCTCCGCGGCATGCTCGCCGTAGTAGCTATAACGATCTCGATCGCTGCCTGCACCAGCACGCCGGTGCGCGAGAACGCCTGCAGCCTGCCGGAGGGACCGAACCTGGAACAGTCCATCAGCGCCGCCCGTTTCGACCTGGAAACCGGCTGCGAACACCAGTTCGACGCCTACTACCAGCGCCTGCTGACGATCGCGGAGGGCGACCCGAAGAAGGAGAACAAGGCCAGCTTCAGCGAGTTCCTGCTGTGGGCCAACAACACCGGCCTGCTGAGCAAGCGCCAGGCGCGGGAACTCTACAACCGCTATTTCGGCATCAAGTACGTCTCCCTGGCCAGCGACTACAGTGTCTGTTCGAAAACCTGTCCACGCCAGTCGGAGGTTATGCGCGACATGAACCTGGAACTGGCTGACAAGGAGCAGGGCCTGCTGCGTATCAGCGAGGACCGGCTAAACTACACGCGCGCCAGCAACCTCTACCAGGAAACCGAGCTGGTGCTGGAGGCCACTTGCGAGGCCTGCGGGCAGATCGAGTAGGCCATGACGGAACCGTCGCGCAAGCGCGGATTTCTCAACGGCCTGTGGCTCGGCGTGTCGTCGGGGGTCCTTGGCGGCCTCGCGGCGCTCTACCTGCTGACGACGCAGGGCGTTGTCTCGGTGTCCGTCCTCGAGATGCCCGAGGCGCGGCTCGCGATCGAGTGGTGCCAGCGCAACCTCGGCCTGTCCGTCGTGCCCTTCGGGATCACGCTCGGCCTTTACGTGCACAGCCTGCGGATGCTCCGCCGACGGCTGGATGAAGGCCGCCCGCAGGACGAGATCAGCCAGCTCGAGCATCTGAACGACGTGTGGACCAGCCTGTTCTTCGGCATCGGTGTCATCTGGACCGCGATCGGTATGCGCAGCGCCCTGCTTTACGCACTCGGCGATCCGGGACTGGCCGCGCAGGCCGGTGGCTACGCCGTGCTGCAGCGCCTCGTGGAGGGCGGCATCCTGACCGCGCTGACCACCACCATCGTCGGCGGTATCGGAGGTTACCTGATGCGCGTCATCAAGAGCTCGCTCCTCGGGACCCGGCTGAGCCGCTACTACGAGGCCGAGGAGCAGCGTCATACCGGCCGGGTCGAGACCCTGCTCCGCGAGATCCGCGCCTCCATCGATAGCGTCGCCCGGCCCGCCCGCGCGGTGCGCCTTGACCGGGAGGCAACCTGATGATGCGCCGACGTCGACCCGCACGGTTTCCCCCGGTTACCGGCAGCACCGGTGGTGACATCGAGGCCCTGCAGACGGATGTCATGCGTTTCCTTTCCATCATCGGTCTGTGCCTGATGGCCGTGTTCGCGCTGGTGCAGGTGATCCCGGTTGCGGAGCCGGGCAAGCCGGTCCAGCCCGCGCAGGCAGTCCGGCTGCGCGAGGAAATTCGCGCGCAGCAGCAGCAACTGCGCGAGCTGCAGACAGCCCTGCAGGAGCTGCAAGTCAGTTGGCAGTCCACGCAGGATGACCTGGCGCTCGCGAGGCAGGACGCGCAACGGGTAAACGTGCAGGCACGCGCTGTGCGCAGTGCACGCGACCGTGTGCAGGCGGAGCTGGAAGCGCTGCAGCGGCAGCTCGAGACTACCCGTGGCATGCTGGCGGAGCTGGACGCGGCCGCGCGGGAGAAGACACGGG
>JBATIF010000120.1:0-5816 GCA_049667605.1 Gammaproteobacteria bacterium
AGCAGTGTTTCCCAATCAGCCCTGCAGGGTCGAATTCATTCGACCCGCGGTGTTTCCCAATCAGCCCTGTAGGGTCGAATTCATTCGACCAGCTGTCTTTCGAACCAGCCCTGTAGGGTCGAATTCATTCGACCCATGGTGTTTCCCAACCACCCCTGCAGGGTCGAATCCATTCGACCCGCGGTGTTTCATCGTCATTTGTCATCCGGGCGCAGTCCCAATGGAGGTACTCGCCAACATACCGAATCAGGTGCGGACTCTGTTTGGGTAAGTGCCAGTTATAACAATGACTTAACAGGATCAAGTCATTCCCCTAAATATTTCATTTTTCCGGCCGATACTTCTCTTACGGGATTACCTGATCGGGCGCCTGCGCTGGCGTTTGCCGGCAATTTGATGCAGCCCATCGGTGGAGACTCAACATTTCTGTTTTTACGACCGTTATATACATAGAAAGCAGCCTGCTCACCCATGAGAGAGTCCTCATCGCGGCTAGCCGGCTGAATAGTGAATACAAGGCCTAGAGCTACAGTTAATGAATAAACAACAGGGATTTACACTGGTTGAACTGCTGGTCGCCTTGACGGTAATCATAATACTGGCGACGGTTGCCGTTCCGTCGCTGCGGACCTTTATACAGAACGGCAAGATGGTGACCCAGACCAATCAGCTGGTCACCGCCCTGAATTTCGGCCGCTCCGAGGCAATCAAGCGGCGTACACCGGTTGTCGTCTGTGCCCTCAATACGGCCCAGAATGCCTGCACCTCGAGCACCATTTCCTGGGACACCAACGGCTGGATGGCGTTTGCCGACCGTGACAACGATGGTGCCTATGACGCGGACGATGGTGATGCCACCCTGGAAGATGGTGAAGATCTCCTGCTCAAGCAGTGGACACAAATCAAAGGCAAGGATGATATTGATATCACTGTCGGCAAGAAGAGTCTTACCTATCGCCACACAGGCGCGCTCGCGGGTACTACCGCCGTTGGCATGAAGGTAAGTATTGATGACAGCTCCCAGCCGGATCGTTGCGTCAGGGTTACGCCGACAGGGCGGGTCGAGTACGAAAAAATGTCAGACGGGGTTAGCTGTCCATGAAAGGCATGATGAAAAGCCGGGCAAGATTGGTCAATAGCACATGTCGCCAGCGTGGCCTGACGCTGATCGAGGTGCTGGTGACACTGATCATTCTGTCTGTTGGGCTGCTGGGTCTTGCGGGTCTGCAGGCCAATGCCAAGCGATCCAGTCACCAGGCCCACCAGCGGACGATGGCAACGCAGCTGGTCGACGGGATTATCGAACGCATCCGTGCCAATCCATCGGCAGCGGCGGATTATCACACGGGTAGATCCAGCCCGCTGGGTGATGGTGCCAAGGGGGATGATGCGCCAACGCCCGACTGCAGCAAGAACAGCACCTGCAGTGCTGCACAATTGGCCACCTATGACCTCTGGTCCTGGGAGCAGGCCATCGACGGGGCGACCATAACCGGGGACATCGGCGGCGTCAGCACCAAGGAGGGCGGGCTGATTGCCCCCGCCGGGTGCATTGTATTTGCGGCCGATACTGGAAAAACCAATACCGGCCAGCTGTCGGTCATCCTCAGCTGGCAAGGTCTTAGTGAAATCTCCGATGCCGTCCAGGCGGGCGCTACTGTATGCGGAGGCGGGAGTGCAAACAGTAATACCAGAAGGCGGCAGACCGTGGTCAACACCTATCTTGTTGATGAGAGCGAACTGTGAAAAACGTTGCCTGTAAACGCTGTTCAGGTTTCACGCTTGTCGAGCTGATGATTGCGCTGCTGATCAGCATGCTCCTGACCGGCGCCGTCATCTACCTGTTCGTCGGCTCAAACAAGTCCTACAAGGAACTGAGTCGTTCTGCCCGTATGCAGGAAGATGCCAGCTTTGCCTTGCATATCCTGAAGCAGGAGCTGACGCTGGTGAATTTTTTCGGGTCGGTGCGACAGTACAGCATCGCGCTTGATGGTTCGCTGGGAGCAGTGAGTAGTGACTGCAGCGGCGATGCGGCGGCCTACGATTTCACTAATTCGCTGCTGGCCACGCAAAGCGATGGCACGGGCAAGGCCTATGGCTGTATTAGCGATGCCTTGCCTGCTACAACCGTGCTGGTCGTCAAGCACACCGGGGCCATGCCGCTGGCAACCGGCTCGGTGGAGAGCAGCAAGACCTACCTGCTGGCCAATCATGAGGTCGGGGTGCTGTATGACGGGGCCGATACACCACCCACCGGCGCTGTGCCGGATGGCAGGGCCTGGGAGTACCAGGCACATGCCTATTACATCCAGGACCAGGGTTCCGGCAACCCGCCGTCGCTGAGCCGCAAGGCCCTGAGCTGGAACGGCGGCGCCATGGCTATGCAGACGCAGACGCTGATAACAGGAGTTGAGGAGATGCGCCTGCTGTTTGGCGTCGACAGCGACGCCGATGGAAATCTTGATTCCTTTCTCGATGCGGCAACCATTAATTCATCAACAACCTATGACTGGGATGATGTGGTCGCCGTGCAGATTTACCTGCTGGTCAGGACCGATGAAGAGGATCACACCTACACGGACGCAAGGACCTACAACCTCGGGACGGGGAGTCCGGTGACTCGCGGCGATAAATTTCACCGCACCGTCATCAATACCACGGTCTCGCTGCGCAACCCCCAGTACATTATCAGGGATGAAAGCTGATGCATTACAGAGCATGCAAACGGGAGAAAGGGACGGTGCTGCTGGTGTCGCTGCTGCTATTGCTGATCCTGTCCATGATCGGTATCCAGGGCATGTCCACCGGCATTTTTGGTCTGCGCATGGCGGGTAATGTCCAGAGTATCTACGACTCCTTTCAGCTTTCAGACGCGGGCCGCGCAGCGGCCAAAGCAGATGCCGCGAGTTTCAATGGCAGTGACCAGCTTGATATCTTCTCGGGCGGTGATTCCGGGACAACCAGTGATTATATCGTGGCCGAGGTAAACGTGGTGCGCCTGCTGCCCGATGTGGAGCTTGAATGCCCGCGCAGCCCCGCTGCGTCGAGTATCACCTTTGTCGGCTGCGAATATTACACAATCGACAGCGAACACGAAGATGCTGCCAGCGGTGCACGTACACGTGTATTCGAAGGGGTATCCAAACAGATACTGGCCAACTAGAACCGTGTTGCGCTTGTCCCCGGGCGCGGGACTATATTTTCAGGGTTTTGCGGGGAAGCTGTTATGAGTAAATGGATTAACGAGGAACACTTTATGAATGCCATGAGTAAAATGACCGGATTTGCTGCGGCCGTGCTCCTGCTGCTTGCGGGAAGCATTGCCGTACAGGCAGATGACACGGAGATCTTCCTCAGCCAGTACCTGCTCAGTGCGGACGCCTCGTCGCGGCCAAAGGTGCTGGTCATCTTCGACAACTCCGGCAGTATGGACACCATCGTGCCGGGCTCACCACAGCCCTATGACCCGGCAATCACCTATCCCGCGTATGGTGAATTCCAGAACGGCCGCATCTACTGGTCTGACAAGGCCGACGAGATTCCCGAGGATGATTCGGACGACTGGTTTTCCGAGACAAAGAATCGCTGTGCAGAATCCTTTGCGATCCTTGGCAGCAGCGGCATCGGTTTCTACCAGGATAACGTGATGTATTGGAAATCCGATAAGGAAGAGTGGAAAAAACTCGAAGATAAAGTTCAGAAATACTCCGATAGCCATGTCGATTGCAAAGCGGACGTGGTCAACAGCAACCCGGACAATGGCGCGGAGGCAGACGGCTATCCCGCCGACGATGACGCCGATGGCTACGCGCCCGTGTCGAACGTTGAATGGGATGACTCCTATACCCTGTACTCCTCCAATTACCTGAACTGGTACTATGCCAACCTTGACCCGATCGACCGCGAGCGTATCGATATCGCCAGGGATGTAATCACCGACATGATCGAGGCCAACCCGGCGGTCGATTTCGGCCTGATGGTCTTCAACAAGAACGACAGCGATGGCAATTACAACGGTGGCCGGGTAGCCCGCCGCCTGCTCGCCAACATGAACAACGGCCAGCGGACCAGCCTGGTAAATATGGTGGATAACCTGGGCGTCTATTACAACACGCCGCTGTGCGAATCGATGTACGAGGCCTATCGCTACCTCGCCGGTGACCCCGTCCTCTATGGCGACGATGACATCACTGCTTCGCCTGCCAGGGACATGCAGGCCGAGACCGCCGGTGTCTACAATTCACCCCTGCAGTTCTGCCAGTATACCTATGTCATTCTCATGACAGACGGCCAACCGACACGGGACAACCAGGCCGACAGCGCCATCGAGACGCTCACGGGGGAGACTTGTAAAGAATACAACGGCACCAAGAACTGCATGCCGACGCTGGCCGAATACCTCTACGAGGAAGATCTTGACGGTGACGACAGCAACGGCATCCAGCGTGTGCTCACCTACACCATCGGTTTTCAGACCAAGCAGGATTTGCTCAAGGACACGGCCAAGAAGGGGCACGGCGAATATTACACGGCCGACTCGGCCGAGGAGCTCTCCGAGGCGTTCCAGGGGGCCATCCTGGAGATCCTCGCCAATGCCGGCACCTTCACCTCGCCCGCGGTTGCGGTGGATACCTTCAACCGCACCCGCAGCCGCGATGATCTCATACTGGCGATGTTCGAACCGAGGGCCAGCACGCGCTGGCCGGGCAATATCAAGAAGCTGAAGGTGCATGTCGCCAACGGCGAGGCCGAGATCCGGGATGCAAACGATCAGCCGGCGATTGAAAATAGTTCCGGTCAGATCAAGGAAAAGGCACAGACTTTCTGGAGTACGACCGAGGACGGCCCCGAGGTGGAAGTGGGCGGCGCCGGCGGACTGCTGGCTGCCAGGGACCCGGCCACCCGGTCCATCAAGACCAACACCGGGCTGCTCGGCGCACTGGAGACTTTCAACAGCACCAACCTGAGCTATGATGCCTTCGGCTTCAGCACCACTGGCGAGCTGTTCAGCCTCTTCGACGTGGCGGACCAGGCCGAGCTGGACGCGTTGATCAGCTGGTCCACGGGTGTCGATGTTCAGGATGAAGACGGCGATGGCAGCAGCACCGATACCCGCCCCTGGATTCTCGGCGACATGCTGCATTCCACACCCCTGACGATCAACTACGGTGCACTGGGATCCTTCACAAAGGACGATCCGGATCTGCGGCTCCTGGCCGGGACGAATGCGGGCTTTTTGCACATGTTCGGCGTCAGCGACGGGGTCGAGGACTGGGCCTTCTTCCCGAAGGAACTGGCTCCGGTCCTGAACAAGCGGCTGCTTGACAAGGCCAGCAGCCAGCATACCTACGGGATCGATTCCCCAGCCGTGGCCTATACCAGGGACGTCAATAATGATGGCACCCTTTCTGCCGCAGCCGGGGACAAGGTATTTGTCTATTTCGGCCTGCGCCGCGGCGGGCGTGGCTATTATGCCCTGGACCTGTCGACGCCCGGTTCACCCGCGTACAAGTGGATGATCAGCAACGCTACAACCGGCTTTTCCGAGCTGGGCCAGAGCTGGTCCCAGCCGGTGCCCACGATCATTGCGGGCTATGTCGATGGCGGCGGCAAGCCCAAGCCGGTGATCATGTTCGGCGGCGGCTACGATGCCGGCAACAAGGATACGGCGGGCCTGGCCACGACCGATAGCATGGGACGCGCCATCTATGTCGTGGATGCGGACAGCGGTGCGCTGGTCTGGAGTATTTCGCCGGCGGCCAGCTTCGGCAACAACCTGCAGGAAATCGGGCTGCAGCACGGCATCGCGGCACGGC
>JBATIF010000121.1:0-5774 GCA_049667605.1 Gammaproteobacteria bacterium
GGGAACTAGCTGCAGCGCACCCCGGTGCCGCCCAGGCCGCAGTAACCATGGGGGTTTTTGGCGAGATATTGCTGGTGATAATCCTCGGCATAGTAAAATTCCGGGGCACCGATGATCTCGGTGGTAATGGCGGCAAAACCGGCCTCGGCAAGGCGTGCCTGGAAACGCTGCTGCGACGCCAGTGCAGCGGCCTTTTGTTCCTCGTTGAATACGTAAATACCGGAACGGTACTGGGTACCGACATCATTACCCTGGCGCATTCCCTGGGTAGGATCATGCGCCTCCCAGAAGACGCTCAGCAGCTTGTCATAGGCAATAACGTCCGGATCAAAGACCACCAGCACAACCTCGTTATGCCCCGTCATACCACTACAGACTTCCTGGTACGTCGGGTTAGGGGTATAGCCGCCTGCATAGCCTGCCGCCGTGGTGTACACGCCAGCGGTCTCCCAGAACTTGCGTTCAGCGCCCCAGAAACAACCCAGACCGAACATCGCGGTCTGCATGCTCCCGGGGAAAGGCGGCTGTAATGGATGGCCCGTAACAAAGTGACGTTCAGGTACTGCCATGCGATCACTCCGCCCCGGCAAGGCCCCTGCCTGGCTCGGCATTGCTGTCTGTTTTCCTGCACCGAACATGTTCAACTCCGTTGTATTGTAGAAAAGGGGACGGATCAATTTTTTTTCACCAGTACCTGATAGTGAAACAGATCAAGCGTAAAGAAAAATAGATCCGTCCCCTTTTCCCCCTATACAATGGCAACAGTATAGTACCAGCCACTGAAAGAATAACCGTAACGTGAGCACGGAAAAATCCACCAACCCGACTGATGTACTGATGCTGCTGGGCACGCATTGTCCACATTGCCCGTCAGTGCTGAACGCGCTTGCAGCACTGCTCAAGACCGGAACAATCGGCACGCTGCAGGCCATCAACATCGAGCAACGCCCGGACCTCGCCAGGGAGCTGGGCGTGCGCACGGTACCCTGGGTCCGCCTCGGCGCATTCGAACTGGAAGGCTTGCACTCTGAACAGGAACTGAAAAAATGGGCTGAGCATGCCGGCACAGAGGCAGGCATGGTCGCCTGGCTGGATGAGTTGCTTTCCAGCGGCAACATCGGCAAGGCCGGCAGGCTGGTTCAATCCAGTGCCGACGCCATGCATGCCCTGCTGGCCCTGTTTGCCGATCCGCAAGTACAGCTCAATACCCGCATTGGCATCAGCGCCATACTGGAAGACCTGCAGGACAGCGAGCTGTTGAAAAACAGCGTCGACAGCCTCGGCGCGCTCACCCGGCACACGGATGCCCGCATTCGCGGTGATGCCTGCTATTATCTGGCGCTGTCCGGCGAGCAACGGGCGGCGCAGTTCATCCGGCCGCTGCTGCAGGACAAGGACCCAGACACTAAAGAACTGGCGCAGGAAAGCCTGCAGATGCTCGAAAACCTGAAAAACAACTAACTGGCGATTCAGCAGGAATTAAGGAGGCCCGTTATGACCGATCTCAAGACCTATCGCGTATGGGATGCCAGCATCCGCTGGTTTCACTGGATCAATCTGCTGTGCATGCTCGGCCTGATCGCCGTGGGGGTGGTGATTCTCAACGCCAAGGCTCTTGGCATCAGCAACGACGGCAAGATCCTGCTAAAGACCGTACACGTCTGGATCGGTTACGTGTTCGCGGTGAACCTGCTGTGGCGCCTGGTCTGGGCCTTCATCGGCGGGACGCACGCGCGCTGGCGGGCAATCCTGCCGGGCGGGCGCGGCTATATGAGCCAACTCCGTGACTACATTGCCGCTTTCAGAAGCGGACAGCCGCACCAGTACCTCGGTCATAACCCGCTCGGGCGTATTGCGGTTACCCTGCTGCTGCTGCTGTTGGTGTCACAGGCCGTCAGCGGACTGGTACTGGCGGGCACGGATTTGTTTTATCCACCGATTGGTTCATGGATAGCCGGCTGGGTGGCCGCACCGGGTATCGAGCCGGCAACGCTGGCGCCCTACGCGAAGCAGATGTATGACGAAACCGCTTATGAGGCCATGCGCGGATTTCGCAAACCCTTCATCACCGTTCACTACTACGGCTTCTACGTGCTGCTTGGCTTTGCCCTGGTGCATACCCTGGCAGTCGTCGTCACCGAGCTGCGCGGTGGCGGCAACCTGATATCGGCCATGTTCTCGGGCAAGAAGATACTCAGCGGGCCTCCGGCGGATCAGGAAAGAGATCCTTCAGGGCCTTCTGTTTTTCCATAGCAGGGCCTGCGACACAACAACAAGCACGGCAAACGCTGCTTTTATAATGGTGCCGCTACCCGGCAACCATTCTGCGGGACTTGAAGATAACCAGTAGCCGACCAGTCAGAGTGCTGGCGGTGACGTCCTCGATCCCGCTGATTTCCCCCAGACCCTGTTCCAGGTGTTGTTTCACACGGGGCGCGCGGTACAAACCGGCAATCTCGAACATGGCGTGCCCGCGCTGGCTAGCATGCACCACCCTGATCAGATCGCCTGACGATGTGTTACTTGAATGTATTTCTTTATAAGGGGCCCTTACCGCATCATCCCACTGTTACAGCCTTATCCGGGGAATTCCATGATCAACTTCAGGTGCGAACACAAATTTTTATAGTCATATTAGAGAAGTGTTAGCAAAATATTAGACTACACCCCCGGATGACCAGAAATATCTACTTCCAATAGAGGCGAGTTGTTATCGCTTGCGCATTCTTGATTTACATTTGTTTTATCTGCGCTGCCATCGTATTTTGGCCTTCCCCGCATGGAGCGGGCGCCTGAGAGATTTCACAGACACCAGGAGGGCCGATGGAAAGCTCGCTGTTGCAGCTGCTGGGCGATGAAACGACCCTGCAAAACTACGTTGCCGGGCTTTCCACGCTGTCTCTGCTGCTGATCATCGTTGTCTGTATCGCACTCCTGTCGAAAGGCGCCGACTGGATGGTCGACGGCGTGGTCGACCTTGCCGAGCGTACAGGCCTGCCCAAGATCGTAATTGGCGCGACAGTCGTCTCGCTGGGCACGACCCTGCCGGAGGCCTTTGTCTCGGTTATGGCGGCCTTCATGGGCAACCCGGGGCTGGCGCTGGGCAATGGCGTCGGCTCGATTATCGCCGATACCGGACTGATTTTCGGACTGACCTGCCTGCTGGCCACGGTTCCGGTGAATCGCTTCATCCTCAATCGCACCGGCTGGGTCCAGTTCGGCGCGGCCATCCTGCTGGTGGTCATTGCCGTTGCCGCCTTGTTCAATGGCAAGACAGAACCGAGGCTTGAGCGCTGGGTCGGTTTCCTGTTTCTCGTGCTACTGGCCGGATACATGTATATCACCTACGTCTGGGCACGGCAGGGCAGCGTCATGGTCATGGAAGGTGAGGATGAAATAGCCGCTCATGAACTCATGGGTGTTGGAAAATGCTGGCTGCTCGTGGGTAGCGGTCTGGTAATGATCGTAGCGGGCGCGCGCATCCTGGTACCTGCGGCATCGGAAATCGCAATCCGCTTAGGCGTGCCCGACGACGTAATTGCCGCGACCATGGTGGCCTTCGGAACCTCGCTGCCTGAGTTGATGACGGCGGTTGCCGCGGTTCGCAAGGGGCACCCTGAAATCATGGTGGGCAATATTGTCGGTGCCGACGTACTCAATTGCCTGTTCGTGATCGGTGCAGCCGCGGCCACGGCACCGCTGGCGATACCTTCGAACTTCTACTTCTTCCATTTCCCTGCGATGCTCGTAATTCTGTTTTCCTTCAGGATATTCATCTCTATGAACCATGCCGGGGTGTTCTACCGCTGGCAGGGTGCCTGGTTACTGGGTATCTACGTAGCCTACGTGATCCTTGGCTATGCACTGAATATAGGCAATGTTCACCCGGTATAGCTAAATGCGGAAAGTAACAGGACACTGGCACAAGATCGGGAATACATGTCTATACCTGAAGACTGTGTACAATATATATACGGTTAATAACCGAACGTTGCGTTATACAAACCGTCAAGGTGTAAAAGTATGAAGATACTGCTGGCAACCGATGGTTCCGACAACGCAAATGCAGCGATAGATTTCCTGCAGCGGTTTCCGTTTCCGGAGCAATGTACACTAACACTGCTCAGCGTGATCGACGGGCATATCTTCGTTGATGCCACTGACGTTGAACTTACCCCCGTGCAGGATGAGGCTGTACGTGAAACGCAGAAGATGGTCAGGGAAGAGGCGCATCATTACCTCAACAGCCAGGCGGAAAGAATTGCCCGCAATGACTGGGAAGTAGAAACCCTGGTGCGAGCCGGTAACGTGGCAGAAGAGATTGTCCTGGCGGCCGAGGAAACCGGCATTGACCTGATAATCGTTGGTTCGCATGGCCGGTCGGCATTCCGGCAGTTCATACTCGGCAGCGTCTCCACCAAACTGCTTGAGTATGCCCCCTGCTCGGTCTTGATCGTGAAAGATACTGCGACAGGAACGACGCCGGCCAGTGAGGATCCGGACGGCTCGCATCCGGCAGCGGCAGCTGAAGACTGGCGTATATTACTCGCATACGATAATTCCGCGCCTGCCAGTAAGGCATTGTCTCTGTGCGCATCCCTGCCACTGCGTGAGCAGGATGAAGTCATCGTAGTCACCGTACTTACCCTGATAACAGCCTATCGCCAGGACATCCGCCAGCAGATGAATTCAATCTGGCAGCAAAAAATGGTCAGGACCAGGGATGCCCTCGAGGCTGCGACGGTGAAATTGCGAGATTCCGTGCCGAATGTGTCATCCCGGCTACTTGAGGGTTCCAGCAGCGCCCATGAAATACTCGAGGCAGCTGCCGAGGCAGACAGCAACCTGATTATGCTTGGCTCCAAGGGGAAAAAGGCGGTACAGCGTTTCCTGCTGGGTTCGATGACCAGCCACGTTGCACGCCACGCCCCGTGCTCGGTCTGGGTGATCAGGTAATTGAAGTTTCCCTCGTTCAGAGGCCGCGGGTATGGCGCAGCCAGCCCTGGATCAGCGGCTTGCCGATTCCCCGAACCAGCGACTGAGTAATACTTCTGCCGGCATGCGCTCGTGGACGGCCTCCGCGGACTCACCCGACAGGATAGAACGGGAAAATGAGAGTGCCCCTGATAATATGACACGCGAAAGTTTCGAGACTAAGGGAAAAAATACCACAGCAAAGACCAGATCCGGGCATTCTCATGCCACGTAAATCGTGGAAAAACATATCACTGATACCGAAGATCGAGCATCACCTCTTGACCCGGCGTTTCGCATATAAAAAAACCCCTGCAGTCCAATGACCACAGGGGTTTGCGTTAAAAGCCTGGCAGTGACCTACTTTCACATGGGGAAGCCCCACACTCTCATCGGCGCTAAGCAGTTTCACTTCCGAGTTCGGGATGGGATCGGGTGGTTCCCACTTGCTAATGCCGCCAGGCAAACTGTTCTGGAAAAAGAGACGAATCCCTTGTTTCCAATATTCGTGAAGTTGTAAAGGTTTGGTATGTTGCCTGAAACCAGTATCAACACCAAAACTGCTTGGGTGTTATATGGTCAAGCCTCACGGGCAATTAGTACTGGTTAGCTTCACACATTGCTGTGCTTCCACACCCAGCCTATCAACGTCGTAGTCTTCGACGGCCCTTCAGGGGAATCAAGTTCCCAGTGAGATCTCATCTTGAGGGGGGCTTCCCGCTTAGATGCTTTCAGCGGTTATCCCGTCCGTTCATAGCTACCCGGCAATGCCACTGGCGTGACAACCGGAACACCAGAGG
>JBATIF010000122.1:0-3639 GCA_049667605.1 Gammaproteobacteria bacterium
TTTTCTGTTTTAACAGCGGCGCCCACTTGCGGTAATCGGCCGCGCGCAGTTCATTGCCGCTGGCCGTCGGCCGCTTCACCACATCGGTAAAACCGATTCCGAATTGATGGAACAGTACATCAGTCGCCGCAACACCCGGCTCGAGTGTGGCAGTTACCAGGCCGCTGGCATTGAGCGCGCGCCAGAAACGGTTGCGTGGATTCGCGAAATAAAAACCCTCGCGCACGGATGGCAGTGACGGGTTCAGGCCGATGGAGACGATGTTGAGCCCGGGGCGCAGATAATCCGGGAGGGTTTCGAGTCTTTGCATATCAGATCAGGAACGCTGCCCTTGCTATAGCCGGGTTGTACCCCGCCGGCGATTGCCAAGCCTACATACAAATAATTGCAGGAGCCAGCGCCAGCTGGCGAGGTGTTGGCCAGCTGGCATGGTGTCCGCGAGCTGGCGCTCGCTCCTGCAGGATGTACTTTTTCGGCAGGGTGTGGCGTAACCCGGCAAGACTGCGGATATTAGCGCAAGTCCACCACGTAACGCCCGCGGTGCTGCCCGGTGATGAGTTTTTCGCACATGGCAGGCAGCTCATCAAGAGTGACCGTGCCGGCAACGATCCTGTCCAGGTGGCGCGGTTTCAGATCGGTCAGCAGCCGCTGCCAGATTTTCCTGCGCCGCTGCATCGGGCAGTTGGCCGAGGTAATACCGAGGATACTGATGCCGCGCAGGATGAACGGCATTACCGTGGTATGCAGTTCTGCGCCGCCGGCCATGCCGATGCTGGCTATGTTTCCCCAGGGTCTTACGCTGCGCGTCAGCCAGGCAAGCGTATCACCGCCGACATTATCAACCGCGCCGCCCCACTGCGCTTTTTCCAGCGGGCGGCTCCCGGCCTCGAGGGTGTTGCGATCGAGTATGGCCGCGGCACCAAGGCCCTTCAGCCATGCCCCGGCATCCGCTTTTCCGCTCAGGGCGATGACCTCGTAGCCACGGCTGCTGAGCAAATCGATGGCAAGGCTGCCCACACCACCGCTGGCGCCGGTGACAACAATCGGGCCGGCATCCGGATGCTGCGCATTGCGTTCCATCTGGTCAATTGCCAGCGCCGCGGTAAAGCCCGCAGTACCCAGCGCCATGGCATCGAACAGCTCCAGTCCCGGCGGTAGTGGCACGACCCAGTCCGCGGGAACACGAACGACTTCCGCGAAGCCGCCGTCGTGGCTCTCGCCAAGGCCACAGCCAGTGACCAGTACTTCATCTCCGGGGCGGAAACGTGCATCGCTGGTCGCGGAGACAATGCCCGCAACATCGACACCGGCCACCAGTGGAAAACGACGCAGAATCCTGCCTTTGCCGGTAACGGCCAGTGCATCCTTGTAATTGATACTGGAAAAACAGGCCTCGATGACGACCTCGCCAGGCGCAAGGTCGTTGATGGACAGTGTTTCAAGGCGTGCCTGGATGTTGTCACCCTGTGCGTGAACCCGCAAGGCACGAAAGGTATCCATGTTTATTTTTCGACAGCAGTCCCGGCCTTGTCTTTCGACAGCCAGTTCAACTCACCCTCAACATTGAATGGCAGCCTCCTCAGCCTTGTTCCCAGGCTGATATTTCCACTCAGCCGGTACTTCAGGCTCTCGTTGGTATCATCGCTCATTTGCTGGAACTGCCGCATGACGTTCAGCAGGTTGCTGACGACTTCAACGTCCAGCAGTGCCTCGCTGAAAGGCGGGATGGATACCGGCTGGCGGCTGACACCGTAGGCAAATTCATGGTCATTGATATCGATCGAGTAACTCAGACCCTTCATCGGAATCGTTACATCATTCGGATTCATGATGCGCAGCTGCAAGGCGTAGCGCTGTTCCAGCAAACCCATCTCCAGCGGCTGTATGCTGACCAGTGATACACGCGGGGTTTCCTCGTAACCGCCGAAAGAGGAGCAGGCGGTCAGGGCGGCTGCACAAAACAGCAGCAGGATGGCTCTTGATAGTTGGCCGGGTATTATTGTCATGACCTGGTTCCTGTTTTGGATTGAATTTATGCTAGCCCCGATCGCGCCTGCAAGGCGCTCCTGCACTCGCCTTAAAGATTTGCGCCATGCCTGATCGCGCGTCTCAGCTGGAATATTTCATTTCATCGCCCTTGCATACCGGTCCATAGGGCGAGTCGCGGTGCTTGTCATGATAATGCATGCGATAGTTTATAAACCGGTCGCTGCTGTCAAAATGCATGAACGGGTTGCCTTCCAGCTGCTGTTCCATGGTGGAGGTGGCAGTTTCTGCATAGTTGTGGCCGGGATGAATGATGGTTCCTGCCGGCAGGCGCGCGGCCATGTCCTTGAGGGTGACATACATTTGCTCAGGGTCGCCGCCACGCAGGTCACAGCGCCCGCAGCCATAGACAAACAGCGTATCACCGGTAATCAGGTGGTCGCCAATGTGATAACAGGCCGATCCCGGTGTGTGCCCGGGTGTATGCAGGGCGAGTATCGGGGTTGCACCCAGCTCGATGCGATCGCCGCCATGATGCAGCGTCGGCAAATCCAGCCCCCGCCCCCAGAACTGCGCCTCGTCCCTGAGCAGGTGCAATTGCGCATCATGGGACGCAAGCAGTTCTTCAATGCCATTGATGTGGTCATGGTGGCTGTGCGTGAGCAGGATATCGGTAATCTGCACGCCCTTCTCCCGGGCAAGGGCGAGTACCGCCGGCACGTCCCAGGCGGGATCAACTACGGCCGCCCGGCCGGTGGCATGATCATGTATCAGGTAGATAAAATTTTCCATGGGCCCCAGTTCAAGGGCATGAATTGAAAATGGCTCACTAAGCGGCATCGGGACCTCGTTTCACGCGTGACAGGTAACGCCCATTATGGGTGATCTACAGCGACAGGAACAACATGGGCGGCCCGGCGTTCACCGCCGGACTATCCGCATAGTATGATCTCTTGTCTGTAATCATCCGGAATACAGCCGTGGCCGTCCATAAAATGCTGCTTCACCCGGCAGACCCGCACTGTCCGTCAATCGCAAAAGACGCACTTACCGAGTGCCTGCAATCAATCGGCCTGATCGCAGCTCCGGTCCGGATCGGGTCTGAAACAATATATCCGGCCGGTGAATACTTCCTGCAACTCATCACGTTCCTGGGGTGCTCACCGGCGATCGAGATTGAATTGCCAACAGATACTGATTCCCTGGAAGCAGCTAGCCGGGATGGGCGGTTTTGCCATGTCACTGTTACCGGGGATGGTCAAAATTTACAATTTCGTGCCGCTACAAAGCCAGCCGTGCCGCGTTGCCCGCAATGCCGCAAACCGGATCCTCACTGGCCTGAAAACCTGCATAGCTGGCAGGAAGACCGGCAGCAATTGCACTGGTCCTGTGCGCTGTGCGGCTATTCGGGACAGCTGACGGATTTAAATTTCCGTAAATCCGCAGGTTTTGCCAGGACCTTCATTGAAATCCGTGGCATTTATCCAGCGGAGGCGATACCGGGCGAGGCCCTGCTTGCCAGCCTGCAGGCACTTAGTGGCTGTAAATGGAACATACTGTATATCAATGAATAGCCTGGGCTAGCGCCGGGTGAACCCGTTTATGTCACAATAGTGCCTGGTAAATCAGTAAACCAGGACAGGCGAACAGACC
>JBATIF010000123.1:0-3297 GCA_049667605.1 Gammaproteobacteria bacterium
ACGGAGTGATGGTTAGGCTAGTGAGGCACCGCCAGACGAAAGGGGCGGCAACAGATAGGCTGGACCTTAGACCACCGCGCCACATCTCGACTCTACCGAAGTTCACCGTTGCAGGCCCCATCAACAGTTGGTATTCAAGAGCACATCGAACGGCAGGTTACCTGCTAAAACAGGACGTTCCTGGGTTAACCAGCTAAATTTTCTGCTAAACGGGAGCTATCGACCCAAACAATAAGTTCAGTGCCCTGAATTGAAGGTCTGGAAGGCAGGACGGTCTGGGGGCCTATAAGAAAATATACCTCTAGTGCAATGCGATTTTTGCTTGCTTGACTTTGACTGTGCGAATTCGACGTGCAGCACCCATACCCAAAAGCAAAAGACCGAGTCCTGCAATACCGAGGATTGTAGGTTCCGGCATACTTGCTGTCTCGACCGTTAAGACCGATTGACCGACATAGAAATCACCAGCCAGGGACCTAATTGTAATGTCCAGCAAGCCCGTTTCGTTAATTTGAGCAAGTGCGTTGACTTCCAGCTCATTATAAAAAGAAGTCGCTGAGAAGATAATGCCACCTGTGTCCAAATCGAATTGGTCAATCTGGATCAGTATCACTTCCCAAAAGCGATCTCCGTCGTCGGAAAACGAAACTGCAATGCTACCGCTTTCTGCAGTTCCTAATGTGAAAGGGTCATCATTCACTTCCGTCAAGTCATGCGTATATTCATAAGAACTAAACCAGCCCACGTATACATTTTGATCAATCGTGTCAATAATTGGTACCGCGTGTGCAACGATTGCCATTAATAAAGCGCCGGCAAAGGTGCTGAACTGTACAACTTTTCGTGAACATGGACTAATCATCCTTAATTTCCAAACAAAAAAAACATGCACCTGCAGTAGATGGGCTAGTCATGGCGAACCAGCGGCCCCATAGGGGGTATTCTTAATTAAGTACACCACTGGTTATCAGAATATTAAATTGATCAGGATTTGCATATCGTACTCAGGTACATTGGCCATAAGTACAAGAGAGACTCCCGAGGGGCTTCATTAGTCACCGTTTTTGTTTGAGTGGAATGTACTGTTCGTGTATGACCTTTCCGTTCGCTAGCCGCCCAGGAAGGGCAAGTTGTGGCCAACAGTCGCCTCAAGAAGAAACCTGAATGACCGGATCAATGGGCTATCCAAGCGTCGGGTTTGTGCCCGAAGTCGGACGTTCCTGAAGTGTTGGCCGCTCCGGGTCGGTGGCGGGATTTCAGTTTTTCAGGATTTCACACGCCTCGCCACCCGGTGTCGGACGGTCCCCGAAATTTCCCGCCATAGAATGCGCCAAGGGATTCCGATCCCCCGGCCCCGGCGCCATAACTATAAGAATTAATGATAGATGGTGGGCCCGCCAGGACTCGAACCCGGGGGTGTCTGATAAGGTAGCCTACGCGGATACCTCTTGCTAAACATTACGACTGGCGAACCAGATGGTGTGCCTTGCGCCTTTCGATCCATGTGCGCGCACACGCACCTCATCCACCTCGAACCCTGCCTTTCGCAACCGATTCAAAAAGTTCTTGTCTGGACCAGCCGACCAGACTGCCAACACACCCCGAGGACGTAGTGCTGCGTATGCCTCGTTTAACCCGTTAATGCTATAGAGCCAATCGTTCTCCTCGCGAGTGAGTCCCTCAGGGCCGTTATCCACATCAAGCAAGATGGCGTCATAAGTTTGCTCTGCGGCAATGAGCATACGGGCGATATCCACCTCGCTCACCGTCACTCGTGGATCGCGCAGTGGGTGACCGGCACAACCCCCGAGCGGTCCCCTGTTCCAGGCCACCACTGCCGGAACTAATTCCGCCACGACGACATGCGCCTGGTTGCCGAGGGACTGGAGCGCCGCAGCCAGGGTAAACCCCATGCCTAATCCTCCGATGAGCAGTTGGGGCTTTGTGCAATCCACCAGTCTGGCGCAGGTTTGTTTCGCCAGCGCATCTTCCGAGCCATGGGCACGGCTGTTCATAAGCTCGCCACGTCCCACGATTTTGACAGAGAATTCATTGTTTCGTTGATACAGCTGTAACTCCCCACCGTTACCGGGCACCTGTGCACTGTCGAGTAAAGTCCAGGGGGTCATAAACGTCTCAATCTTTTGAGCCCAGGCTGCGCAAATACAAGCGTTCCACTTTTTCCCTGGCCCAGGGGGTTTTCCGCAGGAATTTCAGGCTGGATTTAATACCTGGTTCATGGTTAAAACATTTGATGTTGATGGTTTTCCCCAGTTCTTCCCAACCATAGTGCTCAACCAGGTCCGTGAGGATCATCTCCAATGTCACGCCATGCAGGGGGTTTTTGGGCTGGGTGTCACTCATTGTGATTCATTACGAGACTGGCGTCCCCGAACCGTCTCCATTGGCACTTTCCTCGCGCTTTTCTGCCTTTTTCACACGAATCTTGTTGCCGCCGACATCCCGGTAATTAAGTCCCTTTATTGCGGCTTTTGCCTCGCCGGCACGCGGCATTTCAACGAAACCAAAGCCTTTGGATTCTCCTGTCACTTTATCCATTACCAGTTTGCAGTACTGCACATCCCCATACTCTTTAAACAAGATCAGCAGTTCCGCTTCTGTCGTATCCCGGGACAAGTTTCGCATCATGATTTTCATGATTTTTCAGCAAGGTGTGAATTCAGGTGGATGAAATGATGGATGAGATGGTTCGATCGGGCAACTGATTCTCGACGTCCCTCGTCGGTCGTCCCCCGTCCCCCGGATTCCCCCCCCATGGGTGACACCAAGGGATTCCGATCCTCCGGCCTCAACGACATAACTATATGATTTATGTGTGATTGAATTGAACGCCAGGACTCGAACCTGGTGACGTCGGATATGCTACCCATGCTCGGGTAACAGAGTCATCCCGCCCTCTGGCTCTTCGGCTCCGGCCTGCTGGGGTTGATCGGGATGGCCGGGAAGAGGGCGGCTTAATCTTCAACAACAAGACACACACCCCGACGGAGGGACGGGGCATGCGAGTGGCTCGCTGAGAGGAGTTATTATTGTTAGAGCGATGTAGCCACTGATTACCAAGATATCGACAAGCCTGTCAGTTGTATATTGTCCTTTGGTCTGAGCAGATAAATTGTCTCAACACAATAACGATAGTTAATTGAAATGGTCCGGGTGTTCTCAAGTACCATAGTGAGCGCCGAGCTTATTCCCCGAGGGTATTGTATTCACTCACACCCGATAGAACTTAAGGATACGGTGCGGCTCACGGTTTGCATATTGTCCTTTGGTACATAC
>JBATIF010000124.1:0-1729 GCA_049667605.1 Gammaproteobacteria bacterium
TATTCCAGAAGGCATAGGCATGCAGGCCGATAAAATCAACCTCCCCGGCTATTTTTTTCGAGGGGTCTTTATTCCAGAAGTTGTAATCATCATTCACCGTGACCGGTTGCTTGATTTTTGAGCGGACATCTCTTATGTAGCCTATGACTTTATCCATATCGTCAACTTTATGCCATGACCAGTCGACGAAGATCTCGTTGCCAACATTGACTGCAACAATGATCTCGGGAAAGTTGTTAGCCAACTCGATGACACGCTTTATCTGATCATCATTCTGTTGCGGAGTCTGGTGCCCGGATATCCACGCGCCCTGCATAACGCGTATTGGCAACTCATGATCACGAATCACCTGCAGAATGTTCCCGGACTGTTTTCCCGACCCGTACAATCTTATTAAATTCCATCGTTTTGAAATGATCTGCAGGTCTTCGAGAATATTCTCTTTCGAGGTCAGCACTCCGCTATCGGGCCCCTCACCATCGCGCCAGGCACCATAGGAGATACCGTTGCCTATCCATTTGCCATCGAGCACCGGGTTAAACTCGCGTTTAACGAAGCTGTCATTTTCAAGCGGCCTTTCGGGGTCGTTGCACGCGCCCAGCAGCAGGGCTGCGAGTAATATGAGAATGGTTTTTTTGATCATGTTTCCCCCTTGTTTATTGATTGTCACCCTCTGTTGGAAGAGTGCCGTGTTACGCTCCGCCCGGTGCGTTTCCTGTGCATATGTATTTTCAGATCACCGCTGCCCCACTCACTATCGAACACATGAACAGCATCGGCATAAGTACCACTGACCGGTGACGTCAAGCGGGTGCCGGCCGGCGAAAACATCTAGGCCCCGGCAATCACCGGGTTAACCAGCGACCCGACCTTTTCAATATCCACCACCACTTCGTCCCCCGGTTTCAGGTAGACCTGCGGCTCGCGCGTGAAGCCGACACCACCGGGCGTGCCCGTTGCAATCACGTCGCCGGCGGACAAGCTTGTAAAGGCGGAGATATATTCAATAATCGCAGGAATATCGAAGATCAGCCGGCAGGTATTCGAGTCCTGCATGACTTCGCCATTGAGGCGCGTGCGGATCGACAGGTTATGCACGTCATCGATCTCGTCAGCCGTTACCAGGTAAGGCCCAAGGCTGCCGGTTTGCGGGAAGTTCTTGCCCGGCGTGAACTGCGAAGTGTGGCTTTGCCAGTCGCGTACACTGGCATCGTTATAACAACTGTAGCCGGCCACGTGCTGCATGGCCGAAGCCTTGTCGATGGCGCGCCCGCCCCGGCCGATCACCACGGCGAGTTCGCCTTCATAGTCGAGTTGCCCGGATACCCGCGGCACTCCAAGCGGCTGGCGGTGACCGACCTGTGTATCGGCAAAGCGCGTAAAGACTACCGGGTGACCAGACCGGTCGCGCCCGGTTTCCTTTCTGTGGCTTTCGTAATTCAAACCGATACAGAAAATCTTGCCCGGATTGACAATCACCGGCAGGAAATCGGGTTGTTCGACCGGGTAATCAGCGGCCAACGATTCCACCAGCGAGGACAGCTCGGACAACGCATCCGCCGCGAGCAGCGCCTTGATGTCCGGGTAGCGGCTGCCTAACCGCGCCCCGATATCGACGATACCGCCGTCGCTGACAGCGCCGTAGGTTGCCTTGCCGCTAATGTTGAAGCTCAGTAATTTCATAACTCGTGAAGACAGCCTGACCCATGTTTGCTCGGGCAGTCAAGCC
>JBATIF010000125.1:0-2083 GCA_049667605.1 Gammaproteobacteria bacterium
TGGTAGCAAGATCTGCAGGGTGCGCACTCTGTGTTATACGCCTGCAGGAACCTTGATCGCGGATTAGATCCGCTCCACCAATTCCAACACGCCATTGTAGGAGCGGATCTAATCCGCGCTTTGCTCAAGCGTTAAAACAACCGCGTCTGCAAGGCGCCACGCGCCAATAGACAGGCCCGGTTGTTATCGATCTACCATCAAACTTGTACAAGTCTAACCCGTCATTGTAGGAGCGGATCTCATCCGCGATTTGCTCAAGCGTTAAACAAATCGCGCCTGCAAGGCGCTCCTACAATTGTAAAAAACATCTGTAGGAGCGCCTTGCAGGCGCGATTGACTGGCTCTTTATTTCCCCGGGCCCCGCAAAGAAAAGATGCGCGCTGCAATGAAGATAGTCAGGATAAACAACCCGAACGGGTAGGGAATGATGCCGAGGATGAACGCCAGCAGGCTTGCGAGCAACAGCCCCGACAGCACCAGCACAACAGGGTCTTTGAAGCGATTCATGATTGAGGGTTTCCTGTTGCGTGTTTCATCCGGGGCCACTGTTCGGCGCTGAAACAAACCTCACCGCCTCCGGCGCTACTGGTTTTGCAACAGCAGCATGGGACTGCGTTCAACCACGGCGCGCGTACCGAGGTATCCGGCCGCACCGATGAGCAGTGCGCCGGCGGCGGGCGCGAGCAGCCACACCGGCCAGTGGAAACTGTACTCCAGGTTGAGCACCTCGCTGTACAACACCCAGGCAAGGCATTCCGTGCCCATGGCGGCAACCAGGCCGGCCAGTGCGCCCAGCGCGGTGAACTCCGCCAGATGTCCGGCGCGCAACTGGCGGCGGCTGCCGCCGAGCGCGCGCAGCAGTGCGCCTTCATAGAGCCGTTCATCCTGACTGGCCTGCAGCACCGCGAACAACACGGCAAAGCCGGCCAGCAGGGTAAACACCAGTACATACTCCACCGCGAGGGTGACCTGCTGGAAGATGCGTCCGACCTGCTCGAGCACCCGGTCCATTTCCAGTATGGTCACCGCCGGGTAACGCCCGACCAGTTCGCGCAGCAATGCCTTGTCTGCCTTGTCCAGGTGGAAACTGGTCATGAAGGTGGCGGGAAACTCATCGATCACCTGCGGCGGGAACACCATGTAGAAGTTGGGGCGGAAAGAATCCCACTGCACGCTGCGCAGGCTTGCAACCGTGGTGCTGAAGCGCCCGGCGCCGACCGCGAAACCGAGTTCATCGCCCAGTTCGATACCCATGCGCTCGGCCAGCTTCGACTCGACCGATACCAGCGGCTTGCCCGTGTCCTGCGGCTGCCACCAGCGCCCCGCGAGGATCTGGTTGTCTTGCTGCAGTTCGCTGGTCCAGGTCAGGTTGAGTTCGCGGTTGATTGAATTGTCGCTGCGAGCCTCCTTGGTGACGGCCTGGCGCACCGCGGTGCCGTTGATCTCCACCAGCCGGCCGCGCACCATCGGGTAGAGCTGGGCGGTCGCGACACCGGCTTCATCCATGAACGCCTGGAACCCTTGCTCCTGGTCAGGCAGGATGTTGATGGCAAAGTGATTTGGCGCATCGGCCGGCAGCTGGCGTTGCCAGGTGGTCATCAGATCGGTGCGCACCAGCGCGACCACCGCCATTGCCATCAGCGTCAGGCCAAATGCCAGTATCTGGCTGACACTGCCCTGCCGGCGGCGCCACAGGTTGTTCAGGCCAAATCGCCAGGCGACGCCGACGCGATTATTCAGCCGCCGGCTCAGCAGCAACAGCAACAGGGCCAGCAGACCCAGTACCACGGTCAGGGCAATGCCACCGGCGAGCACCGCCAGCGTCAACGGCCAACTGTCGGTGTAGCGCCACATCACCGCCACGATGGCGCACAGCGCAGCGCCATAGACCAGCCAGGCACGGCTTGGCAGCGGCAACAGCTCACGGCGCAGCACGCGCAGCGGCGGTACATCTTTCAGGCGCATTACCGGCGGCAGTGCAAAGCCGGCCAGCGTGATCATGCCGGTGGCGAAGCCCGCCAGCAGCGGCCAGGCGTGCGGCGCAGAGGGGGCGGCGGGCAGCAGGTCGGCCAGCAGGTAGAGC
>JBATIF010000126.1:0-2471 GCA_049667605.1 Gammaproteobacteria bacterium
GATCCGCTGTTTGCCAAGACCCGCGATGACGACCTGTATTCGGCCTCGGCCGGCCTGATCATCGACTTGAAGGATGGCTCGGATGTACGCCCGGTCATCAGGTATGCAAACAACGACTCGACATTACCTATTAACGACTATTCCCGGTGGCAGGCACACGTCAATGTGCGCCGTACGTTCTGATTAACAGTCAGCAGAGGATTTCGAACATGCATGCAAATAACCTGACCAGACTATTTAGCAGCGGCCTGCTTGCCCTGCTCTGCGCCCTGCCGGCAGTCGCTGCCAATCTCGCCGGCAACGCGGTATTTGTTTCCGGCAAGCCAACGGCCACTGATCCTGCGGGGAGCGTGCGCGAGTTGAAGGCCAGGGACAAGGTCTTTTCCGGCGACCTGCTCGAGACCACCAAAGGCCGGGTGCAAATCAAGTTCGTTGACGGCGCCTTCATATCGATCCAGCCCAACAGCCGTTTCCAGGTCGAGGACTACAACTACGCCAGTGGATCCGATGGCAGCGAGAAGGCCGTCTACAATCTCTTCAAGGGCGGCATGCGTGCCTTTACCGGCGCCATCGGCAAGAAACACCCCGATGCCTACAAGGTAAAGACCCCGGTCGCCACCATCGGTATTCGCGGCACCGGCCACAACACCCGCGTCTGCTCGGGTGACTGCACCGGGTCGGACGGCTTGCCTCTCCCCGATGGCCTGTATCACTCCACCTGGGAAGGCACTACCTATGTGGCCAACGATTATGGCACCAGCACGGTCCCCTTTGGTAATTCGGTCTATGTACAGGACATTGACTCGCCGGCCGAGGAAACCAACGAGGCCTCACAGGTCACAGCCGTGCAGCCTTCAATGGATACTCTCGTGGAACTGGTCGAGGAAAACCAGGAACAGGTAACGTACATGGATGGCGAACAGCTGGTCTGCGAGGGTGGGGAGTGCCTGCAGGAAGTCATCGTGGACGGCGATGCCACAGAACACGGCGATGATGGTGGAGATGGCGGCGGTGAACCTCCCACCATCCAGGTCGGGTTAAACCAGGTGTCCGTTGCGCCTCCACAGCCGGAAAGTGAGGATAGCGTTGACATCAGCCTGCTGTTCGAAACAACAGAATTCATAGGCCCGGACGGTCCAATCGGCGCCTATGGCACAGACATCAATGACGGCCCCCCCGGTACGGGCACCCTGGCGACTATTGACCCGGATGCCATACTGGCCTCAAGTGATCCGGCTGCAGATGACGCCAAGGCCCTGATCAACAATGCCAGGGCGAATCCTGCGAACGACGCCCTGTTCGCTGCGTTTGATGCAAATCCTGCCAGCATCGCGGAATTTACCGTAGACAGCGGCATTGGCTTCGGGCGCTGGTTTGAGGGCCTGGTGCTGCTGTTTGAAAGTGACGGCAGTGTCGCCCTGAAGGAACTGCAAAATGACGAGAGCCTGCATTTCATCTTTGGCAACAGCCCCGCTGTCGCGGCGGCCAATGCCATCGGGACCTATGATTTTATCGGCGGCACCAACTCCACAGGCAGTATCGGCGATGGTGCGACCAGTGGCCAGTTGACATTTGATTTTGCCGCCATGACAGGAACCATCGCAATGACGGTTACACATGGCCTCATCTATACGATTGAAGGTGATTTGCTGATTGATGTCGTCTTCCCGAGCCTGTTCGCAGACGATGGAACCCTGATGGCTACCACCACCAGTGGCAACTGTTCACTCGGTAGCGGCTGTACCGCCTTTGTTGAAGGCAGTTTTTTCGGACCGCTGGACGACGGTGCGCCAGACAGCGCAGGACTCGAATACGATATCGATGATAATGGGGAGATTATCATGGGTGTCGCTGCATTTACCCGGGTACCGAACCCTCCGCCATCTCCCGAGCTGATCCAGGTGCAGAATCGGACACTGCTCGGGATCGAGACCAACCTCTATCGTGGTGAATTCGACCCCGATAACTCTGACGGTGGAATCGTGTCTGATACCACGGTCTTCGAAGGAGATGACAGTGCCGGTACCTATGGGCTGGCAGGGTTTTTCGGTACGGAATTCGACGAAGACGACTCGGGCATGGGCGTGGATGAAACGCTGGATATCCTGATCACGATAGATCCCGATGGCATTGACACCACCAGCGGCGAGGCGAAAGACTTTCTCGACGCGGCACGGCAGGCTGATGGGGGCGTTAATAATGCCACAATCGACGGTGTAGCCCTGGACCCCGCAACGGTTGTGCCAGGCAGCCACTATTCAGGCAATATTGGCAGCACCAACTACTCCTACGGGCGCTGGACTTATGGCAGGATCCTGTTTGTCGACGAAATACTGGATGGCCCCAACGCCGGCGAGATAACCGTTGAAGTCGATGAACTGGGCCCCGATCAGTACTTCCACTACCTGCATGGTGAAACAGCAGACATCAATTTCGGCACCGGCGCCACCGGGACCTACGAGATCGTCCCT
>JBATIF010000127.1:0-22768 GCA_049667605.1 Gammaproteobacteria bacterium
AAAAAATTAACCCCGACCTGGAAAAGACGCTCGACTTCCTGGATACATTTCTTGTTGGAAAGAAACAAAATGACATGGTCATCACTTTCTATCACCGTATCATGATGCGCGATAATTACCTCTTCACTGCGTACAATAGCGCCAATCGTGGTTCCCCGCGGTAACTTGATATTCTCTATTGCACGACCAACCACCCTCGAGCTGTTTTCATCTCCATGCGCTACGGCTTCAATCGCCTCGGCTGCACCGCGTCGCAATGAGTGCACCATTACCACATCACCGCGACGAATATGCGTCAGCAGGCTGCCAATCGTTGCCTGCTGCGGTGATATTGCAACATCAATCGTTTCACTCTCTACCAGGTCCACGTAAGACGTCCGGTTGATCAATGACATTACCTTGCGTGCACCAAGCCGCTTGGCCAGCATCGCGGACAGGATGTTTGCTTCCTCGTCATTGGTAAGTGCACAGAAAACATCTACATTCTCGATATTCTCTTCCTGCAGCAACTCCTTGTCAGCTGCATCACCCAGCAACACCATGGTCCTGTCAAGATTCTCTGACAAATGCTTTGCACGCGCTGCATCGCGTTCGATAATCTTGACCTTGTATTGATTCTCGATCGCAGCGGCGAGCCGCATTCCGATATTGCCGCCGCCCGCCAGAATAACGCGCTTGACCTGTTTTTCGGTTTTGCGTATCTCACTCATTACAGCCCGGATATGTTTGCGTGCCGCGAGAAAAAACACCTCGTCATCAACCTCGATAATGGTATCGCCTGTCGGTGTTATCGGTTTGCCCTTGCGAAAAATAGCTGCCACACGTGCATCGACTCCGGGCATGTGTTTTTTCATGTCGCTTAGTTCATGGCTGACCAACGGGCCGTCGTGATAGGCACGCACCGCCACCAGCTGGACCCGGCCACCCGCAAAATCCAGCACCTGCAAGGCGCCAGGATGTTCGATCAGTCTTTCAATATAATCGGTGACCAGTTGTTCAGGGCTAATGAGTACGTCCACCGGCAGGGCTTCCTGCGCAAACAGGCGTAAATATTTCAGATATTCAACAGAACGTACGCGGGCAATCTTGGTTGGTGTATGGAACAGTGTGTAGGCTACCTGGCAGGCAATCATATTGGTCTCATCATTGCGGGTCACCGCTATGATCATGTCGGCATCTTCACCACCCGCGCCTATCAATGTATCAGGATGCGATGCATGCCCCCTGACAGTGCGTATGTCAAAGCGGTCCTTCAAATCATCGAGGACGGCTTCATCTTCATCGATCACCGTTACATCATTCGCCTCGCTGGCCAGGTTTTCGGCAACGGATGCTCCGACCTGGCCGGCGCCAAGAATAATTATCTTCATCTAGTTACACGCCATGTATGCATTCGGTGTTTTCTGTTTGCGCACAACGCTTGCACTGTTACTCGCCACCTTTCTTGTGATCGATCCCAAGTGCGCGCAATTTCCTGTAGAGATGGGTACGCTCCATGCCAACCCGCTTGGCAAGCTTTCCTACACTGCCACCGACTTCTCGCAGCTGGTGCACGAGGTAATCATGCTCGAACTGCTCACGCGCCTCACGCAATGGCAGGTCATAGGAAGCCTGCGGACTTTTCGAGGACACGGGTGCGACCACCTGCGTACTCAGGGCCTGTTCGATTTCAGCGACATCGATCTCGTCACCTGATCCCAGGATCAGCAGCCGCTGCACCAGGTTCCTCAGCTCGCGGATATTGCCCGGCCACTCATAGTTGCGCAAGCGGTTCTGTGCCGCCACGCTGAAGTGCCGGTAAGCCAGTCTTTCATGAGTTACCATCTGGTCGATAAAGAAATTAAGCAGATCGTGAACATCATCGGCATGTTCCCGCAGGGCAGGGATATGCAGTGGAACAACATTGAGATGGTAATACAGATCATCGCGGAAACGTCCTGCCGCAACCTCTTCCTCCAGCTTGCTGTGGGTCGTTGCGATCACGCGCAAATCAGCCTCAACCGCCTCTCTGCCGCCAAGGCGCGTGAATGAATGCGTCTGCAGCACGCTCAGCAGGCGCGCCTGTGTCTGCTGGTCCATGTCGGCAATGTCACCAATGCACAGGGTGCCGCCGTTGGCCTGCTCAAGCCTTCCATAATGGATGTTCTCACCATCCTCGTGGCCGAACAGTTCGGCGGCTGAGTTCTCCTGTGAAATTGAACCAACCGCAATCTCCACGAAGGGGCCGTTACAGCGCGGGCTTTGCTGGTGTATATAGCGTGCAAACGTTGTCTTGCCGGCGCCTGCCTCACCACTGATCAATACCCAGCTGTTGTGCTGTGCAATTTTGCGTGCCTGCTCACGCAGCTGTTCCATAATCGCTGTCCGGCCGACAGGCTCTATAACCAGATGCGCATGCTCGCGCAGGTCGACATTTTCCCGTTGCAGGCGGTCACTCTCAAATGCCCGCTCGACGGTCAACAGCAACTTGGCAAGGGATATGGGTTTTTCGATAAAGTCATAGGCGCCCAGGCGGGTAGCCTCGACAGCCGTTTCTACCGTTGCATGGCCGGACATCATCACAATCGGGCAGGGCAGGTCACCACCTTCAGACCATTCGCGCAGCAGCGAGATGCCATCCACGTCTCCCATCCAGATGTCGAGCAAGATCAGGTCCGGCCGCCGGGTACGCCTGCTGCTGCGAGCGGACTCACCGGAATCAGCCGTGGTCACCGTGTAACCCTCATCCTCGAGGATTTCCTGTACCAGATTGCGGATATCCGGCTCATCATCGACTACAAGAATATGGCGACCTGACATATTGTTTTCCGTTTTTAAACCAGCATTGTGATCAGAAACTGCAGCGTACGGTCACGGGTCTTCATTATAGCCCACCCTTGCCAGGGTTCAGGGATCAAACGTTCGAATTACGCTCGACCTCAGCAACCACACTCACCTGATCGAGCATTTGCAGGCGAATTCGAATCAATGCACCACCGGATTGCATATTTTTCACTGTGATCAGTCCGCCGTGCTCCTCGGTAATTTTCTTCACAATGGCAAGTCCCAGGCCACTGCCTTTCGGCTTGGTGGAAATGTAGGGCTCAAAAACGTTGTCAAGCAGACCCGCTGCAAAACCCGGGCCATTATCACTCACAGACAACTCAATATAATCCGTCCCATTGACCTGCACGGTCCGAGTAGCGACCATGATACGTGCATCCGCATTGCCATTAACAGCTTCCAGCCCGTTTTTGACCAGGTTATGCAGCAATTGCCTGAGCCGCCCGGCGTCGCCTTCTATGCGTGCAGAACCAGTATGAAGTTGTTTTACAATCTTCGTGTTCAGATCGCTGCTGCTATACAGATCCATGACCTCGGTGACGATATCGTTCAGGTCTATCGGTTCCAGGCTGATCTTCGGGGCACGTGCATATTCACTGAATGCATTGACCATTTTCTTCATCGCTTCAACCTGGTTGACGATGGTGTGCGTCGCCCGGTCAAGAAATTCGGCATCTTCCTTGCCCATATCCCTGAGGTAACGATGACGCAGGCGCTCTGCCGACAGCTGTATTGGCGTCAGCGGGTTCTTGATCTCGTGGGCCAGCCGGCGCGCAACTTCACCCCACGCTGCATCACGCTCCGCCTGGATTAATGCTGTAACATCGTCAAATACAATAACCTGGTCTCCGCGGCGCTTGCCGCGAACCTGGAAATCCGTACCGCGACACATAAGCACCTGGCGACCACCGGCACCGAGCAGGGAAACCTCCTCCTGCCAGGTCTTTTGCTGCCTGCCGCGATGGCGCTGAATAACGTCGACAAAAGGCTTCAGATAGTGGTGCTCTGACACTATGGCAGACAGCGACTTGCCCATATATTGCTTGAAATCGACACCCAGGCTCTGTGTCGCGGTACGGTTCACCGCGCGCACGGCCATATCCGCATCAAGACTTATTACCCCCGATGACAGGTTTGCAAGCACCACCTCAAGGTAGGCACGCTGGGCTTCAATTTGCTGCTGCCCGCGGCTCGCCTGGTCACGCGTCTTCTCGAGGCGACGTGTCATATCATTGAACGAACGCACCAGGAATCCCAGCTCATCCTCGCTGGCCACCGGCAAACGCTTGCTGTAGTCGCCTTCTGCCACGGCATGTGTCGCTTCCGCCAGTTCACTGATCGGTGCCGCCAGACGGCGTGCCATGTGGAACGCCGCATAGATCGCAGCCAGCAGACTCAATACCAGCACAATAGACAGGGTCAGGGTATAGCTGAACTTGAGTGGCGTACGCAGGTAGGCCAGTTCCTTGTAACGCGTCATGGCGGTCTGCACACCATCGGCCAGCGTGCTGAAACGCTCTGAAACCGGATACAGTGCCTGCAGGGTATACACGCCTTGATCCTGCCGGGATGATGTTATCGGTATCAGTGCCCGTGCATACAGCCCCGAGTCTCCAACCGGGTCCAGCCCGATATAGTGCTGGCCCTTGCGCATGATCATCATCATTTCAGCAGTCGGCTGGCTCGGCACAATGTCAGTTAATTCAGCGCTGCTGTGAGCGATAGAACGCCCGTCATCGCCAAACAGGGTCAATTCCGAGGCACCACCCCTGACCCTTTGATCATAGAGATCGAGTGCAATCGTCGCCGCGGGTGATTTGGAGAGCTCTTCCGCCATACGCCAGGTCTGCTCGAGGACATCACTGAGGCGCATATCCAGCGCAGCACGGCTGAGAACCAGCGCATCATCCATCCCCTGCTCGATACGCTCATCGAACCAGCCGTCGATACCTTTTTGAAGAAACTGCAATGAAAAGTAATACACTACAGAGACCGGTGCTACGGCAAGGATCACGAACATGATGACCAGGCGGGTCGTCAGCAGGGCACCGGGGGCCTTCCTCCGCTGCCGTCCTATCAACCAGAAAAGGTTGGCCACCACCAGGGCACCGAGGATTATCAGGGCACCCGCATTGATAAGCAGTAACCAGGAATACATCTGGCCAAAACGCTCGGAATTGTGCGTGGCGCTACTCATGTACGAGAGTGACACCAGCAGCAGCACAAACAGCAGCAGCATCGGCAGCGTGCCGCGCCCGGCACGGCTCACCGATCCAGAGACCATACGTACCACTCGCTGTTCATATCCCAGACGGAAGACACATAGGCAATCAGGCGTACGGACGTGGGCAGTGACTCGATATCGAGACTGCCGCGCAAACGGATCTTGTAGCTGGCCGTAGCATCAGTGACATGGTCATCGCTCAGCAACAGGTCTTCGATTGCACCGGCCGCATCGAGTGCGTCCGAGAGCCTGCGAAAACTCTGCTGCGTTCCCGCAGTAACATCTTTCAGAACATAAGTACGGCTCAAATCGTGATACTGGATTTGCCTGACCAGTTTCATTTCGACAGTGACCATATCCCAGAACCAGGCGTGCACCCTGACCAGTTGCACCTGCAGCTCGAACACGAGGGGGATGCCATTTTCCAGGGCCTCCTGCGCGCCACTACTCAGGGTAATGGAAAACTGGCCGCCAAGCAGAAATCCGTTACCCGTATCGGGCTCGGTGACCTCTGCAAACAGAGCCCGAAATTCGCCCGTCTCGGCGGCATACACCTGGGACGAGCAGCAGAATGCACAGATGACGCAGAGCAGCGCAAGCAACCGTTTCAGGCGCACGCTTGAAACGGGCAAGACCGGGCAGCCGGCTATGTTGCCTTGTGCAAACATGCGAAATAAAACCCATCCATTTCATTGTCACCCGGCAGGAGCTGCCTGCCATGCTTGCAGGCGTGTCCCCATGATGAATTGACCGGTATTTCTGCGGCATCCGCGTGCCGGGCCAGAAAGCGTTCGATCTGGTCACTGTTTTCAGCTGCCAGAACAGAACATGTGCAGTACAGGAGCATACCGCCTGGAGAGAGCAAGGGCCACAATGACTGCAGCAAAACCTGCTGCCGGGATACCAGCGGCATGACATCTCCAGGTTTGCGCAATATTTTTATATCCGGATGCCGACGGATAACACCGGTAGCCGTACACGGTGCATCCAGCAGGATACGGTCGTAAAAAACACCATCCCACCACGTCGCCGGCATAGCGGCATCTGCCGCAACAAGATCTGCCTTCAGCCCCAGACGCGTCAGATTTTCCGCGACGCTTTCGAGGCGCGAGTCATCAATATCGATCGCAGTAAGTCCGGCAAGTTCAATTCCACTCTCGAGTATATGCGCGGTCTTGCCGCCGGGCGCCGCGCAGGCATCAAGCACACGCTGCCCGGCTTCGATTGCAAGCAGGCCGGCCGCCAGCTGTGCAGCGCCATCCTGCACCGAAACGAAGCCATCAGTAAAACCCGGCAGTGCCTCAACCGCTACCGGCTTGTGCAGCAAAATGCCCTCGGGAGCAATTAGTGGTGTGGCCTCAAGCCCATGCCTGGACAGTATCTCCAGATATTCAGCCCGCGTCAGGCGCTGCCGGTTGACCCGCAAGCTCAAGGGTGGACGCCGGTTGTTCGCAGCCAGGATCGCCGTCCAGTCTTCTGGCCAGTCAGCTTGCAGGTTCTCAATCAACCAGCCGGGGTGCGCGTGGCGGGCCTGCGCCTGTGTGTTGATTACAGGCTCGATTTCCGCGGCCCGGCGCTGGTAGTTACGCATTACACCGTTGACCAGGCCACTGGCCCAGGACTTGTCCAGTGCACGCACAGCCTGCACGGTTTCGTGTACCGCAACACGCTGTGGCATGGCAAGCTGATCCAGCTGATACAGCCCCGTCAACAACAAACAATAGACGTCGGCATCACGCTGCTTCAGCGGCCTGCGCAGCAGTTGGGCCAGTATGGCATCGAGCCTGAAATACCAGCGCAAGGTACCGTATGACAATTCCTGCAGCAGCGCCCGTTGCCGGCCATCCGCAAGCGACTCCATGCCCTCGGGCAGGGCAGCGGCGAGTGAGTGGCCCCCGGTAATGACCCTGGCAAGCACGCGTGCCGCCCGGGCGCGAACATCCAGCATCATGGCGGCATTACCGGCAGCTGCTCAGTCACGTCCGAGGGTTTCGCCTTGCAGGGAATGTGCATTGATGAAATCTGCGGCTGCGACGGGCCTGGCGCCGGGCAACTGCAAGCAGAGCAGCCGCAAGCAGCCTTTGCCACAGACCACATCAATGCCTGAGCGGGTGGCCGAGATAACCCGCCCCGGCTCTGCATCCGGCTCGAGATCCAGCGGCACAGCCTCCCAGATACGCAGCTGGCGGCCCCGGTAGCGGGTCTCGGCCACCGGCCATGAATTGAAAGCACGCACCTGCAGCGCAATTTCAGTCGCGGAGCGCTGCCAGTCAATCAGGGCTTCAGCTTTTTCAAGCTTGCCCGCATAGGTTACCAGTCCATCATCCTGGGCCTGCGGAACCAGTTTTTTCTGCTCCAGGGCAGCGAGGTTGTTGCAAAGCAATTGCGCACCCTGCAGCGCCAGCCTGTCATGCAGGCGACTGCCGGTGTCATCGGATGTAATCGGGCAGCGTGCAGATGCCAGCAGCGGGCCGCTATCCAGGCCTTGCTCCATCTGCATGAGGCTAACGCCGGTCTCGGTGTCACCCGCACAGATGGCACGCTGAATCGGTGCCGCACCGCGCCAGCGCGGTAGCAGGGAAGCATGCACGTTGACACAACCCAGCCCGGGCATTTCCAGCACAGCGGGCGGCAGAATCAAACCGTATGCAACGACTACCATTAAATCGGCCTGCAGTGCAGCAAGTTCCGCCTGCGCCTGCGCCGTCTTTAGACTGGCTGGCTGGAATACCGGCACCTTGTTAGCTGTAGCCAGTTGCTTGACCGGGCTCTCACTGGTGTGCCGGCCGCGCCCGGCCGGCCGGTCAGGCTGGGTGTATACCGCGACCAGCCGATGCGGGCCGTCGAGCAGGCACTGCAGGGTGGGCAGAGAAAATTCAGGTGTGCCGGCAAAAACGATCTTCATGACTGCATCCGCAGGATAATTGAACGACCTTGGAGGAAACGGCAACGATAGCGGGGCGTGGCGGCAGTACCTCCCGCGGTGCTAGATGACCGTCTTGCCGGCCGGCTCGGGGATCACCAGCGGTGCCTGGTGCTGCTGCTTCTCCAGTTTTTCCTCTTTTTCCAGCCTCTTCCGAATGCGTTTCTGCTTCAGCTGCGACAAATAATCGACGAATAACTTGCCATCCAGGTGATCGATCTCGTGCTGAATACAGACTGCCAGCAGGCCGTCTGCCTGGAGTTCGAACGGGCGACCCTCCCGGTCCAGGGCCTGCATTTTGACCCGGTCTGCGCGCTGCACCGTCTCGAAAACGCCGGGCACCGAGAGGCAGCCCTCATCCATTTCCTCAATACCCTCAAGTTCGATAATTACCGGGTTAATCAGGTATAAAGGCTGGTTCTTATCTTCCGATATATCAATTACGACGATGCGCCTGTCGACATTGACCTGCGTGGCGGCGAGACCGATGCCGGGTGCCGAGTACATGGTTTCGAGCATATCATCAAGCAGCCGGCGCACCGTGTCATCCACCCGGGATACCGGTTTGGCAACGGTGCGCAAGCGCGGGTCTGGATAATGCAGGATTTTCAGTATAGCCATGTGATTGCCGTCACGATGAGGTGAAGTCGCTTGTCTATACTCTATCATAATCTTCAAGACGGAGGCCGCCCCGCGGACAAAAGGTTTTGTTTTGCGTAGAATTTCCGCTAGACTCCCGACTAACCTGAATGCCACGGCCGAAAGATTTTGCAACTACAGCAAGCTTGACAGGGCTCGATACAAACTCGACGTAAAGGGACATCCAATGCCAATCAGGAAATTGTTCGCAATAGTCTTTGCATTACTGCTCGCCGGCCAGATTTTTGCAACCGATGTGGTACTCAACCCGAATCACCCGGATCACTATGTCGTGGTCAAGGGCGATACACTCTGGGATATTTCCGCCATGTTTCTGCGCGATCCATGGTTGTGGCCGGAAATCTGGCAGGTCAATTCGCAGATCGAAAACCCGCACCTGATTTATCCCGGCGACCTCCTGACGCTGGTCTATGTTGGCGGTAAACCACAGCTTCGCCTGACGCGGGGAGATGTGAAACTCAGCCCTCGTATCCGTATCGAAAGTCTCGACACTGCCATCCCTACGATTCCGCTGGATGCCATCAAACAATTTCTCACCCGGACAATCGTGGTCGACAGGGACGAACTCGATAATGCTCCCTATGTTCTGCAGAGTGCAGATGAACACGTCATCAGCGGTGCCGGTGACCGCATCTATGTACGTGGCATCAAGGACAGGGAATACGCCATGTTCGACGTCTACGAAAAGGGTGATGCCTATATCGATCCGGATAGCGGTGAGGAACTGGGTTACGCGGCGTTGTTTATCGGCTCCGGCCCGATACAGCGTTTCGGAGATCCGGCTACAATGCTGCTGACAGAAACAACCCGGGAAGTTCGCGCCGGACACCGCTTGCGCCCGGCAGACAACAGCAATCCTGTACTGTTTTTCCAGCCTCACCCTACACCGCCTGATACCGAGGGCCATATCATCGCGGTCATCGATGGCGTTACCCAGATCGGCCAGTTCAATGTCGTCGCCCTTGACCTGGGCACCCGCGAAGGAATGGAAGTCGGCCACGTGATGCGCGTTTTCCAGAAGGGTGACGTCATTCGAGACCCGTTCAGCGGCAAACGCGTCGACAAGGTGAAGTTACCGGACGAGGATGCAGGCCTGGTGATGATTTTCCGCACCTTTGAAAAAGTCAGTTTCGGCCTGGTGATGAAGGCGACCCGTGCCATCCACATCAACGATTATGTGCGCACCCCCTGACAGGCGCAGCTTCACAACAACCACCATGGAAGGTGAATAGATGACAAATCAACCCGTAGATAAGGAATAAAGGAGCGGCTGGCCGCATGGCAGTCACTCCCGCATCCGCGCAATCAGCAGACACCCTCAGCGACTGGCTTGCCCTGTGCCAGGCATCCGGCACGGGCACGGCAACCATCCACCGTCTGCTGGAGAGCTTTTCCACACCGGCAAATGCGCTCAAGGCAAGTAACGGGCAACTGCTACAGCTCGGCCTGAAACAAACAGCAATCGATGCGTTGCGCAAACCGGAACAGCGATCGATTGCCCGTGACCTTGAATGGGCCGAGGGAGCGGACAACCACATCATCACCTGCCATGATCAGGCTTACCCCCCGCTGTTGCTGGAGATACCGGATCCACCGCCACTGCTGTATGTGCATGGTAGCGTCAGCCTGTTGAGCGAACCGCAACTGGCGATGGTCGGCAGTCGCAACCCAAGCAGTTCCGGCGAACAAACGGCGGTCGATTTCGCCCGTCACCTGGCTTCCGCCGGCCTGGTTATTACCAGTGGCCTGGCGCTTGGTATCGATGCCGCCAGCCACCAGGGTGCACTTGACGTGAATGCGCCAACGATTGCGGTAATGGGTACCGGTCTGGACCGGGTGTACCCGGCACGACACCGCGACCTTGCCCGGCAAATCGCGGGGCAGGGCAGCCTGGTGTCCGAATTCCCGATAGGCACCTCGCCCAGGCCGGAAAATTTCCCGCAACGCAACCGCATTATCAGCGGACTGAGCCTGGGAACGCTGGTGATCGAGGCCGCGATACGCTCGGGCTCGTTAATAAGTGCGCGCTATGCGATGGAACAGGGACGCGAGGTATTTGCCATTCCCGGCTCAATTCATAACCCGCTGGCAAGGGGCTGCCATCACTTGATTCGCCAGGGTGCAAAACTGGTCGAAACCGCCGAGGATGTCATTGATGAACTCGGCAGCCTGGCCGGCGCCTGCACGCCACCATCCGCCACCGCGCAGGCGTCCACCCGGCCACAGCAGCTTGGTGATGAATACCTGCAGCTGCTTGATGCCATCGGTTTTGACCCTACATCCGTGGACCAGCTGGTGGAGCGCAGCCGATTGACGCCAGCCGAAGTTTCCTCCATGCTGCTGCAGCTGGAATTGAGCGGTTATATTGCTTCCAGCCCCGGCGGCCTCTATAACAGACTGAAAAACAAAGGTTAACCATGAAAGAAAACGTCTTCGACGTCCTCATGTACCTGTTTGAAAACTACTACATGGATGATGACAACCCGGTTGTACCCGATCGTGATTCTGTCCAGCAGGAATTGAGCAAGGCCGGCTTCCCGCTGATGGAAATCGACCGTGCATTCAACTGGATGGAGGGTCTCGCCACGCTCCCGGCGGCCCCTGCAATGCAGGAAAAACGTTCCATCCGCATGTTTTCCGAGGCAGAAATGAGCTGGCTGGACACCGAGTGCCGCGGCTTCATACTCTCCCTTGAGCAAATGGGCGTATTGACACCTGCCAGCCGTGAGCTGGCAATCGATCGTGCCATGGCGCTGGAAAATGAATTTTTTGACATCGAACAAATGAAGTGGGTCATCCTGATGGTTCTGTTTAACCTGCCAGGAGAGGAGGCCGCCTATGCATGGGTGGAAGACCTGGTTTTCGATAACATGGTAAGCGGCCTGCATTAAAACTCCCTGCATGATCAGCAACCTTGCTGATCTGCCACAGCGTAACTGACTGTCCTATGAGCAAGAACCTCGTCATTGTAGAATCACCCGCCAAGTGCAAAACCATCAAGAAATACCTCGGCAAGGATTTTGAAGTCATGGCGTCCTATGGCCACGTACGCGACCTGGTACCCAAGGAAGGTGCTGTCGACCCCGATCATGACTTCGCAATGCGCTATCAGCTGATCGAGCGTAATTCAAGGCACGTTGACAGCATCGTCAGTGCGATGAAAAAGTCAGGCGCCCTGTATCTTGCAACTGATCCGGACCGCGAAGGTGAAGCAATCTCGTGGCACCTCTGCGAACTGCTCAAGGAACGCAAGATATTAAAAGACAAGCCGGTATACCGGGTAGCCTTCAACCAGATCACCAAGGATGCAGTCAACGAGGCTATAGCCAATCCGCGCAAACTTTCCAGCGAACTGGTAAACGCACAACAGGCGCGCCGCGCTCTCGATTACCTGGTCGGCTTCAACCTGTCGCCGCTGCTGTGGAAAAAAATACGCCGCGGACTCTCGGCAGGGCGCGTGCAAAGCCCGGCCCTGCGCATGATCGTGGAACGTGAAATCGAGATAGAGCATTTCAAGCCACGTGAATACTGGACCCTGGAAGGCGACCTCACCAGGGACAAGCAGAATTTCGTCGCGCGGCTGACCTATTTGCACGATGAAAAGCTCAAGCAATTTTCAATCACCGATGAAACCGCCGGCAATGCCGCAAGAAAGGAACTGTTAAAAGCGGCAAATGGCAAACTGGTCGTTGATACAGTCGAGAAGAAAAAACGCAAGCGCAATCCTGCCGCACCTTTTACTACCTCCACACTGCAACAGGAGGCCTCGCGCAAACTGGGCTTTACCGCCAGCCGCACCATGCGTGTCGCCCAGCAGCTGTATGAAGGCATGGATATCGGCGGAGAATCGGAAGGCCTGATCACCTACATGCGTACCGACTCGGTAAACCTCGCAGAGGAGGCCGTGGCAGAACTGCGCGAGTTCATAACACAACGCTATGGCAAGGATGCGTTACCCGCCGAGGCGCGCACCTACAAGACCAAGGCAAAAAACGCGCAGGAGGCACATGAAGCCATCCGCCCGACGGACCTGAGCAAGGCACCGGAAGTGATCAAGAAATACCTCAGCGCCGAACAGCTCAAACTCTATGACCTGATCTGGAAACGCACCATTGCCTGCCAGATGATCCACGCGTCCATCAACACTGTCAGCGTCGATTACAACTGCGGCGACGGCAACCGCTTCCGCTCCACCGGATCCACCATAGTCGACCCGGGGTTCATGGCCGTGTACATGGAAAGCGAGGATGACAACAAGGCGGATGGTGATGAGCGTATGCTGCCGCCGCTCGAGAAGGGTGACAGCTGTACACTGAATGACATCCGTGCCGACCAGCATTTCACCGAGCCACCGCCGCGCTTTTCGGAAGCCAGCCTGGTGAAGACACTGGAAGAGCACGGCATCGGGCGGCCATCGACCTATGCAACCATTATTTCAACCCTGCAGGCGCGCGAGTATGTAACGCTCGAGAAAAAGCGCTTTTATCCGACCGATGTGGGGCGCGTGGTCAGCAAGTTTCTCACCGAGCACTTTACCCGCTACGTGGATTATAAATTCACCGCCACGCTGGAGGATGAGCTTGACGCTGTTGCTCGCGGCGAAAAAGAGTGGGTGCCGCTGATGAAGGAATTCTGGCAGCCGTTCAAGCACCTGGTCGACGACAAGGAAATCAGTGTCAAGCGTGAGGATGTCACCACCGAGGCAACGGATGAAGAATGTCCCAAGTGCGGGAAGTTACTCAATATCCGGCTCGGCCGGCGTGGCCGCTTCATCGGTTGCAGCGGGTATCCTGAGTGTGACTACACGCGCAACGTTGATGATGAACACGGCAGCTCGGAACCGGAAATTGTTGAAGGGCGCAAATGTCCCGAGTGCGAGTCAGACCTGATCATCCGTTCCGGTCGGTACGGAAAATTTATCGGCTGCAGCAGCTATCCGGATTGCAAACATATCGAGCCCCTGGAAAAACCGGAAGACACAGGGGTACAGTGCCCGCAGTGTAAAAAAGGCAATATCCTGAAACGCAAATCGCGCCGCGGGAAAATCTTCTTTTCCTGCGAGCACTATCCGAAATGCGAATACGCCATCTGGAACATGCCGCTGGCACAACCCTGCCCGTTGTGTCACTGGCCGATCACATCCATCAAGACCACCAAGCGCTCCGGCACCCAGCGCGTCTGCCCGCAGCCGGAGTGCAAGTTCGTGGAACCCTGGGATAAACCGATACCCGGAACAGAGCAGGAATCCGGCAAGACGTGAGCTGGAAAATCCGTGAAGCGGTGCGTCACCTTGAACACGGCGGGATAATCGCCTACCCAACGGAAACGGTATATGGTCTTGGTTGTGACCCGTTCAATGCAGCCGCCGTGCTGCACCTGCTTGCACTGAAACAACGCGATACCCGGCAAGGACTCGTGCTGATCGCCGCTGAGTTTGCACAACTCACCCCCCTGCTGCTGCCACTGGGCAGCGCGACAAAATCCCGTGTTACAAGAAGCACTCCGGTTGCGACCACCTGGGTACTGCCGTGCCTGCCCACGATGCCCGCATGGCTGCGCGGCAGGCACACCGGCCTTGCCGTCCGCGTCAGCAGTCACCCGGTCGCTGCCGCACTGTGCAAACACTGGGGTGGCCCGCTGGTGTCAACCAGCGCCAACCTGCATGGCAGGCACCCGGCAACCAGCCCGCTGGCCGTGCGCAAGGCGTTCAACGGCCAGCTCGACTGCATCCTGCACGGCGAACAGGGCAGCGGTCTGCCCAGCACAATTCGCGACGGCATATCCGGCAAGATCCTGCGTTCCGGCTAACTACTGAAATAAATGTCACAGAGGGCACAGAGAATTGAAAAATGGGCTGTTCCCCGAATCGAGTGGGTAGATTACCGTTGCAGGGCCAAATTCATACAGTCAACAATCTTGCCATCAGAAGGAATGTGTCTCGTCTAAATTTATGTGTTACCCACTCAAACAGGGGAACAGCCAAAAAATGTAGTTTTTTTCCTCTGAGTACGCCCGCTCACTGCTCCTGCGTTACACTACCTCCTGCATCCCTGCAGTCGTGTGCCCTCTGTGGCAAAAACAGATTTTCTTAAACCGGCACTGAATCAACAATGACAGAAAACACCATCGGCAAGGAGCAGTTGGAACAGGTGCGTGAATACCTGCTGCAGCTGCAGGACCGCATTTGCGCCGCTTTTGAAAAGACAGACGGCGCGGCACAGTTTCGTGAAGACAACTGGTTGCGTGATGAAGGCGGTGGTGGACGCTCGAGGATCATGGAAGACGGCGCTGTTTTTGAAAAGGCCGGCATCAACTTTTCCCATGTTTTCGGCACTGCTTTGCCACCGTCAGCTACCGCAAGCCGCCCGGAACTGGCCGGACGCGGCTTCCAGGCCCTTGGTGTCTCACTGGTGATGCATCCGCAGAATCCTTACGTGCCCACGTCGCATGCCAATATACGTTTCTTCATTGCTGAAAAAGAATCTGCCGAACCGGTATGGTGGTTTGGCGGCGGCTTTGATCTGACACCGTATTACGGCTTCGAGGAAGATGCCGTGCACTGGCATCAACAGGCACGTGAAGCCTGTGCACCCTTCGGTGATGACGTCTACCCGCGCTATAAAAAATGGTGTGACGATTACTTTTATCTGAAACACCGCGACGAGGCACGCGGTATTGGCGGCCTGTTTTTTGATGACCTCAATGAAGGCGGGTTTGAGCGGTGCTTCTCATTCATGCGAAGTGTTGGCGATCATTACCTGCCGGCCTATCTGCCGATCGTGGAACGCCGCAAGGACAGCGGGTATGGTGAACAACAGAAGAACTTCCAGAAATACCGCCGTGGACGCTATGTCGAGTTCAATCTTGTCTACGACCGCGGCACCCTGTTCGGACTGCAATCCGGTGGCCGTACCGAGGCCATCCTCATGTCATTACCTCCGCAAGTGACCTGGCGCTACGACTGGCACCCGCAGGCCGGCACCCCGGAAGCCGCGCTCTACACCTCATTTCTCATGCCCAGGGACTGGCTCTGAACACTGAATTCTCACGTAAAGACCCGGATTTCAGAAACAGCCGGGCAATGTCCGGGAGCTGTGGGAGATGATCAACTATTGCATCATGAAACCGCCGGAAACCGATCCCCTGGCAGCGGATGACACGGATATGATCGCCCTGCTGGCCTATGTCATTCATGAATGCGGCGGCGTGAAACCGGAAGCCTGAACACCAGGGTCAATAACCAACCGGGACAAAAAAAACCCGCCTTTCGGCGGGTTGAAAACGCCTTGCGGCGTCGGAGGAGCCCTTGAAAACCGCTGTCTCTGCAATCTGGAACGCGTTGTTGTTGCCTCACCGTACCGATTGCAGATTGCAGCGATGCATCCTGCCCTGATTAGATTATCGGCTTGCTACCGGAAAGCTTGATAGACAAGGAACTTCAGCGGACTTGCATCGCATCATATTGATTTATAGTATGAAATTACTCTGCAGGTAGTGATTCGCGCCGGCGCAGCCAGCTGCTGGCGCCTGCGGCGGTGAGGATGCACCAGAAAGCAAACAAGGCACCGGGAAGCGCCGTCTCCGGGGAAAAATGCTGCAGTGCCAGCGCCACCCCAAGGCCGGCATTTTGCATGCCGATCTCGATCGACAGGGTCAGGCGATGACTGGCATCAAAACCATACAGACGCGCCAGCCACCAGCCGGCCAGGTAACCGAGTCCGTTTAGCAGGATCACCGCCAGAAAGACCACACCCCCTACCGTCGCAATGCGCGGCTGGTTGGCTGCAACGGCATAACTGCAGATAACGACAATCGCAACGGCAGCGACTGCCGGGGCAACACAGCGCGCCGTTTCCTGGTAGCGGCCCAGATAATTTTTTATCAGCATCCCTGCAGCCAACGGCAACACCACCATCATGAGAATGGTACTTAACATTGGCCAGAAGGGAATCTCGAGAAAAGCATTGCCCAGCAACTCGACCAGTGCCGGTGTCAGTAACGGTGAAAGAAAGGTAGCGACTGTTGTCATGGCAACCGAAAACGCGACTGCGCCACCGGCAAGATAGACAATTACATTGCTGGCCATCGCGCCCGGTGCGCAGGCCACAATAATAAAACCAAGCGCGATTGCCGGGGGCAGCGGGGCCAATACGGCAACGGCGAACCCCAACGCGGGCATCACGGTGAATTGTGTCAGCACACCGAGACCGATGCGCGCAGGCTTGTGCAGGGTTTCCTGAAGTTCGCGTGAATCCAGCACAATACCCATAGCAAACATGGTCGCTGCAAAAAACCATATAAAACTGTTCTGGAAAACCAGAAAAAGAGGTGGATACGCGTAGGCCGCCACAGCGCCAGCCAGAGTAATCAGCGCAAGCTGGTTAGCGATAAACCGGCAAACAGAAACGAACAGCTTCATGCTGATTCTTTATAACTAACCAACAGTATCATGGTGCGCATTATCATGGCGCCAGCCTGAGCCGGCCTGCAGGCGCTTTATAACCCTGGCTTCTGTTAGCAGGGATTCCAGGTCGAGTGGCGCCGAAGGCCTGGACGACAGCGGCAGGTAAGCGAGCAATTCATGCTGCCTGACCAGGTAGAAGTAATCAGACGTGCCGAGATGATCAACTGCCAGTGAAAACCCGCGGGCCAAATGCTGGCAGGCAGGCCTGTATTTACAGCTGATCAGCAATTGTCCATACACCAGCTCGAGCAATGCACGCTCACGTGCGTTGCCAGTCGATGCCGCCAGTTGCTCATAATCGAGTTCAATGCTGCCTCCCATCCAGAAATGACAGGCCAGCAACAGCACATGAAGCTGGGAACAGTCATCGCCCTCGCACAAACGCGAACCCAGCCCGGATTGTGCAGTGTCCGCCAGCGTCCGTGCCGTGTCACTGCTGACGGGGTCAGCATACCAGCCGACCAGCGAGGCCGCCTGCCGCTCCAGCAGACGGGCCAGCAGCGGTCGCGCAGCAAGCGCATCGACAGGCTGTTTTTCAAGTGCCATTTCCATTTTTTCAGCTTACACGCAGACGTCTTCTAATGGTACATTGCCGTCCAGGTGCTCACGGTAACTGACCGCGGCTGCCGGGCAAGGTAAACTGGGCACCATGTGATTCCAGGGAGTAGCAACTGTGACTGACAAAAAACCGGGGCAAGGCCGTTATCCCGCTATCCGCATGCGACGCATGCGCCACGATGATTTCTCGCGCCGGCTGATGCGGGAAAACCGGCTCAGTGCTGCAGACCTCATTTACCCGGTGTTTGTTGTGGAAGGCAAGGGAAAGCGTGAACCCGTCCCCAGCATGCCGGGTATCGAGCGCCTCGCTATCGATGCACTGCTGGCCGAGGCCCGTGAAATACATGATCTCGGTATTCCCGCAATTGCACTGTTTCCCGTGATTTCAGAGGAAGACAAGTCCGCGGATGCACATGAGGCCTGGAACCCGGAAGGCCTGGCACAACGCGCCGTGCGTGCACTCAAGCAGGCGCTGCCCGAACTCGGGGTTATTACCGACGTCGCGCTGGACCCGTTCACCACCCACGGCCAGGATGGCCTGCTCGATGAAAAAGGTTATGTTCTCAATGACGAAACGGTTGCCGTGCTGGTAAAGCAGGCACTCTCACATGCAGATGCCGGCGCGGACATTGTTGCTCCCTCCGACATGATGGACGGACGGATCGGCGCCATCCGGCAGGCACTTGAACAGGCAAACAACAGGAATACACGCATACTGGCCTATGCGGCCAAGTATGCCTCGTCCTTTTACGGGCCTTTCCGTGACGCCGTGGGCTCTGCGGCCAACCTTGCCGGCGGCAACAAATACAGTTACCAGATGGATCCCGCCAACAGTGACGAGGCCATGCGGGAAGTGGCACTGGACCTGGAGGAGGGCGCAGACATGGTGATGGTGAAACCGGGCATGCCCTATCTCGACATCGTGCGCCGCGTTAAACAGGAGTTCGCGGTGCCCACCTTCGCCTACCAGGTCAGCGGCGAGTACGCCATGCTCAAGGCAGCGTCGCAAAACGGCTGGCTCAATGAACAGGCCGTGGTCATGGAAGCACTGCTCGCCTTCAAGCGTGCCGGTGCCGATGCCATCCTGACGTACTATGCAAAAACGGTCGGGCAGTGGCTGCAAAGCGGGAATTCGTAGCCGGGATATGGCGACACAACTTCCCGCATTGCGCTTCTACCCGGCTCTGTCAAACCACGCGATCCATGTTCTGTTTCCAGCTCCCTGGAAATCTCCCGCAAGATGAATCGCTATGCCGTCATGGGCAACCCGATTGCCCATAGCAAGTCGCCGCGGATTCACCGCATGTTTGCCGGGCAAACCGGACAGGAAATGGAATACAGCGCCATTCTTGTTGAACCCGGTAACTTCATCCCTGCGGTTGCCGAATTCCAGTCACGCGGTGGCAACGGCCTGAACATCACCGTTCCGTTCAAGCAGGATGCCTGCGCCCTGGCCGACAGGCGCAGCGACCGCGCGGAACGTGCCGGTGCGGTCAATACCCTGTTACTGGTCAAGTCCGGCAAGCACTTCGGTGACAATACCGATGGCGCAGGGCTGATTCGCGACCTGACGGTGAATCATGGCGCAGCACTCACAGCTAAAAGGCTGCTGCTGCTCGGCGCCGGCGGTGCCGCACGCGGCGTCATCGGACCGCTGCTGAATGAAAAACCAGCGCTGCTGGTGATCGCCAACCGGACGCCCGAAAAGGCCGTTGCGCTTGCGCGCAGCTTTTGTGACCTGGGGTATACCGAGGGCTGCGGCCTCGACGGACCACAGGGACAGCACTTCGATATCATCATCAATGCAACCGCAGCCAGTCTCTCGGGCAAGGTACCGGCCCTGCCGGCAGACGTGGTCACTCCGGATAGCTGGTGCTACGACATGATGTACGCCGACAAGCCCACCGCATTCATGGACTGGGCCGCTCAACAGGGTGCGCTCAGGGTCATGGATGGCCTGGGCATGCTGGTGGAGCAGGCCGCCGAATCTTTCTACCTGTGGCGCGGAATACGCCCGGATACGGCGCCGGTTATTGCAGCGCTGCGCTAGTCGGCTTTCATCTGAAAAGAATAATTTCGCGCAAAGACGCAAAGGCGCAAAGATAAAAACTAAAAACCAAAATTCTTGCCACACGACAACATTGATGCAGGAGGTAGAGTAACGCAGGAGCAGTTACCGAGGGCATATAGATAGTTAATTTATCGTTAGCGTGTAATCCGGGTGCGAGTGATGAGTTCAAGTGGATCCTGCAAAATAGTGTTTGTTGCTCTCTGTGAACCCTATGCACTCTGTGGAGAGGTTTTTGGAGGTTTTAACTTGGCGGCTTTGCGGCTTTGCGCGAGAAAATACAGCATCAGTGAATGGCAATCAGCTACCAGCGAGGTAGCGGTTTTTCAGTTCGACGTAGTGCCGGGCCGAGTAGTCGAGAAACGCCTCCTCTTCCTTGCGCAGCGGCCGCACCTTGCGTGCCGGCGAACCGACCCAGAGGAAGCCGCCTTCCAGTTCGCGCCCCGGTGGCACCAGGCTGCCCGCGCCGAGGATCGCACCCGAACGCAGCAGCGCACCATCCATGACCGTGGCAGCCATGCCGACAAGGCAACGGTCCTCGATGGTGCAACCGTGCAGAATGGCCTGATGGCCGACAGTAATATCCGCCCCGATAGTCAGTGGAAACCCGCCCGGCGCAAATTCGCTGTCATGACTGACGTGCAGGATGGTGCCATCCTGGATATTGGTGCGCGCCCCGATCTCGATGGTATTCACATCACCACGCGCCACCACCTTGGGCCACAGCGAAACATCCTCGGCAATACGCACCGCACCGATCACCAGCGCGGTTTCATCCACGTAGGCCGAAGCCGCAATCCGCGGCACATTGTTTTCAAACGTCCTGATCGACACGGGGTCACCTCTTCACGGATTCGAAACTCGCACGGGGCAAACTTGCCTGCGCGCTGCGAGTCGTAAAGTTTCGGGTATTCGCCATGCGGTTGCAAGGCACACATGCTAAAGTAAACGTCTGCAGAATCGGTATTAACCTCGCAAACCAAAGGTATTTCCAGCATGACAAACCCGTTGCTTGAACTCACAGGACTGCCGCCGTTTTCCAGGATCAGGCCTGAGCATGTCGAACCGGCCATCGATCAATTACTGGCTGATGCACGCAAACAGGTCGAGACACTGCTGGCCGCCAATGCCGATTACAGCTGGGAAAACCTGGTTGCCCCACTGGAAGAAATGAATGACAGGATCAGCCGCGCCTGGTCGCCGGTGAGCCACATGAACTCGGTCGTCAACTCGGATGCACTACGCGACGCCTACAACGCCTGCCTGCCGAAACTCAGCGAATTCGCAACCGAAATGGGCCAGCACAAGGGCCTCTACCGGGCCTACCGGCAGATTGCCGACGGCGAGGAATACACGCGCCTGGATACCGCACAAAAGAAAATTATTGATAACGAACTGCGTGATTTCCGCCTCTCCGGCATAGAACTCGGCCAGGTAGCACAGGACCGCTACAAGGCAGTCATGCAGGAACTCTCGAAGCTGACCGCACAATTCAGTGACAACGTGCTTGATGCTACCAATGCCTGGCACAAACAGATCAGCGATGAATCGCTGCTCGCAGGTCTGCCCGAAAGCGCCCGCTCACTGGCAAGGCAAACCGCCGGGCAGCGTGACATGGATGGCTGGGTGTTTACCCTGGAGTTCCCTTCCTATATGCCGGTCATGACCTATGCCGATAGCCGTGATCTGCGTGAGGAGATGTACACGGCCTATGTCACGCGTGCATCCGACCAGGTACCGGAGAAGGTGAGACCGGGAACCGGTCGAGAGGCTGGCCTGGGCCATGCGGGCAAGTGGGACAATACGCCTGTCATGAACCGGATACTCGAATTGCGGCATGAAGCCTCGCGGCTGCTGGAATTCGATAACTACGCGGAACGTTCACTGGCAACCAAGATGGCAGAGTCAGTCGACCAGGTAAATGCCTTCCTCAACGACCTGGCGGAGCGCTCTAAAAAACCCGCAGCAGAGGAACTCGCCGCGGTGCGTGCCTTTGCCAGTGAACAACATGGCAGCAGCGACCTGCAGGCATGGGACATCGGCTACTACTCGGAAAAACTGCGCCAGCATAAATATGCGATCTCGCAGGAAGAGTTGAAGCCCTATTTCCCAGAACCCCGGGTTATAAAAGGCCTGTTTTCAATCGTGCAGCGTCTCTACGGGCTGCAAATAGAGGCCGTTGAAGATATCGACCGCTGGCACGAAGACGTGCATTTCTACCGCATCCATGACGCCGATGGCGATCTGCGCGGCGAGTTCTACCTTGACCTGTATGCGCGCCAGCACAAGCGCGGTGGCGCATGGATGGATGATTGCATCAGTCGCCGGCGCACCGCTAACGGCCTGCAAAGCCCGGTTGCCTACCTGACCTGTAATTTCTCACCACCCATCGGTGATGACCCGGCACTGTTCACCCATGACGAAGTCATTACCCTGTTCCACGAGTTCGGACATGGCCTGCATCACATGCTTACCCAGGTTGATTATGCCGGCGTGTCCGGGATCAGCGGCGTCGCCTGGGATGCCGTGGAACTGCCCAGCCAGTTCATGGAAAACTGGTGCTGGGAGCGCGAGGCACTGGACCTGTTTGCCGCTCACTATGAAAGCGGGGCGAGGATTCCGGATGAACTTTTCAAGCGCATGATTGCAGCAAAAAACTTCCAGTCAGCCATGCAGATGCTGCGCCAGCTGGAATTTGCCCTGTTCGATTTCCGCATGCACCTGGAGTACAGGCCCGGGCGGGACAACGACATCCACAAGACCCTCAACGAAGTTCGCAAACAGGTCGCCGTAATACAGCCGCCCGCTTTCAACCGCTTTGAAAACGGCTTCACGCATATCTTCGGCGGCGGCTACGCTGCCGGTTACTACAGCTACAAATGGGCAGAGGTGCTGTCAGCAGATGCCTTCTCGGCCTTCGAGGAAACCGGCATCTTCAACAGCGAAACCGGCAAACGCTTCCTCAACAGCGTCCTTGAACAGGGCGGCTCGCGCGAACCGATGGAACTGTTCATCGAATTCCGCGGCCGCGAGCCAAGCATCGATGCA
>JBATIF010000128.1:0-2699 GCA_049667605.1 Gammaproteobacteria bacterium
GATCCGCTGCGCTTGATCCGGCCTACTCTTGATCTAGCCTACGGTTGATCCGGCCTTTGATCCGGGGATGGTTTTGCGGGCCTGTTTTTCCTTGGGGGAGGCCTTTTTCGGGGCTGCCTTGCTGGATTTTTTCCTGGCCTTTTTCTTTGCACCGACTTTCTCCCGCAGGGCGGTTTCGATTTCGGCTACCACGCTGACCCAGTCACCGGGTTCGGGCATGCGGAACAGGCGGGCGGTGGGGTACCAGGGGTTGTCGCTGCGGTCCAGCAGCCAGCGCCAGTCTGCCGGGTAGGCGAGCATGATCCAGGTAGGTATGCCCATGGCGCCTGCCAGGTGGGCAACAGAGGTGTCCACGGTAATTACCAGGTCGAGGTGTGAGAGCGCACCGGCTGTGTCCGCGAAGTCCTGAAACTCCTCGCCGTAGCTTGGGAAGCGCAGGCCCTTCGGCAACTCGTCCACCTCCACTGCGGTTTCCTCGCCCTTTTGCAGGCCGAAGAAACTGATGCCGGGAATATGCAGGAGCGGTTCCATGAAAGCCAGCTTGCTGGCGCGATGGCGCAGCGGGATGTTATTCAGGTTGCCTGCCCATACCAGCCCTACCTTCAGGCCATCGCCCTCGAAGCGGTCCTTCCATTGATCGATCTTGTCCTGCGGCGCAGACAGGTAAGGGACCTCGTTGGGGATGGTCTCCAGGGTGGTCTTCAAGACCGCCTGCAAACTCATGATGGGCGAATACAAGTCAAAGCACAGTGGTGTGCGCGTATTGGGAATGCGTTCCACCAGGTGGTCCACGCCCTTGAGACTCTTGAACAGGTCAAACAGCACACCGCGCACTTCGAAGATGACCTGTCCGCCTTTTTCCTTCACCAGCGGCATGTAACGGGCGAACTGGATGATGTCGCCGATGCCCTGTTCATCGTGAATGAACAGGCGCTTGCCCTTGAATGACGAGCCGTCCCACTTGGGTACGTCGAACTCGTGCGGATAGAATTTCTCCCGCGCCTTTTTCAGCTCGAAGCGACGCTCGTAGCCATCCCAGCCCGCCAGCAGGTCGCCCTTGATAAGAAAGATATGCGAGCGGTTCCAGGTGGCCACGACATCATCGGGCCGCAGTTCCAGTGCCTTGTCATGCCAGGTAATGGCCTCATCGTACTGGCCGAGCAGCTGCAGGGCGTTGGCGATGTTGCTCAACAGTTTCGGCCGGTCATTTGTGTCCTCAGGGTCGACCATGTCCAGTACCTTGCGGTAATGACCCAGGGCTTCTTCGTAGCGGCCGAGCACCATCTGCACCATGCCCAGACTGTTGTAGAACTCCTTGAGATCCGGCCGCAGCTTGATGGCGCGCTCGATAAGCTCCGCCGCTTCTTCGTTCTGGCCGTCCTTGTAGATAACCAGGCCCAGCAAATGCAGGGCGCGGGCATGATTGGGCTGTGACTTGAGAATCTTGCGGCAGATTTTTCCCGCCTGGGCGGGGTTATGCTGCTCCCAGTGTTTCAGGGCCACCCGGAAGGCGTCCGCCAGGCTGACTTCGTATTCCTTCTCGCCGGGCGATGATTCCGAGGGCCGGATGGCCCGGGGCGTGATTTCCAAACCGTTGGGGAACATGCTTCAGACTTCCAGCGCTTGCAGTTTCTTGAGCATCGGCTCAGCGTCCGGCAGCACTACCTTGAGTTCTTTCTCGTTTTTCTTCCACTTGTCCGGATCCGGCGGCGTCAGCGTATATTTTGAATTACGCAGGGGCTGTTCGGCGATTTCCAGCATGCGCGGGCCGAAGGGGACATCGGCGAATTCACACAGGCGTTTTAGTTCCGCAGCGGGATCGGCGAGAAAACTTTCGTAGCTGACGGTACACCAGCGGTTCTTCGGCAGGCCGGCGAGATCTTCCATGACGGTGCGGTTGGTGACCATCCATTGTGATTTGATGATCTCCTCCAGCGGCATGCCCTTCAATTGCTGCCAGCCGGGAATAAGTAAATGCGACCACGGCGGACCGTCCCAGCCGGGCAGTTCCCGGTAGGTGACATACTTCTCCGAACGCCAGGAGTCCATCAGGCTGCTGATGTTGTCGCGCGGGTTGCGGTACAGGAAGATGAACAGGGCATCGGGAAACAGGGCATTGAGAAAGGGTATGCGCAAGGCATTTTTCGGTGTCTTCTCCAGGAAACGCACCGAGTTGGGTATATTCTTTCCGGACAGGCTCGTCAGCATTGGACCGTCTGCCTGGCGCAGGTCCCGAATAAAGGATTGTGTCAGTGTTTTGCCGATGTCCTTGGTCAGATCTTTTTCAGTCAGGCGGTTGGAACGGAAATCCCGGGACTCGGGTCGCAGCGCGGGGATTCCTTCGAAATGTTTGTGGCTTTCGTCGCCCAGGCTCCAGAACGCCTTGTTGGCCGCAAGCGTTTCGAACAGGAGTGTGCTGCCGGCACGCGGTGCGCTGACGATAAAGACCGGTCGGTCGAACCTGAATTTCTTGCGCTTTTTTTTCTGCTGTTTTGCCACGCCCGGCTGCAGTGCTGCCTCGAGATTGGACTTCAGGATGCTGTTTACGGACAGGCAGGTGCTGCTCACCGTCAGGGATTCGGGAAAATCCTGTAATTTGCCCAGCATCTGATTGATCAGGTTGCGATAGCCCTTCCAGCCGCTTTGGGCCGGCCCATGTACCATCCAGTGGTTGCGCCATTCATGGCGCAGGTCATCCG
>JBATIF010000129.1:0-2538 GCA_049667605.1 Gammaproteobacteria bacterium
CTAGAGCATGTTGTTTGCCAGTGCTGGCCATTTCACGCCAATCAAACATTCCTTCTGATGGCAAGGTTGTTGGCCGAATGAATTTGGCCCTCCTCGGTCAGGCCTGTAGGGTCGAATTCATTCGACCAGCGGTGTTTCATCGTCATCACTCATCCAAAGGTGGCGACCGCGGGTAAACATGGTGATGCAATAGACTTGATGGTGCAGGGAATGACACCCCCTGCGCAATGCGTCACAGGCCGTTGGCCGAATGAATTCGGCCCTACAAATGCGTCGCAGGCTGTTGGCCGAATGAATTCGGCCCTACAACGGTTATCTGCCCACTCGATTTGGGGAAGAGCCAAAAAACAGAGACAGCACGGGCCGGGGCAAGATCAAACCGACGCCAAACCGGCCCCTACGGCGTCATAAAAGAGTGTTTGTCTGTGACGTTGTCGGCGCCGAATTCCAGCACGACCCGCTCTTTTAGCTTACGGAAATAGTCCATCGCGGCATCGCCGGGGTGATCGGTGCCCACTTCAGAGAAATGCAGCCCCGTCATCCTGTCATCTTTACGAATGTGTACCTCGACCTGTACGGAAACATTATCACCGGCCCTGAACAACATCCTGTATTGCCCGTATTCTTCGGCCACCTGCACAGGCTGCCCTGTTGAAGGATTACGCAAGGGTTGTCGCTCATAACCCAGGATTTCCAGCATGGATGTAATTTCAGACTTCATGTCCTGCACACCCACTATCTGGCGGGGATCGATTTTCAGTGTCTTGCCGCCAACAGACGCGCAACCAGGCACCAATACATTCAGCGCGAACAACGCCATGGCGATTATTGTCGCTTGCTGCCATCTTTTCATAGGTTTCTCCGTAAAGGGGCCGGATACGAACGGCGCTTGCTTAAACTGTAATTCCTGATTCAGTCACTCATCTCGTCATTCCGGCGAAGGCCGGAATCCAGAGAAACGACCACCATTGTAGGTTATGGATCCCGGCCTTCGCCGGGATGACGGTGGTTTTGAAAAAAGGTGTCAGAGCACATTAACCGCTTATATTCGTAGAAAATGTGCTCTGACACTAATAGCACTCACTTAAACTGTAACTCCGAATTCAGTCACTCATCTCGTCATTCCGGCGAAGGCCGGGATCCAGAGAAACGACCACCATTGTAGGTTATGAATCCCGGCCTTCGCCGGGATGACGGTGGTTTTAAACTTAAGGAAACGCCATTCGGGCCGGATACATTTTCGAAAAAATGCGTAAAATGTATCCGACCCCATTATTTCCATTATTTTGTATTATGAAGCATTCGATAAAAATATCAGGGCCTCCAAAACAATGAAGTCGCCGTGTCGCACGTTTAGATTGATTATTCCGGGCCTGTTCGCCGTGAGCCTGGCGCTGCCCTGCCCTGCCCTGGAACTCGAACCCCGGCAATGGAGCCATCTTCCTGTGGGAACAAATTTCGCCGGCGTCGGCTATGCCTACACCAAGGCCGATATTTCTTTTGATCCTGTCCTGTTGATTGAAGATGTTGAAATGAAGTTGCACACCACGGCCGGCAAGTACATTCGCACGTTCGGGCTGTTTGACAAGTCGGTACGAGTCGATCTCGCACAAGCCTACCAGGAGGGAAAATGGTCGGGAATACTGGATGGCGCTCCGGCATCTGTTTCAAGAAGTGGCTGGTCAGATACATTTGTGCGCCTGTCTGTAAACCTGCACGGCGCACCGCCCTTGAGCGGCAAGGAATTCGCGGCTTATCGATCCGGTTTGAAAGATGACACCATCGTCGGAATGGCGCTGGCAGTGCGTTTGCCGACCGGCGAATACATGGATGACAAGCTGATCAACCTTGGCCAGAACCGGTATATTATTCGGCCCCAGGTCGGCATCAATCATACCCGGGGGAAGTGGACCACAGAAGTTACGGGTGAGGTGGCCTTCTACTCCGACAATGATGAGTTTTTTAACGGCAATACACGCGAACAGGATCCGACTTATATCATCCATGGTCACCTCACTCACACATTTCGCCCTGGGCTCTCGCTGGGCGCGGCTATTGGTTATGACTATAGCGGTGAAAGCACTATCAACGGAATTGAGAAGGACGATATAAAGCAGGATATCGGCTGGGCGCTAAGATTTACCTATCCAATCAACCGCCAGTCAGGTTTCAACGTCGCTTATATTGGTACCCGCAAACTCGAATCTACCGGTCTTGATTCCGATACGCTGACGACCGGCCTGTCCTTTTCATGGTAAAAATATAGAGGGGGTTGTTTGTACAGTGATGCATAACTTTCATGTCTTGTCGCCATCAACTGCTCCATGCAATACGTTAATTCATGGACTTACTCTACTTTCAGTACATGCCTTGACTACTCGCCATCCAGTACCTTTTGCTGCATATCTGCCAGATAGGCATCCATCTCTTCCCGGTCTTTGAAGATACTCATGCCATCCAGTGCCTTGATGATTTCGAATACCCTTTTAACCTGTGGCTGCAGGTTCAGCAATATGATTTTGCCCTTGCGACTGCCTA
>JBATIF010000130.1:0-1607 GCA_049667605.1 Gammaproteobacteria bacterium
GCATTTATCTCATGGACCTGCACCGGGTGCAGCGCCGCCGGCACACACCCCGGCGCTGGAAGGTCAAGGACCTGGGGTCGCTGCTGTATTCCGCCTTATTCCAGAGCGGCGAGCTGACACTGACGACTGCGGACTACGCGCGTTTTGTGCAGGCGTACAGCGGCAGATCCTTGCGCCATGAGTTACGCGTCAACCGGGCGTTCTGGCGGCAGGTCATAGTGCGCATGCAGGCCCTGCATCGCAAGACTTCCAGCGACGTTCCGTTGCTGCCCCGTTTTCTGGAGATCGAATGAACCCGGTGCTGGCTGCCCGAAATGCTTTCGTTGTACGGCTGCCGGCCCGGATGATCGGCGCCCCTGTTGCTGGCATTAACGGCCTGGATTAAATATCCTCTCAGCTGCGCAGCATCAGCGGCTGGCGGGCTGAAGCAGCAGTTCACTTAACTGGAAAAACGCAACTATGGGAGATGCCAACCAGTACCAGTTTGTCCTGCAGCAAAAGGACACCTTGTCCGGACCGTTCCTGGAAATCGGCTCGCGTGATTATGGCAGCACCCGGAACTTGCGCTCATTATTTCCCGGGGAGACCTATATCGGTGTTGATCTCGGCATGGGCAATGGCGTGGACAAGGTTCTCGACCTGACCCTGCCATTTGATTCAATCGATGCGGCCCTCGGGCAGCAGCGCTTCGGCGCGATATTTTCGTTCAGCGTGATGGAGCATTGCGACCAGCCTTTCCTGATGGCCGAGAACATGACCCGCCTGCTCAGGCCGGGAGGCAAAATCGTGCTGTCGGTTCCCTTTGCGTGGAAATTTCACGGCTACCCTTCCGATTACTGGCGCTTTACGCAGGCAGGGGTCAAGAAGCTGTTTCCGGGAATTGACTGGGATGCAGGTGGCCCCGGTTGCTGGCATTCTCCAAACAAGGGTGATTTCCGGGCCATCGATGAATCCGTAGGTATCCTGCCGTTGAGCGGCAAGCACTATCGCCGCCATGGAATGCCGCTGCGCGGCATCGGCCTGGATATCCTCAAGCTGCTGCAACTGCTTGGCCTGTACAGGTGGCTGTTTGGCAACCGCTACCTGGTGATCCCGGCGATGATCGACATGGTCGGCACATTGCGTGAACACAGGTGATTGCCATGACCCATCCTGAATACGTTTATCCGCATGACTGAAGAGCACATCGCCGCTGACAACTGCCCGGTCTGTGGCGGGTCTGCGCGCCCGGATTTCAGCGGTCGCGATTTGCTGTTTGACCGGCCTGGTGAATACCAGTATGCACGCTGCCGGGAATGCGCTGCCGTGTTCCAGACGCCGATGCCGGATAATGAACGGATCGCAACGTTCTATCCGGACGAGTACGAACAATATCAGCCCGAGCGCACCAAGCCGGTGAAGAATTTCGAGAAAGGTGCTCTGCGGGCCGTGCATGGCTATACGCATCTGCAAGTTCCGCCGCTTTACATCCTGGCAGGACAGTTGCTGGGGCGCAGCAAGTATCGCGACGCGCCACCGTTTCGTCCCGGTCGCCGGGCGCTGGACATCGGCTGCGGCAACGGCAAGTTTCTGAACAAGCTGCGCAGCCTTGGCTGGGATGCGCAAGG
>JBATIF010000131.1:0-36745 GCA_049667605.1 Gammaproteobacteria bacterium
GCCTGGCCGTCGCGGCCATCGTGATAATCGGCACGGTCTACCTGCTGGCACTTGGCCCCCTGCTGGAGCAGCTGGCGATGTTGCCTGATGCCGCGCGCATCCTGATCAGTGTCGTCCTGATCGCGCCGCTGGCCTTCTGCATGGGCATGCCTTTCCCGCTGGGACTTGGCCGGCTGGCGGATTACGCACCGGACCTGATCCCGTGGGCCTGGGCCATCAATGGCTGCGCCTCGGTGATCAGTGCCGTGCTGGCGGCACTGCTCGCCATTCACTTCGGTTTTTCCACGGTCATTGCCATGGCGCTGGTACTGTATGCACTAGCCTTGTGGGTGTTTCCCGAAAAGAAGGGGGTCGGCTAGGTTTTGCCACAGAATTCACAGCGGCGCAGGCCGGATCAAGCGAAGCGGATCCGGCATCGGGTCTACTCCTCAGGCCTTGCTGTAGATCTCCGCCCCGCCTTCTTTGAATTGCTCGGCCTTTTCGGCCATGCCCTGATCGATCGCGATGTTGATATCGCCGATACCTTTTTTGGCGGCGTATTCGCGCACGTCCTGGCTGATCTTCATGGAGCAGAACTTCGGCCCGCACATGGAACAAAAGTGGGCGACCTTGGCGGAGTCCTTCGGCAGGGTGGCATCGTGAAACTCGCGCGCCCGTTCCGGGTCCAGACCGAGGTTGAACTGGTCTTCCCAGCGAAATTCAAAGCGCGACTTTGACATGGCATTGTCACGTATCTGCGCGCCCGGATGGCCCTTGGCAAGGTCGGCGGCATGGGCGGCGATCTTGTAGGTGATGATGCCTTCACGCACATCATTTTTGTCGGGCAGCCCGAGGTGTTCCTTCGGCGTGACGTAACAGAGCATGGCCGTACCGTACCAGCCGATCTGGGCGGCACCGATGGCCGAGGTGATGTGATCGTAGCCGGGGGCGATATCCATGGTCAACGGGCCGAGGGTGTAGAACGGTGCCTCGTGACAGTCATCCAGTTCCTTCTGCATATTTTCCCGGATCATCTGCATCGGCACATGGCCCGGGCCTTCGATCATTACCTGTACATCATGCTGCCAGGCTATTTTCGTCAGCTCGCCCAGCGTTTCCAGTTCGGCAAACTGGGCGGCATCATTGGCGTCGGCAATCGACCCCGGGCGCAGCCCGTCACCCAGCGAGAATGACACGTCATAGGCCTTCATGATCTCGCATATGTCTTCGAAATGCGTATACAGGAAACTCTCTTCATGGTGCGCAAGACACCACTTCGCCATGATCGAGCCGCCGCGCGACACAATGCCGGTGACCCGGCTGGCCGTCATCGGTACATACGCAAGGCGTACACCGGCATGGATGGTGAAATAATCGACGCCCTGCTCTGCCTGCTCGATCAGGGTGTCGCGGTAGATCTCCCAGCTCAGGTCTTCCGCCACGCCATCCACCTTCTCCAGCGCCTGGTAGATCGGCACGGTACCGACCGGTACCGGCGAGTTGCGCAGGATCCATTCACGCGTCTCGTGGATGTTCTTGCCGGTCGACAGGTCCATCAGCGTATCGCCGCCCCAGCGGGCCGACCAGACCATCTTTTCGACTTCCTCGCTGATCGATGAGGTGACCGCCGAGTTGCCGATATTGGTATTGATCTTCACCAGGAAATTCCGTCCGATTATCATCGGCTCCAGTTCCGGGTGGTTGATATTGGCCGGGATAATGGCACGGCCGCGGGCCACCTCATCGCGGACAAATTCAGCCGTGACCTTCTCCGGAATACTCGCCCCAAAGCTGTTGCCCGGATGCTGTTTCAGCAAACCACTGTCCCGCATATCCTCGAGCAACATATTTTCCCGGATTGCCACGTACTCCATTTCAGGGGTGATGATGCCCTGTCTCGCATAGTGCATTTGCGTAACATTGCGGCCCGGCAGGGCGCGACGCGGGTTGCGAATATGCTCAAAGCGCAGCTGTGCCAGTTCCGGCCTGGACTGGCGCTCACGGCCATATTCCGAACCCGGACCATCCAGCTGTTCAGTGTCGTTGCGTTCAGCAATCCACGCGTGGCGCACATCCGGCAGCCCGGCCAGCAGGTCGATGGCCGCTGCCGGGTCGGAGTACGGGCCCGAGGTGTCATAGACGGTAATCGGTGGATTCTTCTCAACGCCAAAACTGGCGGGGGTGTCGGACTGCTGAATCTGGCGCATCGGTACACGGATGTCGGGGCGTGAACCCTGCACGTAGATCTTTGTGGAACCTGGAAAGGGCCGGGTGACATCCTCCGACAACTGCGTGGTTTTCTTGATGAAATCTTCTGGGATTGCACTCATCTGGCCGTCCTCGCGTGTACGTATAAGCAATGGCCGGAAGGTGCTTGCGCTTCCCTACACCGGTGCTAACCGGATCAGGTTCGAAGGGTTTCTCTCAGCCCAATAAGGGCACCCCCAGCTGGGACTATACGGTAGCGAATGAATTTGCCATTTGCAAGAAAAACTATCGCCGCCTGGTTAACAAACCATTGTTTTATATGCTCATATGAACAAACACAGGCGACGCTTTCTTGCCAGCGACCGCTAAACCCCGTACTCTACGCATGCGCTCACGGCCATGCCGCGATCGGGGTGTTTCCAGCCGCAGCTGCGTCCAGGAAAATCGGTTTTATCCCAGTTAAACAGCGAGTAACAGATGTCAACCAGCCAGACAGATTTCGAGCAGGCACGCTTCAACATGATCGAGCAGCAGGTGCGCACCTGGGAGGTCCTCGACCAGCGCGTACTCGACACCATGAGCAGGATACCGCGGGAAGATTTTGTGCCGCAGCGCTACCGTTCACTGGCCTTTGCAGACACCAATATACCGCTTGGCAACAAGCAGGTGATGATGACGCCCAAGGTCGAGGGAAGGCTGCTGCAGGCGTTACGCATCAAACCGGAAGACAGCATCCTCGAAGTCGGTACCGGCAGTGGTTACCTGACAGCCTGCCTGGCGAGCCTTGGCAGGCACGTGACCAGCATCGATATCATGCCTGACTTTACAACCACCGCTGCCGACAAACTTGCCAAGCAGGGTATTTCCAACACCACTCTTGAAACCGCCGACGTGGCCAACGGACTCAACAGCAGCGAGCAGTATGACGTGATTGCCGTGACCGGCTCGCTGCCCCTGCTGCAGCAACAGTTTCATGAAAACCTGAAAACAAGCGGCCGCCTGTTTGTGATCACCGGAAAACTGCCGATCATGGAGGCCATGCTGATCACACGTGTCAACCGGGATAACTGGTCGCAGGAAACCCTGTTCGAGACCTCCATTCCAGCGCTTCAACATGCCAGCCGCCCGCAGGGCTTTGTTTTCTGACAGCCGTGACTAATATTAAGCGTAAACCCGAACCAGTAAATTGCAAAGTCAGCCTGTTACAGGCTGCAAACAAGCCGCCGCAGCCTGGTGTGCGCGCCGGCGAGGCCATGTCGTGAAACTCACATCCCGCCCGCGCCTGCTCCCGCTGCTTTGCTGCAGCCTGCTGGTGTTTAGCTCAGGGCACTTGCTGGCGGATGACCTGGTCTCTGTTTACCAGCTGGCCCTCGAAGCGGATCCCGAGTACCAGGCCGCTATCGCCACCCATGCCGCCGCACTGGAAATCCTGCCGCAGAGTCGCGCCGCCCTGCTGCCCGATATCGGACTGCGGGGTAATGCGTCGAGGGCCCGTTACGACCCACGTGGTGGCGGCGACGCCTCGTATTCGACCAACCAGACCTACAGTGTCGGTTTACGCCAGGCCCTCTATCAACGTGAACGTTTTATCGCACTGGAACAGGCCGACAGCCGCATTGCACAGGCCGACGCCGAACTTGAAGCGGCACGGCAAGATCTGCATCTGCGCGTCGCCAGACTTTATTTCCTGCTTCTCGCCGCGCAGGACAATCTTGAATTCGTACGTGCCGACAAGGATGCCATTGCACGCACCCTCGACCAGGCCGAGCAACGCTTTGAGGTCGGCCTTGCGGCCATCACGGATAGTCTTGAAGCCAGGGCGCGCTTCGATATTGCAGTCAGCGACGAAATCAATGCCGAGCAGCTGCTCGCCGATACCCGTGAAGCACTGACCGAACTGACCGGTGAAATGACCGGGGTCCCGGAAATCCTGCAGCCTGACGTGCCTCTGCTAGCCCCGAAGCCGGCCGACCAGGAGCAGTGGGTGACTGCCGCCATTGAACAAAATCCGCTGGTGCTGGCGGCCAGGGCGGCGACCGAAACCGCAAAACAGGAAATCGAGATTCAGCGCTCGGGACATTATCCAAGCCTCGATGTGACCGCCGATATCAGCTACCTGGACAACCGTTTTGGTGGCCTCGCTGACCAGGAACGCAATGACAGCAGCATCGGCCTGGAGTTTAACCTGCCCCTCTACCAGGGCGGCCTGGTATCCTCGCAGACACGGCAATCCCGCTCTGAATACAACGCGGCAATAGAGAACCAGGTCAAGCAATACCGTGCCACGGAACGCCAGACACGCAATGACTACCGCGGTGTTATTTCAGGAATCAGCCGGGTCAGGGCACTGGCGCGTGCGGTTGAATCCAATGAAAAAGCCGTTGAAGCCGCCAGCACGGGATTCGAGGTCGGCACACGCACGGTCGTCGATGTGCTCGACGCACAGCGCGAGCTGTTACGGGCGCGCCGTGATTATGCCCGTTCGCGTTATGACTACCTGCTCAATACGCTGCGACTGAAACAGGCCGCCGGCATTCTTGACGGGGAAGATCTTGTGCAAATCAACGAATGGCTGGTTACACCGACAGAATAAGGCCCGCTGGCTGCATGAACGAATTGCATTCTCGACTAATGTCCTTGCATGAACCCCGATCGCGCTTGAGAAGCGCTCCTACATAACTAATTAACACCTGCAGGAGCGGATCTTATCCGCGATGCTGCACCTGCGCAAATCCCGCTCGCGCGTGAGAATCTCCTGCTATCTTTACGCTGCGATTGCCGGGACGATTAAATCCGGTTACGCAGTCCGGGTGCCTGCGGGTGCGGACACAGGTAGACCTGACGGCTGATGTAGGGATGCGGGTTGCCGCGGAAATGGTGCTGCAGCATGCGCACCGGAACAACCAGCGGATAGTCACCGCGCCGGTAGGCATTGATGGTCTCCACCAGGTCTTGCAGATGCGGCGCGGCGAGTTTGTTCTTCAAATAACCCAGCACGCAGGCACTCACGCCGACTCGAAGCGTTCCCGCGAGCTGCAAACCGGTCTCAGCCGGGATATTTTCCAGAGCATTTTTCGCTGCGAAATCTTTCACAACAAATCCTCGATCGCCTTGACGAGGCGTGGGTCATCAGGCCTGACATTGCTCGGGAAACTGGCAACCACCCGGCCATCCCTGCTGAGCAGGTATTTGTGGAAATTCCATCCCGGCTTTTCGCCGGTCGCACTGGCAAGGTAGGCATAAAACGGGTCAGTCCCTGCCCCCTTGACGCGGGTTTTGGCGAACATCGGAAAATTTACCGCATAGGTCAGCCGGCAAAACGTCTGGATTTGCTGCTCCGACCCCGGCTCCTGCCCCCCAAAATCATTGGACGGAAAACCGGCCACCACCAGACCCCTGTCTTTATAGTTGTAGTATAGTTTTTCCAGGCCGTCGTATTGCGGGGTGTAGGCACACTTACTGGCAGTGTTCACCACCAGCACGACCTTGTCGTTGAACATCTCGCACAAATGAACCTGTTCCTGGCTTGCCAGCAGCGGCTTATGGAAATCAAGCGCCGCGGCACAGGCGGCCGGCTCTGCCAGCAGCGGCCTGCTGATACTTGCCAGGATCAGAATTAAAGCTGAAAAAATTTGTCTCATGACCATGTCAATTGCCCGGTTGCCTCATTCATAAACTTCAATTGTACAACTTTATTGCCATTGTTGTACAACAATCAACACAGTTGGTTTTGTGCATAAAACCCTTTGTCCTGAGAAATAATATCATCATAAACAATTGGTTAATTTAATATTCCTTTGAGTCGGCACTAAATTACGGTGGGCTGCAGGTAATACCTGCAAAAAAATATTGTATTAAATGTATAAGTTTTGTATATTTTTTCACACTTCAATTACGGCGAGAGCAACCATGCAAACAAGTACGCGAGCTATCAACTGGACCGAACAGGGACTGGTTCCGGACAGCGTCATCCGACTCGGCATCAGAAAGCTGCTGAAGGCCAGGAGCGAGTCACTCTATAGCGGCGGTTGCGAAAACATGGCCCTTCAAAAAACCCGGTTCGTGGCGACCATGGACAGCAGCGAAATCGCGCTGCTCCCGCAGCTGGCCAATGAGCAACATTACGAACTGCCGGCAAGATTTTTTCAGCAGGCACTTGGCACGCAGAACAAGTACAGCTGCTGTTACTGGGACGAGGATTGCGAAGATCTCGACCGGGCAGAGACCAATGCCTTGCGCATCACCTGCGAACGCGCCGGGCTTGAGGACGGAATGGATATCCTGGAACTGGGCTGCGGCTGGGGTTCGCTGACACTGTGGATGGCCAGGCACTACCCGCAAAGCCGGATTGTGGCGGTTTCAAACTCGAGCTCGCAACGCGATCACATCAACCAGCAGGCCTTGCTGACAGACCTGGGAAACATCGAGGTGGTGACCGCAGACATGAACGACTTCTCGCCCGCGCGACAATTCGATCGCGTAGTATCCGTGGAAATGTTTGAACATATGCGCAACTACCGCGCGCTGTTCCGGCGTATCGATGACTGGCTCAGGCCCGGCGGGCGTTTTTTCATGCATGTCTTCTGTCACCGCGACGTGCCCTATGCCTTCGAGGACCGGGACGCGAGTGACTGGATGAGCCGGCATTTCTTCAGTGGCGGCATGATGCCCAGCGATGACCTGCCGCTGGTTTTCCAGGACAGCCTTAAATTCGTCGAGCAGTGGCGCTGGGACGGGCGTCACTATGAAAAGACCGCCAATGCATGGTTGGCCAACATGGATGCCAGGGAAGATATAATCCGTCCGCTCCTCGCCGGTTGCTATGGACCGGAAGAGGTAACTAAATGGTTGATGCGCTGGCGCATGTTTTTCATGGCCTGTGCGGAATTATTCGGCTACGACAGGGGACAACAATGGTGGGTCAGTCATTACCTGTTCGAGAAACCGGCTGGATAGTGATGATCATCCCGGCAATAGCCATGCTTTCGCTTGCAATCGGCTCGTTACTGCACATGCCCTTGCTGACGTTTAACTCAAACTGTTACAACGGTTTCAGCCTGCTGCATCTGCGCATGGCAGGCGGAGGTGCTCGTGTTTGATCTGCCGATTTACATGACCGGTTTATTGCTCGTGTCGCTGATTGCAACCGCGAGCTGGGTCCTCAGTCTTGTAAAACACGATGTCAGCATAGTCGACAGCGTCTGGGGACTTTTTTTCCTGGCGCTATGCCTGTCCTTTGTGCTGTCGGTGCAGTCGCCCGGCTACCGCGCACTTTTGGTTCTGATACTGGTCAGCATCTGGGCAATACGTCTGTCTGTATTTATCACCTTGCGTAACCGGGGCGAGCCGGAAGATGCCCGCTACCAGGCAATCCGCGCCCGCAATGAACCCTGGTTCGCCATCAAGAGTCTTTTTATCATATTCCTGCTGCAGGCAACGCTGGCATGGATTATCTCCCTGCCACTGCTGGCGGCCGTCAACAGCTCGCCTCAGGCTGGCGTGCTGGATGCCCTGGCTGCAGCGCTGGTGTTATTCGGCATCCTCTTCGAGACCATAGCCGACAGTCAACTTGCAGCCTTCAAGGCAAAACCCGACAACTCGGGAAAGGTCATGGACACCGGGCTGTGGCGCTACACGCGTCACCCCAACTACTTCGGAGAATGCTGCGTGTGGTGGGGATTCTATTTATTCGCCCTGGCGGCAGGCGGCTGGTGGTCGGTGATTTCTCCGTTGCTGATGACATTCCTGCTGCTGCGGGTATCCGGTGTCGCACTGCTGGAAAAAGATATCACCGAGCGCAGGCCTGCCTACCGCGACTACATCGAGCGCACCAATGCCTTTATTCCCGGCCCTCCCGGGGTGCGCCAAAAAACGGTGAGCGCAAGATGAACCTTTTTCAACTGGTCAAAACGACTTTCTGGATTGTTGTGACATTAGTCCCTGCGACGGCCACAGCGGTTTTCGAGAAACAATGGAATTTCAAGGTCTACCTGGACGACAGGGAAATCGGTTATCACCGCTTTAGCCTGAACAATCAAGGCAGCACTCATTATGTTACCAGCGAGGCACGCTTCAAGGTCAGGTTCCTGGGGATACCCTTGTATTCATACCGGCATGACAACAGGGAGAGCTGGAATGACCAGTGCCTCAATGAAATTGCTGCCTCCACCGATGACAATGGCAAGGAATACCGGGTTGACGGCACAGTAAATGAGAACGGCTTTATACTCGAGACACTCAAGGGCAAACAGCTGCTGCCATCCTGCATCAGCACATTCAGCTACTGGGACAAGTCTATCCTTGAAAACAACCAGCTGCTCAATTCACAAACCGGCGAATATCTGGACATCAGCAGCAGTTTTCAGGGCAGGGAAGTCATTGATGCCGGCAACAACAAGATCCCGGCGCTGCGCTACCGGCTGGTGAATGACAAGTTCAACATCGATATCTGGTATTCCGAAAATGATGAATGGTTGGCCCTCGAATCCATCACGGAAGGTGGTCGGGTGCTGCGCTACATTATTGAGTAGACTCGCGATGAGAAAACGAAACAAACTCTTTACCTTGCTGAGCTGCCTGTCGCTGGCGGCATGCGGCACTGCGCACAAGCCCTTGCAGACGGTCGACCACGTCGATCTCCAGCGCTTCATGGGTGACTGGTATGTAATCGCTAATATACCGACATTCATCGAGCGCGACGCCTATAACGCGGTCGAATCCTATGCGATGAACGACGATGGCAGTATCGCGACAACCTTTAGATTCAATAAAGGCGGTTATGACGGGCCACAGAAAACCTATCACCCGACCGGTTATGTAATTGCCGGCAGCGGCAATGCCGTCTGGGGTATGCAGTTCATCTGGCCCGTGAAGGCCGATTACCGGGTCATCTACCTCACGGACGACTACGCGCAAACCGTCATCGGACGTAACAAACGCGATTTTGTCTGGATCATGGCGCGTACAGCCCAAATCCCCGAAGCGGACTACCAGGCTATCCTCGACCTGCTTTTAAAACATGGCTATGACACCGGGAAAATTCAGCGCGTGCCGCATGCCTCCGTCAGGCAGGGAGACGCCAGATGATGAAAATCGCGGTCATCGGCAGCGGTATCGCCGGCAATGTGGCGGCATGGCACCTGTGCAAGCAGCACCATATCACCGTCTTCGAGGCCGGCGAACACTGCGGCGGACACACTGATACGCACCCGATCAGCCTTGATGGACAGGATTATTCCATCGATACCGGCTTCATTGTCTACAATGACTGGACCTATCCAAACTTCATAAAACTGCTTAATGAACTGGGTGTCGAGTCAAAACCCACCGAGATGAGTTTCAGCAGCCGTTGCCTGGTAAGCGGCATCGAGTACAACGGCTCATCACTGAACCGGCTGTTTGCACAGCGCCGCAACCTGCTGCGGCCACGTTTTCATGGCATGATTCGCGATATCCTGCGATTCAACCGCGAAGCCGGGAGGCTGCTTGAAAACCCGGACGAGTCACTGTCACTAGGGGATTACCTGGAGTCAGGTCAATACGGTTCACTTTTTGTCGATAACTACATCATCCCCATGGGGGCGGCGATCTGGTCGACCGACCCGGGGCAAATGCTGAAATTTCCCGCCTGTTATTTCGTGCGCTTCTTCTCCAATCACGGCTTGCTAAACATCAAGGACAGGCCGCAATGGCGCGTCATAACCGGCGGCTCGCAGCGCTACGTACAGAAACTGAGTGAACCCTTCCGCGATCGAATCCGTCTCGATGAGGCGGTTGTTTCAGTGACGCGTCACCCCGATTACGTCGAGCTGCGTACCGCGCAGGGTAACACCGCCCGCTACGATCACGTCTTCATCGCGAGCCACAGCAACCAGGCGCTGGCGTTGCTGAGTGACGCAAGCCGGCTGGAACGCGAGGTGCTGGGCGCAATCCGCTATCAAAACAATGATGTGGTCCTGCATACCGACACCGCGCAGTTACCGGCCAGCCGGCGTGCCTGGGCGGCCTGGAACTACCTGCGCATGAGCGACAGCCATGACCAGCGGGCAGCAGTCACTTATAATATGAACATCCTGCAGGGACTGCAGGCCCCGGTAACGTTCTGCGTAACACTGAACAATTCGGATAATATAGACCCTGGTAAAATCCTGCTGCGGCTGCAATACGAGCATCCCGTGTTTACCACGGAGGCGGTTGCGGCGCAGAATCGCCAGGTAGAAGTCAACGGACCACAGCGTACCTGGTTCTGCGGAGCCTACTGGGGACACGGTTTTCACGAAGATGGTGTTGTCAGCGCGCTCCGCGCGCTACAACACTTCAGGGAACACAACGAAAATGCACAGCTGCCTTTATCTCGGGCAAGTTAAACACCGGCGCTACACGCCGACGCCCCATGCGTTCAGCTACCGGCTGTTCATGCTCTACCTTGACCTGGATGAACTGCCGCGCCTGTTCAACAGGCACTGGCTGTGGTCTGCCAAACGCCCTGCCCTTGCCCGGTTCAGGCGCGCGGACCACCTCGGCGATCGTTCTACCGACCTGGCCGCAGCAGTACGCCAGCTGGTTGCCGACAAAACCGGGATCAGGCTCGCAGGCCCGATCCGCCTGCTGACCAACCTGCGCTACTTCGGCTACGGCTTCAACCCGGTGAGTTTTTATTACTGCTTTGACGCGGCTGACAGCAACGTGGAAGTCATTGTCGCCGAGGTCAACAATACACCCTGGGGAGAACAACACTGCTACGTTCTGCCGGATTCAATCAACCAGGGAACTGCCGCAAAGAAGCGATTCCTGGTAGACAAAAGCTTTCATGTCTCACCCTTCATGGACATGAACATAGACTATGACTGGCGCTTCACACGGCCCGGCGAGCATCTCGTGGTCCACAAGAAAAATTTCAAGGATGGCGAGGCACTATTTGATGCAACACTCATGCTCGACAGAAAGCCGATCGGTTCGCGCAGCCTGGCCGGCGTACTTATCCGCTATCCGTTTATGACCGTGAAGATCGTCGCCGCGATCTATTACCAGGCGCTGCGGCTGTATTTGAAGAAGACTCCGCTCTACCCGCACCCAGACAAACATCAACCTTCTGAATCGGTAACAGAACCATGAAAACTGTGACTACAATCATGGAAAACTACAGTGCCCCGCTGGAAGACGCCGGGTATTTCAATCATATTGCCAGGCGTATCGTTCTCTCGCGCCTGTCCGGTTTGCAGATTGGCGAACTGGTCCTCAATGATGGTGATAAACAGTACCTGTTTGGCGCACCATCAGCTGACTTTAGCCGGCCGGTGTCAATTACCGTGACCAACAGGCGTTTCTACCTCGCCGTACTTTTGAAGGGCGGCCTGGGAGCCGGCGAGGCCTACATGAACGGCTACTGGCAGTGCGACGACCTCACCGGCTTTATCAGGCTGTTTCTGCGCAACCGGTCCTGCATCAGCAACATTGAACCCGGCAGCCGCTGGCTAAACAAGCCACTACAGCTGCTGCAACACTGGCTGCAGCGCAACACCCTGCAAGGCAGCCGCAGGAATATCGAGGCGCATTACGACCTCGGCAACGAACTGTTCGAACTGTTTCTCGACAGGACCATGATGTATTCCTGCGGGATATTCAGCTCTCCCGACGACTCGCTGCAGCAGGCATCCGAAAACAAGCTGGAACGCATCTGCCATAAACTCCAGCTTGGGCCGAACGATCACGTACTGGAGATCGGCACCGGCTGGGGCGGCTTTGCCCTGTATGCCGCAGAGCACTTCGGCTGCCGTGTCACCACCACCACTATTTCGAAACAACAGCACGACTATGCACAACAGCGCATACGCGATGCCGGCCTGGAAGACCGCATCACCCTGCTGTTCGATGACTACAGGGAACTGGGCGGCAGCTATGACAAGCTGGTATCCATCGAGATGATCGAGGCTATCGGCCACCGCTACTTCGATACCTTTTTTAAAAAATGCAGCGAATTGATCAGGCCGGAAGGCATGATGCTACTGCAGACGATTACCATCGCCGACCAGCGTTTTGACCACGCCAGGAAATCCGTTGACTTCATTCAGCGCTATATTTTCCCTGGCGGCTGTCTGCCGTCTGTTGCAGCTCTCGGCAGTTCGGTTGCACAGAGTACCGATATGCGTATGTTCCACCTCGAGGATATCGGCCCGCATTATGCAACCACCCTGAGAATGTGGCGCGAAAGACTGTTCAGCCGGCTTGACGAGGTACGCGGCCTCGGCTACCCGGAGCGGTTTATACGCATGTGGGAGTACTATCTCGCCTATTGCGAGGGCGGCTTCCGTGAACAGGTGATCGGCACGGCGCAGCTGCTGCTGGTCAAGCCGCAATGCAGGCGCAGTCCGCTATCGAGCACTGATCGCTAGCTCAACGCCGTACGGCTGCAAGCTACATCCCCCTGCCTTGGGCAGTGCTGCTGTCACTGCTGGTGCCCGTCAGCCTGTCCCAGCTCGGCCCCCTGGACACGCACATGGCCTGGCTGGTGCAGCCATGCATCTTTCTCGGCACCGCCGCGGTGTTCCAGTCGACGCCGCTGAAGATGTGCCTTATCCCGGCTGCCGTAAAGAAATTGCGTGCACACCGCCTGGCACAGGTACAATTCTTCCTGCACAAGCAGCACATGACCCGCGAATGCACCGGGGCATACACGCACCCGCCGGAGTCCTGCATGGATTTTAAAGACTACTACACCATCATGGGTATCGAACGCAGCGCCAGCCAGGATGAAATCAAGCGCGCCTACCGCAAGCTGGCGCGCAAGTACCATCCCGACGTCAGCAAGGAGGCCGATGCCGAGGCACGCTTCAAGGAAGTCGGCGAGGCCTACGAGGTGCTCAAGGACCCGGAAAAGCGTGCAGCCTACGACCAGCTGGGCGCGAACTGGAAGGCCGGCCAGGACTTCAGGCCACCGCCGGACTGGGACGCCGGCTTTGAATTCAGCGGTGGCGGCTTTACCGCTGGCGACGCCTCGGCCTACAGCGATTTCTTCGAGTCGCTGTTCGGGCAGGGGTTTGCCGGCGCGCAAACCGGTGGCCGGCAGGCCGGGTATCATGCGCACGGCGAGGATCACCATGCCAAGGTGCTGATTGACCTGGAAGACGCCTACACGGGTGCCGCGCGCAGCATCACCTTGCAGAGCCCGGAAGTGGATAGCAGCGGGCATGTCAGGACCCGGCAGCGCACCCTGAATGTCAAGATTCCCAAGGGTGTGAAACAGGGACAGCGCATCCGCCTGGCCGGCCAGGGCTCACCCGGCATGGGTGAAGGCCGCGCCGGCGACCTGTACCTGGAAATCGAGTTCAAGCCACACGCTTATTACACGGTGGAAGGACGCGATGTGTATCTCGAGTTGCCGGTGACGCCCTGGGAGGCGGCGCTCGGCGCGACCATCAAGGTGAGGACACCCGCTGGATCCGTGGACCTGAAAATTCCGCAGGCAACCGGCAGTGGACGCAAGTTGCGCCTGAAGGCACGCGGCATTCCCGGCAAGCCACCCGGTGACCTATACGTGGTGTCGCAGATCACCCTGCCACCGGCAGACACTGACGCCGCGAAAGACCTGTATCGCAGGATGGAACAGGAACTGGCCTATAACCCGCGCAGCAAAATGGGAGTGTAACCGTCATGAATCAGAAAATACTCAGCGGCATGCTACTCGACGATCAGACCGAACTGTCATTGAACGAGCTGTGCCGCGCCTGCTCGAGTTCTGCCGAATGGGTCATCGCGCTGGTTGAAGAAGGCGCACTGGAGCCCATCGGTTACGAACAGACGAGCATGCGCTTCACCGCTACCAGCCTGCAAAGGGCGCACACCGCCATGCGCCTGCAACGCGACCTTGGCCTTAACCTCGCCGGTATCGCCCTGGCGCTGGATTTACTGGATGAGATGGAAGCCATGCGCGCGCGGCTGCGCCGACTGGAGAACAGGCCCGGGGCATAGCGCCCCTGAAATTCCAGGAATTCTCAGCGATCAAGACCGGCCTTGACGACCGTTACGCGCAGACTTTGCAGTGCAGCCTTGTCGAGGTTCTGCAGGCCGAGGGTGATATTGGCCGCCTTGCCGGCCTGCAGGGTCCCGCGCAGGGGAATCTCGCCACCCTGTCTGCGGCCGGCCGCATCCCTGTAATAGGCACCAAGGACAATGCCGCTGATGTTTTTCGGGGTACTGTTACTGACCCGCGCAACCACGCGCTGGCTTGCGTCGACAGCGAGCTTCACTTTCACATAGTTGCCCGGGTTATCGCCCAGGTCAAGCTCGACCAGCGAGCCGTACGCCTGTTTGCCGGTATCTGTTTTATCCTCTGCCGCCTTTGCATAGTAGGCCTTGGCATCCGCGTAGCGACGCTCACTGCGCGCAATATTGCCCAGTGAATTATAGGCGTTGGCGGTCGGCAACAGCTTGATGCTCCTGTCCAGGTCCTGCTTCGCCTGTTGACGGTTACCAAGCTTTTCATTGACCATGCCTTTTTTCAGCGGGTAATAGAAAAAATTATCATTCAGGCGTATGGCCTTGTTGTAGTGCGCCAGCGCCGTCTTGTCATTGCCGCGCTTCTCTTCAATATCACCGAGCAGGGCTTCGAAGTGCGCCTCGCGCGGCTCCATCTGGCGCGCCTTCATCGCCAGTTGACGTGCCTGGCTGACATCGCCATCGGCGAGTGCCTTGCGGCCCTTGTCATAGGCTTCATAGGCCGGCATGGTTTTTTTCAGATGCGCCAGCCGGGTCTGAAAGCGCTGCCGGCCGGCTTCACCACCGGGGGGAAACTCCGCAAGGGCTTGCAGGTTTGCCTGTACACGCTCCTCTGATGGCGGGTGACTGGCAAACAGGCCGGTTAGCCAGTTCTGCTGTTTGCCCTCCGAGAGTTTCACAAAGGTTTGCTGCAGTTCGACCGCACCCTGCGTGTCATAACCGGCACGTGACATGTATTTCATGCCGTAATAATCGGCCTCGCGCTCGGCGTCGCGACCATACTTGTGGGTCACCAGCTGCGCACCGATACCGGCACCAAGCTCCGCCAGTTGCGCATAATCACTGTCCTGGGTGGCAAGCACGGTGGCCATCACCGCCCCCTGCAGCAACATGCCGCGGGAAAGATTCTGGGCGGTATGCTGTGCCGCCGCGTGGGTGATCTCGTGACCGAGCACGGCGGCCATCTCGGCCTCGCTCTCCAGCTCGGTCAACAGCCCGCGATTGAGCACGATCTTGCCGCCCGGCAAGGCCCAGGCATTGGGTGAGGAGTTGTTTAATACATGAAATTCATACGGCAGCTTGCGATCACTGACTACCGCCAGGCGCTGGCCTACCTCGTTTACATAGACACTCAGCTGCGGATCAACGACGTAGTCACCGCCCTGTGCCTGGCGCAACGGCGCGTACTGCTGCTCACCGATGCTCAGCTCCTGCGCCTCGGAAATCAGGGTGAGTTGTTTTTTGCCGGTAACCGGGTTGACGGTGCAACCGGCAAGCAGCGAAACAGCGAGCAGCAGTACAAGCCAGTTTCTTGTCATGCGGAAGTCCTCTTTCCAGGGCCAGGGTTCGATATACGCGTATATTAGCAAAAAAACGCGGGCATTCTACGGCTGTCAGGTAATCCCTTTTTACCCGGGCTCCGCCCCCGGTTGTGCGGGATGAAGGCAGCATCCTATACTCCCTGGTAATGGATCGCCCAGCCACACCGACTACTCCAAACGCCGATAACGGGACTACCTACCAGGTTAGCGTGGAACCATGCGCAAAGCGGGTGCGGGTGGTTTTTTCCGGCGAAACCATAGCGGACAGCATGGATGCCATCATCCTGCACGAGACCCGCCTGCCGCCTGTGTACTATTTTCCACGCAAGGATGTGCGCATGGATCTTTTGCGGCGCACTGAACATCATACCCATTGCCCGTTCAAGGGAAATGCCTCCTACTGGAGCATAGCGACCGGCAACCAGGTCGCGGATAACGTGGTGTGGGCCTACGAGGATCCGCTCGAGGACGGGCAGCAGATCAAGGGCTACCTGGCATTTACCTGGAGCGCCATGGAGGCCTGGTATGAGGACGAAATGCAGATTCTCGTGGAACCACGGAATACGGCACCGACCAACCTCAACTGTTTTTCCGACTGGCTGTTACGCGACGCCTGGAACGCGGCATCGGTTCGCGAGCTGGTAATCCAGACTGCGCATTGCCTGCTGGCGTCCGGCGTGCCGGTTTTTCGCCTGCAGTTACTGATTCGCACCCTGCATCCGCAATTGTTTGCCACCAGCTATACCTGGTGGCGTGACCGCGGTGAACTGGAAACGGTCAGCGCCTCACATGACGTACTGGAGACCCGGGAGCATATACAAAGTCCGTATGCTCCCATCCTGGATGGCGCCGGTGGCGTGCGGCGCTCGCTGGAAAAACCCGGCTCGCAGTTTGAATATCCGATATTCGATGAATTGCACGCCAGCGGCGCTACCGATTATGCAGCCATGCCTCTTTTGTTCTCGGATGGACAAATCAACATTATCAGCCTGGTGTCTGACCGCCCGGGCGGTTTTTCAACAGATGCATTGGGTCAGTTTCACGAAATCCTGCCGCTGTTGAGCCGCCTCTTCGAGGTGCATGCCCTGCGCAGCACGGCCATAACATTACTCGACACCTACCTGGGTAAATATACCGGGCAACGAGTGCTGGAAGGCTCGATAAAACGCGGCGACGGTGAAAACATCCACGCGGTAATCTGGTTCTGCGATCTGCGCGACTCCACATCACTCACGGAATCGCTCGACCGCGAAGCATACCTGGCGATGCTCAACCGGTTTTTCGACTGCATGGCAGGTGCGGTACTCGATCATGGTGGTGAGGTGCTGAAATTTATCGGTGACGCGATACTGGCAATTTTTCCTATTGAAGACCCTGACAGCCCTGCAGCTGCCGGGCATGCCATCGATGCAGCGCGGGATGCACAACGGCGCATGGCCATGATCAATCAACAGGGGGCTGAACGCGGCGCAAAGGCTATCGGCTTCGGGGTGGGTATGCACATCGGCAACCTGATGTACGGCAACATCGGCACACCGGGACGACTGGATTTCACCGTCATTGGTTCGGCCGTGAACGAAGCATCGCGCATCGAAAGCATGTGCAAGCCGCTCGGTCAAACCATACTGGTCTCGGCAGAGTTCGCCCGTCATTTCCCGGACCGGCTTGTCTCGCTCGGCGCTCATCAGCTGCGTGGCGTCAGCATGGCGCAGGAACTCTTTACCCTGGCACCTCCCCCGCAGCAGGATACCACCGGGGAACAGGGTAGCTAATCTTGAGGAATCAAATCATGCAGGATTCACACGACCTGCATTCAAACCGTCATCTATGGCATAACTTTTCTGGCAGGCTTCAAGACTAGCAAGCGCAGAATTGTAGATTTCGCGCGTGGTATTCAGCATGGTGGAAATATCATGCCCGCTGACACCTTCACCGATACGGATATCGTAGATCCTGTCATTCAGGACATGACAGGTTTGTGTCAGCTTCTCACTTAATCCCCGCACGGCTTCATCGATAAACCCGGGCGTGTGTTGCGCATCGAGCAACTCCATGACCTGGCGGCATGCATCGATCACAAAGCCGCGCAACTCGTCATAGCCCGGCGTCAGGCTGGTAGCCGGCTGTGCACTGAAGTACTCCATGTCGGCGGCGACGTCACGCAGCGATTTGCACGAAAAGACCGCACGCCGGGTGACCTCCAGGCATTGCTCAACAGCACTTGCCTGGCTTTCCTGCAGCGGCTCCTGCTGCATTTGTATGGCAAAAGAAACGATTTCCCCTTCCAGGGTCTTGAGCCGTTCATAGCTGAAATCCGCCCCCGCCGGCAGTGCGATTTCCTGCACACCGAGTGCCTTCATGTTCATACGCACTGCCGCCCGCAGCAACGCACGGCTCTCCTTGCGCAACGCCTCCAGCGCCGCATCCGTAACGTTTGCGGGCACGTTGTGAATATACATACTGGCCAGTGCACCGGACCTTTCCGGAACCCGGCGTTCTATCAGGCCCGCGAATCCGGGCAAAAACGGCACAAAGAAAATGACGCCAATCAGGTTGAACAGGCTGTGGAACATTACCAGCGAAAACAGCGGATCTCTCAGCCCCAGCCAGTCGGTAACGACGTGCAGCAACGGCAGCAGCGCAACAAAGGCGGCGACATCGACCACCAGGTTGAAGATGAAATGCGCCAGCGCCACGCGCCGCTTGGCAATCGCGCCCTGCAAGCTGCCGATGATCACCGTGCTGGTGGTTCCCAGGTCCGCCCCGACCACGATGGCCGCTGCAGCCTGCAACGGGATCAGCTCCGCATGCAGCGCACTCAGTGTAATCATCATCGTCGCCGAACTGGACTGGATGATTGCAGTCAGCATCACGCCGGCCATGAGGAAGACCAGCAAAGGCAGGTTGCGGATACTCTCGATGTCGAACTGCGTGGCCAGCGCCGCGACACTGGCCTTCATGAAATCAAGGCCGGCGACGATCAGCGCCAGGCCGATCAGGAACAGGCAGAACGCCTGCCAGCGATCCTTCAACAGCGTGTAACCCAGCGCCGAGATACCAAGTATCGGCAGGGCGTAGGCATCGAGCTCGAGCCGGAAACCCAGTGCCGTCACGATCCAGCCGGTCAGGGTTGTGCCGAGATTGGAACCGAGCACGATGCCAATCGCATTCACCAGCGGAATAATCCCCGCACCGACAAACGCGAGCACAATCAGGCCAACCAGGGAACTGCTCTGCAGGATGGCCGTCGCCACGATGCCGCCGGTCACCGAGCTCAGACGGTGTTGCGTGGACTGCCGCAGAAAACGCTGGAAGCTGCCGCCGACCAGCTGCCTGAGGCCAGACTCGAGCTGGCGCATGCCATAGAGAAACAGGCCCAGCCCGGCAATCAGGCCTATGAGGTCAACCTCCTGGTTCATTGCTTGGACTGACTCGCCGGCATTCCGCCAATACTAGCAGTGACACCCGAGATCGCCGAATCCCGCAATCGGCGAAGCCGAATGCAGGCGGAGCCGCGCATCTGCCCCCCCCTGAGCCCGGCTCAACCCGCCTGCCAGCAGGCCGATACAGGAAATATGCGTAAATATCGCTATCCTGGCATGACAACACACACGCGAAACAATATTCCCTGCACAGCAATCATCCTCGTGGCGATGCTGCTGGCCGCGGGTTGTGCCACCAAACCTCCCCTGCAGACCGGTACCTTCGCTGCACAGGACGAGCCGCCCGGGAAGCAGGCGCAAGGCCGGCACAAAGGGCTCGAAATCGCATCCGCCATGCTTGGCATACCCTATCACTACGGCGGCGCAAGTCCACGCGGATTCGACTGCAGTGGCCTGGTGTACTACGCCTACCGCAAGGCCGGCCTGTCAGTACCGCGCACTACAAGTGCACAGTTTCAGCATGCCCAGCCGGTTAAACGATCCCGCCTGCAACCGGGTGATTTGGTGTTTTTCCGCCTCACATCACGGCCGGTATCCCATGTCGGTATCTATGCGGGTGACGGGCGCTTTATTCACGCCCCGTCGCGCGGAAAACGGGTTTCCTACGCGTCACTGGACAACCCGTACTGGCAACAGCGGATCGTCGCAGCCGGAAGGTATTGAATGCTGTCAGGAAAAACTCCTTCCTGACATGAGTTGAAATTGTGCTCTGCCATGATTTTATTTTTTACCGCCGAAGGGTAACCGTTACAGAGACAGCTCTGGAGCCATCACTGCAGCAGTGCTAACATTTGCCGCGTTCACCCGGCGAGGCATTTGTCATCAGCGATATTCTTCTCGAATGGATAGAAAAGTACCAGGAGTACGCGCTGTTCATTGTGCCAGCCATTGCATTTCTGGAGGCATGCCCCGGGATTGGCATCTTTATCTCCGGTGCCATATTGCTCAGCGTTTGTACCGTGCTTTACACGCAAGGCATCGCGACGCTGGCGCAAATGTTGCCGCTGGCATTTCTGGGCGCCGCCATTGCAGATCACAGCGGCTATTACCTAGGCAGGTGGATTGGCCCCCGCTTTCATCACACTGAATTCGCAATCAAACGCAAGGCAACCCTCCAGAAGACAGAGGCGATGCTGGTGAAGTGGGGCGAAGCAGCCATCATAATTGGCCGTCTGATGACCGCGATTCGAAGCGTGGTACCCCTGCTTACCGGCATCAGCGGTTTGTCACCGGCCAGGTACACACTTTATGACCTGATTGCCTGCACCATCTGGACAGCAGGACTTGGATTACTGGTCATCGGTATCGACGGCCTGCTATGAGAACCGGTGATAAAGTTATCGCAGCAAATGAACCAGATAGCTAAAGGTCCGGCGGCCCGGTTGGCCAGTCGAGGTCAAATGGGAATGGCCGCTCCTCGGTATTGAATGTCAGGTAGCGGATAATTTGATAGGTATAGGTTGCCAGTGACTGACCGAAAATATCGAGTGATTTGTTGGTCTCTGCAGAGAGCAACACCCAGAAGAACTGCAACAGGACAACCACACCCACGACCACCCTGGACACCCAATAAAGAATAAGCACCACGAGCATAAAGAACAGCCTTCGCCAGGTGGAGCCCCTTTTCAGGTTTTCCTTAACACGTTTCGACTGCGGTTGGACCGTTGCCGAATCACTGGCTGAAGAAGGTGTTTCCTCATTCATATCAAACTCCTGCTGGTTACAACCCGGTCTGCAAGGGTTCACCCATTAACCACCCCTGGTCAAGTAGTATATTTCTGCTTCGCCTGTTTCCCGTCCAGCTCAAGGTGTATTTATAAAGCTGTCAGAACACAGAAAGTTCTAATGTCAGGAGAAAGCGTGCTCTGACATCCTCGCCACGCTGTCACGATGCGACAGGTCGATGACACTCACCAGGATCAACTGCCGATCCTTGTCCAGGTAGGGCGTCAGGCCCACCTCCACGGGCATTGGTGAACCGTCTTTTCTGACGGCTTTCAGTTCACGCCCCGTGCCCATCATGCGGGACTCCGGCGCCTGCATAAATTGCTTGCGGTATTGCGCGTGTTTCCCCTGCATACCCATTGGCAACAGTGCATCCACCAGCAGGCCCTCGAGTTCATCTTTCTCATAGCCCAGCATCCGCTCTGCAGCGAGATTGGAAATTTCGATCCGGCCATCACCGTCAACGACCAGCTGGCCAATACTGCTGGCATCCACAAGGCGATGAAAACGCTCTTCAAGTTGCTTCATGTGCGCCATGCTTGATGCTTGTGCTATTGCGTGTGCAGCCTCCACCTCGGCATGCCGCACACGGACACGGCTGCTTAAGTATAAAAACAGTGAAAGACCATAAATCGAGATAACGAAAATCACGACCAGGGAGACCAGCAAGCGGTTCTGGAATTGTACGTTTGTCATGGAACTGAGGGGGCGATGCGCCACCAGCGTCAGCGAAAAATCATCGGAGATCAACTGGTCAAAGGAAACCAGGTGCTCGGGAAATACCCGGGTAAGTCGCTTGAATGTGGCAAATGGAGAAAGTTTCTTCCAGGTCCATAAGCCGTCATGCAATTCAAGGCTACCCGAGTCGCCCACTGAAACCCTGTTGAGGAGTTCCGGGTTGGGTAGAATGAAATCGACGCCTTGTTCCTTTGTATCAGCGGTTCGAAATCTCTCGATATCGCCATTCAATACAACCCCCTGCTGGTTGATCAGCAGGTATTCCGCATCAAGAAGCAATTTTCCCTGGGTGCGTACAAGATTAAACAGGTAGTCGATCTCCATATTGATGACGATGATCCCGCGGTGTTTTTGATTACTGTCCACCGCGGGCGTGGCCACGCGCAGCACCGGCCTGACAGGTATTTCGCCCTGTCCGCGCTGCAGTTCCAAATCGACCCGGGAGATATATAGTTCACCCGGCAACAGCGCATTGGCCTGCAGAAAATAATAACGGCCACCCATGTTCTGCAAATCCTCGGTTGCCGCCGCGTACGGCTTACCCTGGTCACGCACTACCCTTGAGCGTTCATTTCCGGATTCATCAATCCAGCGAATCTGCAGATATTGCGGATTGCGCCGTGCAAGCGTCAGAAATTCAGAATCCAGTGACTGCATCGCTGCCTGGCTCTCTGACTCCAGGGCCTGCAGGGTGATGGCTTCGGTGGAAAGTGAACGCAGGTGCTTCAGCGCACCCAGCACCTCGGCACCAAGCAGCCCGCTGACCAGATTGAGCCTGGCGCTGTCAGAAGCGAGTATTTCCCTGACATGGGCATCGGTGCGCTGGGATGCATAATAAAAGGCGGCAACGCATACCAGGAATGCAACCGGCAGGAAAAAGGCAAGAAAAACATAGCCGGAAAACGATCCGCTTTGACTGCTGCTGACCGGGTCAATTTTTGTCGTGGTAGCCATAAACCTGAATAGTTTAAAAGATATTGGCCGTCAGGGCACTTTTTTCCTCATCCTGGAAACAAAAGTGCCGTAGACCCTTTTTACAACGACTCTTTCCAAGTATCGTTTCCCCATGGCAGGCAATCCCGAAGAACTCTGCAAGCAGTGGATGGCGCACGGACTCATGCGCCAGACGCTGGAACCGGACCCGATCAGGCAATTTGAATACTGGTACAGCCAGGCGATCGACTCGGGTATCGCCGAACCCAATGCCATGAGTCTTGCCACGGTCGATGCGAGCGCCCAGCCGTGGCAGCGCACCGTGCTGCTGAAGCTGTACGACGGGAGCGGTTTCGTCTTCTTCACCAACTACGAAAGCGCCAAGGCAAGACATATCGAGGTTAATAACCGTGTCAGCCTGCTGTTTCCGTGGGTCTCGCTGGGGCGCCAGGTCAAAATCGGCGGCACGGCGGAAAAGATCCCGGCCGTGGAATCGATGAAATACTTTGCCACGCGAGCGCGCGGCAGCCAGATCGGCGCCTGGGCCTCGCCCCAGAGCCAGGTGATCTCGTCGCGCTCGCTGCTGGATGCCAAGGTCGACGAGATCAAGCGCAAGTTCGCCCGCGGAGATGTACCCCTGCCCTCCTTCTGGGGTGGTTACCGCGTGCGACCGTTCGAGATCGAGTTCTGGCAGGCCCGCGACAGCCGCTTGCATGACCGCTTTGTGTATACCAAAACCGATGCCGGCTGGAACATCGAGCGCCGGGCACCGTAGTCAAAAATAAAGGGTGTCAGAGAACATTTTCTCCTGATATTAGAATGTGTGCGCTCTGAAACCCTAATTACACTGACGCCCTGAATATTCACATGCGTGAAATCATCACCCTGGCAACAGAGCGTCGCGAGACCCTGGTCGACATCACCGAACCGGTGCGGGAGCTTGCCAAACAGAGCGAGGTGCAAAACGGAATCATCTCTGTCTATGCACAGGGCGCCACTGCAGCCATCATGATCCAGGAGAACTGGGACGAAAGCGTGCAAACGGACGTGGTCGATCTGCTGCGCAAGCTGATACCCAGGGGCGTCTGGCTACATGATGCCCAGGACGGCAACGGGGATGCACACCTCAAGGCGGGACTGGTCGGTCCTTCCGAGAATATTCCCCTGATCGATGGGCAACCGGGTCTTTCCACCTGGCAGAATATCTTCTTTTGTGAATTCGACGGGCCCAGGCAAGAGCGGCGGGTGGTCGTTACTGTCATAGCGGATAAATAGACCAGGAATAGATGAACAATAAAAGACTGTCAGAGCACAACTAATTCTAATATCAGGAGACAATGTGCTCTGAGACCATAGCATACGTATAATGCGAGCCATGCCATACGACCTTCAAGAACTGCGGGAGATCATCGTTTTGGCGGGCAATGAAGAACTGCTGCCGCGGTTTGCGCGCGTGAAGCGCGCGCACAAGGCTGATGGCAGCGTGCTGACCGAGGCCGATCTCGCCGTACAGGCGCGCATGGCGGGGCAGTTACAGAAACGCTGGCCGGAAACGGTTTTCCTGGGCGAGGAAATGTCCGCCGATCAACAGCAGGCCATGCTCTCATCCGGGCAGCCGGTGTGGTGCCTCGACCCGCTGGATGGCACCCGCAACTTTGCCACCGGCATCCCCTACTTTTGCATTTCGCTGGCCCTGCTCCAGGACGGGGCCGTGTCGCTCGGCCTGGTCTATGACCCGGTGCGCAACGAATTTTTCGCAGCCAGTCGTACACAGGGCGCGACGCTCAACGATGAAATACTTATGCTCACACCCAGCGAGCTGGAACTGAAACAGACCACGGCACTGATCGACTTCAAGCGGCTCGATGCCGCCCTGGCGACACGCCTGGCGACGGAAATTCCGTATGCCTCGCAACGCAGCTTCGGCTCCGTTGCACTGGACTGGTGCTGGCTGGCGGCAGGGCGTTGTCATATCTACCTGCACGGCCGCTCGAATCTCTGGGACTACGCAGCCGGTGAATTCATTTTCCGAAAAGCCGGGGGGTTTGCCTGCACGCTGGACGGTGAACCAGTCTTTAGCCGCTCGCTCACAGCGCGTTCCTCGGTCGGCGCCATCGACACACAGCTGTTTCGGACGTGGACCCGCTGGTGTGGTGTGACGGGTGCTGACTGACCGGTCCTCCGGGATGTGGTCCGGAACAGGACTGATAAGGCAAAAAACCGTCTTTATTCAACGCCTGTTTAAACCGCTTCAATTGATTGGTGTGATTTGACCCCTGTAGATTTCAGCAAGCAGCATATTCAGGTCGGTGAGGGCCGCGCGCGCTATTCATTGACCACGCCCGACCCGTCAAGCGTGGACCTGGGGGAATAGGGCTTTTATTCTTCCGGGTCCGATATCCTCCTGGCCGCGGCACAACAGTTCAATCCGGTGGAATCATGACACCCAGGCAAGAGCGCTACGATATACGCATCAAGCACTACAATGAGGCACGCGTCGGGCTTTACAACGCAGCCAATCAGGCCTGTAGTTATGCACGGGCGACCGAGCGCCGCCTGCTCATCGAGCGCCTGCTGGTAGCGGGAGGCAATGCGATTGGTGTCGTTTCAGTTATTCACGGCTCCACCGCCGAGGTGTTTCGCAAATACCTTGCCGGTGATGCACCCAACACCACGGGTGGGGGTTGAAGCCATTATCACCCACCTGGTATCAAAGCTGTTCCGTATGCCGACCGCGCCTGCGCCGCTGCCTTACTATCAGCACCTCAGGGGAGACTTCGGCGACAAGCCGCGTGCTATGGCGGAGCTCATATCCAGGAGGTGTGCCTTGTATATTTTCAAAATTCTGCGCAGTTCCCAGAATATGATCCAGCATGCTGGACGCTCCTGTAAACGTATAAATTCAAGAGCGATGCCGGGACCTGTAAATTTAATTACTATGACGGTCAGATGAGATTTGTATTAGGGTCATGACTGGTTGCAGCATTTTCCAAATGAAGGCGTTCGAGTGTTCCTGAAGTCCGGAGGATCTATGACACTCTAATGCCCCTGTCAGCTTTTCGCCAAATGACTATTTCGATGAGCTACACATTTGTTACAAGTGTAATTATCTGTCAACTCTGCAATGTGCTAGATATCAAGCGACTTTACTTCGATATCCTTTATAATCGCATCAAGCTCGTCACGCTTGAACAATTCCGTACCCGGATGAGACGCAGTAGCGCTGCCGCAGCTGACACCGAGGCTTAGCATCTGTTGTGGTGCATCGCCATTCAGTGCCCCGGCGATCAGGCCGGTGAGCAGTGAGTCGCCGCATCCAACGGTAGACTGCATATGCAGGTTCGGGGCATCGCAGTAATAGCTGTTGTCGCCGGTAACAAGCACCGCACCCCTGCGTCCAAGGGTAACGCAAACATAATTGATCCCCTGTTGCTGAATCATGCGACCTGCAGCGGCGATTTCCTCTACAGAATCCATGCGCTGCTTTGCTTGCATCTCGAGGATATGTTGATTAACTCTCACCATCCAGGGTTTTGCGGCTAATGCCTGTTGCAGAACCTCCCCGTGGGTGTCGACGACGGCCTTGCCACCCTGCTTGTTGATACGCTCAACCATGTCGTGATAGGTGCTATCCGGCACTCCCGGCGGCAGTAATCCGCTTAATACTGCAATACCGTCAGCATTTACTTCCAGCAGGCATTGACACACCTCGGCCAGAACTTCAGCCGGAATCTCCGGGCCGGTACTGGTGATCTCGTACTGGCCGGGCGGGCTCTGTTGCAGCAGCGTTGTGTTCAGGCGGGTTTCACCCGGCACACGGAAATACTTGTGTCTGTCACCCAGGCTATCGCCGATCAACTTGAGCAGCAAATCGCCACTTTCGCCGGCGATAATACTGCAGCAGTATGCCGGCACCGCCAGCTCGGTGAGTGCACGCGCGATGTTGATGCCGTTGCCACCCGCGTGATACCAGGTCTGCCTGGCACGTACTTTCTGATACTCCAGCAGTTGCTGAATTGAATAGCTGATATCGACAGACGGATTCAGCGCCAGCACAGAAACTTTTTTATCAGGATTGTTCATTCGTATCTCCGTGTCATAACAGGCCTTTTTTCAGGATAAGGCTGCGGCCGGTCATTACGCGCGGCTGAGGTATACCGAGGAGCTCCAGAACCGTAGGTGCGATGTCGGCAAGACCGCGACCGGTACTCAGACGTACTGCGCCTTCACCCATGATCAGAAACGGAACCGGGTACTCGGTATGCTGTGTATGAGGCTCACCGGTATTCGGGTTTATCATCTCGTCGCAGTTACCATGGTCTGCTGTAAGCAGGATACGCCAGTCGTACTCAAGTGCTTTTCGAAATACACGATGACTTTGCAAATCGAGCGTTTCGACCGACTTGATGATAGCCTCGCGTCTGGCTGTGTGGCCAACCATGTCTGCGTTGGCAAAATTGGTGACGATAAAGGAATATTTTTCACTTTCGATGGCGGCAATCAATTCGTCTGCAATTCTCGATGCACTCATTTCCGGTTCAACGTCATAGGTTGCTACCGAAGGTGAGGGCACGATAATGCGATCTTCCAGGGGGTATGGCGTTTCGAGACCACCGTTGAAAAAGTAGGTTACGTGGGCAAATTTTTCAGTTTCGCTGCAATGCAGCTGCGCCATGCCGGCATCGCTGATAATTTTTGCCAGCACCTCTTCAGGTAATACATTGGGGAACAGCACCGGAAATGGAAAGCTGGCATCGTATTCTGTCATGCAGACGATGTTATCCAGGCATATATCGTCGCGATGAAATACATCGAAATCTTCCAGTGCGAGTGCTGCGCATAGTTGACGCGCACGATCACTGCGGAAGTTGAAAAACAGAACCGGTTCATCGACGGGGATGCCTGCATGACCGGCAATAACTGTCGGTTGTATAAATTCGTCGCCTTCACCGCGAGCATAGGCAGCCTCGATGGCCTCGCGTGCATTTTTAGCTGTAAACCCCTGCCCAAGAGCCATGGCCCTCCATGCTTTCTCGGTTCGATCCCAGTGTTTTGCGCGGTCCATCGCGCTGTAGCGACCGCATACTGTTGCGATAGATCCACGACCGAGGCTGGCCAGTGACTCCTCGACATCGGCGAGATAATTCAGCGCCGCCTTCGGAGCGGTGTCGCGTCCATCAGTGATCATGTGTATCACGGGTTCTACCCCGGTATTACTTATCAGCGACAGAATTCCCAGCAGATGCTCGATATGCGAATGTACGCCACCATCCGAAATCAGGCCGACGAGATGCAGCCGGCCGGCATTGGCAACACTCGTCTGCCAGGCTGGCAGTTTTACGATCGAGCCGTCGTAGATCGCATTGGCGATGCGAATCAGGTCCTGCTCAAGCACCCGACCCGATCCCAGGGTAAGGTGGCCGACTTCGGAATTGCCAAATTGTCCATCGGGTAAGCCGACAGCCCTGCCCGATGCCTGCAGCACTGAATGCGGATAGGAAGCGAAATAATGGTCAAGATGAGGCGTGTATGCCTGCGCCCAGGCATTGTGAGCACGGCTTGGATTGAGTCCGAAGCCGTCGAAGATTGCCAAAAGTACAGGTCTTGGTTTCAACTTGATTCCTTGTCAGGGCTAGTGGGGGCAGACCCGTAACCATGAAGTCAGCAGGTCTGCCCCTGTTGATATCAGTCATATTATCTTCGCAATATATTGCACCATGCCTTGACAAGTCACAATGATAGTTACCTTGTATATTAACTTGCGTTAATATGATGATGTATCAAAATAGAGCTTGCGCACGTGGATTCGATGCGTCATAGCTATTATTGACGCTAGCTTGACCCGCCACGCTATGTGGCAGTCTTCCTGTTAACCGTTTATGAGGCGCATAAAATGAAACAGAATGTACACAACATTGAAAGAGTAATTCGTATTATCGCCGGGCTGGCCCTGATCAGCCTGGTATTTGTGGGCCCGCAGTCATTGTGGGGCTGGATCGGCGTGGTACCACTTGCCACCGGCATTATGGGCTGGTGCCCTCCGTATGCATTATTGGGGATCAACACCCGTGGGAAAAAGACTGCTTGATCAAAAAGCATGACAATAAAAAAGCCCGGGAAAACCGGGCTTTTTTTTAAGGATCATAATTCTCCGTCGTCATCTTTTTTTTCTGTGAATATAATATTTCTCAATCGGCTGCAGTGGACCGATGCTGGGAATACCCGGACATCGGCACGGCGATAAAGCAGCGACCTCTATTGATACTTCGCGGCTGTAATGAACTGACTGAACGATTCACACCAGACAATCACGCTATTGTATGCAGAAGGATCGATGGACGCCGAAATCGGCACCACAAAATTCTCGAATGTCTTGACATCCCCCGCCTGGATCATCCTGTCTTTCAATCGATTGAAGTCGGCCTCGGTTTCAACGAACTCGGGTGACAGGTAGAGCTTGTAATCCGGGCCAGGCGCCAGCTTGCCTTGCAGCACAACCATCCCGCGGCTGACAGAGATACTTCCCTCGCCCCAGTGCAGAGCATCACTACCCTTCAAGTCACGCCGGAACTCTCCCCTGAACTGCGCTTGCGTTGCGAGAGCCTGCACTTCTTCCTCTGCCGGGGCTGGTGGCGCGATGAGTATGGGCAACGAGTATATGCCAATGGCGAAACCGATGATGCCTGCGACGACATGAGTAACTATCAATGTGAAAAGCTTCTTCATTCGTTTACCACCCTTGTACTAAATGGTATCAGAGCACATTTTCTCGTTATAATTGGAATGAAATGTGCTCTGACACGCTTTAATTCTTCTATTGTGTTTAAGTATTCACAGAATATGCCGAAAACCGTTAACCACATATATAATCATTTACTGTAAAAATGCCGACAATAAATACTAACAAAACGTCTATGAAGAAAATACAGGTTGAAGGCACAGAATATGTGTTGCTCGGTACTGCGCATATTTCAAAAGAAAGTGCGGCGCAGGTTAAAGCGGAAATTGCCAGCGGCGATTACGATGCCATCGCCGTCGAACTCTGTGAAAACCGGCATAACAACATGCGCAATCCGGACCAGTTTTCCAATACAGACCTGTGGCAGGTCATCCGCCAGGGAAAGTCAGGCATGATGCTGGCAAACCTGGCACTGGGCGCCTACCAAAAGCGTCTTGCAGAAGGCTTTGATATCGAGCCGGGTGCGGACATGAAAGCGGCCATTGAAGGCGCAGGGGCTGCGAGTCTGAATTTGTTCCTGATTGACAGGGATATCGGCATCACCCTGAAGCGTGTCTACCGGAGTCTGTCGTTATGGAATGCGCTGGAGATGTTTGCCGGCATGCTGAACAGTGTGCTGAGTCGCGAGAAGATCAGTGAGGAGGCAATCAACCAGATCAAGCAGGGCGACATGCTGGAATCCGCGCTGACCGAGTTTGCAGACAAGTCACCGGATCTATATGCCCCGTTGATACAGGAACGTGACCGCTACATGGCGACGCGCCTGCAACAACTGGCAGAGACAGATAGCCCCAGGCGCGTGCTGGTGGTCGTCGGTGCCGGGCACGTGGCGGGCATGAGTCGCTACCTGGCGGAACACACTGATAATGCACCCGGGGTCCTGCAGGAACTCACTGAGGTCAAGCGCGGCTTCGGCTTTCTTAAAATCATTCCCTGGCTTGTGGTTGGTTTGATTCTGCTGGGTTTCGGGATTGGTTTTTCCAGAAGCCCCGAACTTGGCCTGAAGATGATGACAGACTGGGTGTTACTGAACGGCGGCCTGTCCGGTATTGGTGCGCTGCTGGCCGGTGCGCATCCACTGACACTGCTGACGGCAATTGTGGCGGCGCCGATCACATCCCTGAACCCGGTGCTTGGCGCCGGCATGGTTTGCGGACTGGTTGAAGCAAGCCTGAGGAAGCCCAGGGTGGCTGACTTTGTCAATTTGCGCAGTGATGCTGCCAGCTTTAATGGCTGGAGGAAAAACCAGGTCACCCGGACCCTGCTGGTATTTGCGCTGACGACCCTGGGTTCAGCAATCGGCACCTACCTGGGCGGCGCAATGATACTGGGCCGGTTAGCGTCAAACTAAGCTGTAATCATTGGTCAGATCGCAGCTCCTTGTGAATAGTCTGCACTGGCTCGCACGAAAAAAGAGGGGACAGGAAAAAGCAGGACAGATTTATTATTTTGGGCTATCCGCTGCCAGGAAAATAAATCTGTCCCTTTTAGCAAGCACGTAGCCAGGCCAGGCTGCGAGTGTATGCTTCGACTGCTACTGCTGACACAGACTTGCCGCGAGCAGTTCTGCCACGGCTTTATGGCCGGCAGCATTCCAGTGGCCGACGCCCCGCTTGCCATCCAGGCCATGAAAGAACACGCCTTGCTGGCGCGCCTGCCGGGCCATCGGTGCTGCCAGTTCAATGTACTCAAAACCGTCCTCTGCGGCGAACTGGCCCAGCAACCAGTTCGGAAACAGCAGGTCCGGCATGCCGAGCCGCTTACTCATCCTCGCCACCGGGGCATCTTCGGGGTAGACCTGTGCACCGGTGGACAGGCCCAGTACCCGCAGGTTGGCACCGAGTGCCTCGGTCTCATCCCGGATCATGCCAATCAGTGTGCGTGTAATCTCCCATGCATGCTGCCACTCGGGCTCCCGTGGTGGTGCATACACGCGTACATCGACCCCGGGCTCCCAGATCCAGGTGAGGTCCATGGTCTCGAGGGTGCGCTGCATGTTCAGATAGCTGTAGACCAGTGCGATTGCCTGGGTCACGCGCAGTGGCAGCAGATAGTGATAGTAAAACTGTCCCGACGTGGACAGTTTGCGCCGGTAGGCGGATGACTCGCGAAAACTGTAGTCCATCTGCCATGCACCGTCGACGCGATGCAGATAGGGTCGCTGTGGATCATTATTGAGCGCCGGGTGGTTCTCGGCCACGTCATTGCCCGGAAAGAAGGTCATCCATACCTCGTCGGGCCGGTGCATGCTAACGTGGTGTCGCAGTGTCTCCAGCTGCTGGGCGGTGCTGTAACCACTGACGGCAAAGTTCATCACCTCCAGCGGCTGGTCGCGATAGCCACAGGCCTGTAGTTTGTGCTCCAGCTGTCGCCACCAGGTGGTTGCCAGCGGCACTTGCACCGCGGCGGTAAAAGAATCCCCCAGTATGGCGATGCGGTATACACCGGGCGCCTTATCCAGCCAGTCTCCATCACGAAAGCCAAAGCGGTTGATGCGGATGCGGGCATGGCCCTCGAGATCCTGGCGAGCATCGGTGCCGGGCAGAGGTGCAAAACCGCGATAGGCATCAGGATAGCGGTAGAATGCCCAGTAATAGGAAAAGCCCAGGGCACGCAGAGACAGCTCCAGACCCAGCAGGATCAACAGCAGCCAGATGACACCGATGCGGGTGGCGGCTAGCAGGCGTGGCATGATCCTGTCATGGTATTTGCTGTCGCACTACCTGTCTGATTTTGCCTGCCGCACAGGTACAGGATGCGTGCCACGATGAAAACCGTCAGGGCAATGAAACCAAACGGGTAGACAAGTACACCGGCCATAAACGCCTCCATGCTGATGATCAGCAGGACGACCAGTAACAGGAGTGTGCAATCCAGTAACATGGCGAGACACAGGAGTTTCCAATGATGCGTATGTCTCGATTGACCGATTCCTTACGCCACAGTTCAAACTGCTTGACCGGGGCCTCCATCCAGGCGCGGTCGTTTTGCCAGTCGCTGTCCGGATTGTCGACATACGGTTCGATATTGTTGCCATCCGCGGCCAGAATGAGACAGAATTATTTTTCTGGCGCCTCTGCCCCCTATTTCTAACCAGGCCGCAGCTTAGAATTTGCCGCGAATAACCGCGATCAGCCAGATCATGCTGGACCCGATAACGCCCGCCAACGCGAATTTCATCCACGTGCGCCAGCCATTTTCGAGCGGTTGCAAAATCTCGAAATGCTTAAGGTAAATCGTCTCACAGGCCCCATTGCCCCGATCGTCGCGGCTGGTGCTGGTGCCCCTGGAGTACCCTGCGTCATGGGAATAATCGACCAGCCAACCCCGGATCCGGACCTGGTCACCGATACGAACTTGTTTGACCTGCTTGCGAATATGCTTGTCATTCGTTACCAGGTGGTTGTTGGATATCTGGTTTTCCCTGAAGCGCTTCCAGGCAGCGTCATCCTCGGTCTGCCAGTTACAGGTAAATTTCCCGTTCCAGAATTTGAAGTTGTTGAGCCCGGCACTGTTCGCATTCTCGCTCCAGACCACACACAGATCGGCGACGTTGATATGGTCATCCCATAATCGGTGCAGGCTGTAGTTGCCATTATGGTGCGCGTAGGAAACAACCAGGCCATGCAGGTCATACTGGTAACGCGGCACAACATGGTAGTCAATGCCGTTATTCACGACCGTAAAGGGCTGTTTGCTGACGGTGCCTTGTAGCGGCGGCTTCAGGAGGGCCGGCTCGATCGATATGTCTGCGGGAAATTCATTGCGCTGCCAGCAGGATGTCACCAACAGTATCAGACAGGCATAGAAAACCAGTTTATTGAGCGTCTTCAGCGGGTGTGTCTGATGCATGGTAGAAAAATCCCGTTCACTCCTTGTTTAGTCGGTCTGCCGGTGAACAAGTTAATGGAAAAAAGGGAGAAAAAGGGGCCGGTCCTGCTCATCCGATACCGCACCTACATGGTTACTGGAATACAAGTCGATTCCGCAATACAGTTTCATATTGTCGTCTCCTGTTTCGGTGGCTCGTCTTGGTTTGCACTTCAACGAATACCACCTGATTTATGAGATGGCTAGAGGATTATAAGATTTATTATCATCCGCTATCGGGTGTCAGGGAAATAAATCTGTCCCCTTTATCTCAGGATCACTACCCTTTATATTTATGGCAGGATAGACAGGGCGCAGGTATAAACAGGGTACTGAACCGAATGGTGCTTACTTAAGCAGTTTCATTAATATATGCAGTACAATTGGCCACGGAAGCACACGGAAAAACACGGAAAAATAAATTGTCTGACCGGAAACGGTTCCGTGTCCTTCCGTGTGTTTCCGTGGCAGGGTTCTTAAGTAAGTGCCATTCGGTACTGAACCCTGAATTATTAACACCGAGTCTTACATGGATATTCCCGCCGGTCTGCTGCCTGATATCTGGCATTGGGGCGCTGCCCTGATTTATGCCCTGCTTCTGCTGCTGGCGCTGAAGAGTGCACCGTGGCACAAGATCAGGGACAACGAGGCCTCGCACGTCTTCTTCGGCGCCATTGTCACGGTAATCGTACTGTGGATCCTCCGCGGCGGCATCCAGCCCGGTCTCGATTATCACTTGCTGGGCATAACGGCGTTGTGTCTGATGTTCGAGTGGCAATTTGCACTGTTTGCCGGCAGCCTGGTGCTGGCGTTAACCACCTGGCAAGGACAGGCCGGCTGGCAGGCCTTCGGTATCAATGCGCTGCTCATGACAGGAATACCTGTTCTGTTAACCCGCGGTCTGCTGTTCATCAGCCAGCGCCGCCTGCCACATAATTTTTTCATCTACATCTTCATCAATGCCTTCCTGGCCGGTGCACTGTCCATGCTGCTGGTATGCCTTGGCTCGGCGACCGTGCAACACCTCGCTGGTGTGCACTCGCAGGGCGTTATCACTAACGATTTCCTGCTGATCCTGCCCATGCTGATGTTCGGTGAAGGCTTCATGAACGGTGCCGCCATGTCGCTGGTAGTCGCCTTCAAACCGCAATGGGTAGCGACATTCCATGACAGCTGGTACCTGCAGGGAAAGTAGCAACACAATAAAACAGGGGCACAGGTATTACATCATGCCACCTTGAAGAAAACGTCGAAAAAATGGAGCGTCCAGGTAGTTTGGAAGCTCAGTACGCTATACATTTTCTGCATGACAACAGTGCAATCGGATGTTTTCTTGAATGCACTATTTTGACCACGCAAAAGTGCCTTGAATGCAAGAATGTAGCCCGAATTTACAGCTTACTCAAACTGCTTCAATTACTTATCGAGGTCCGACCGAGGAAGTCATTGTTACGGGATGTATCGTCATTGCCGAGATCTGGAAATCCGGCCCTCACCGGGCAAGGCAATAACTGTAATTTGCGATGCCAGCCTCTCCCCCATCCCTGATTAATCGTAAGTTCATGTATTTATTATAGATAGTATTTTTTTATACCCTGAAAATTAATTCTCAAGAGAACCCGGGGTGCGACGATATGTCACATGTATTATTATTTTATAATTTTCTAATATGCTAACATGTGGGTCATCTCTGTGAGGTATGGATTATGACTGTGAACAAGGCATTCAAGTACATCGTGCTGACCGTCTCGCTGCTGACAGGCGCGGGTTTGGTACTGGCTGAAGAAGACGAGCTCTGTGCAGCCTTCAGGGATGGCATGGTCAATGAGTCATTACTGGCAACCATGTTGTCAGCGGCACATGACGGCCACCTCTACCGTATTCAGCAGACCAGCTCCCAGGTGGGATTCTGTGTGGACAGCAAACTGTCGCGCGTGAAAGGCAATTTCACGGACTTTCTGGGCGGCATTTCACTCAATCCCGGGGACAACGATGATGGCCAGACAATGGTCTTGATCAAGGCAGGCAGTCTGGATACCGGGGGTTCCATTATTGAGAACATGCTCAAGAGTGAGAAATTCTTCGATGTGGAACACCATCCCGAGGTCCTGTTTGTCAGCGACGGATTCGAGTGGACCGGGCCCGATACTGCAGTGCTCAAGGGTAACCTTACAATGCGGGGAATAACGAAACCCGTCATCTTCGATGTTACATTGAAGGCGCTCGATGCCGAGCGGGTCGACCAGGCGCAGAAAATCGTCGTCAATGCGACCACGATGATTAACCGGGCTGATTTCGGCATGGATGGTCTTTCCGCGCTGGTGAGCAGCGATGTCCATTTATGCATGAGTGTCGAGGCACTGAAATACCAGAGCTGATGCATCAGCATGAAATCGGCCAAAATATCTCATCCGCATAAATCACTTGCACACCCTGCGTTACCTTTTACCCGGTCCGTCCTCCTGTTCACGATTGCAATAACGTGCCACGCTATGGCGCACACTCACCGGGGACGCCGCAATGACTGAAACCATTCTTATCACGGGTAGCAACAGGGGTATCGGGCTGGAACTCGTGCACCAATACGCGGCGCAGGGATGGCAGGTACACGCCTGCTGCCGGCGTCCTGATCAGGCAACCGCGCTTAACAAGCTCGGCGAACAGTTCACTGACATCACCCTTCACACGCTCGATGTTGCGCAGCAAGACCAGGTGCAGCAGCTCGCCGCCCATCTGCATGACCGCCCCATCGACATCCTGTTCAATAACGCAGGGATCTACGGACCCGATGATGCCGTCTTCGGTAACACCGACGAAGCCCGCTGGCTGGAATGTCTGCACATCAATGTCATCGCGCCGATGAAGATGATGGAAGCGTTTGTGACACATGTCGCAGCAAGCAAATACAGGCTGATCGCCGCCATGAGCAGTAAAATGGGCAGCATGGCGGATAATGGTTCCGGGGGCAGTTACATTTACCGTTCATCGAAGGCGGCGCTCAACGCCGTCATGAAGAGTGCCGCCATCGATCTTGCCCCCAGGGGGGTGAAAGTGGCAATCCTCCATCCCGGGTGGGTGCAGACCGACATGGGCGGCCCCAATGCGGAGATTACTGTTACACAGAGCGTCGGCCGGATGAGGGAAATTCTCGGCACGGTCACGCCGGAGAACTCCGGCACGTTCTTTGATATCGATGGCAGCAGCATTCCATGGTGATATTCGACTATGCGTAATCAAAAAGGGGGCGGATACATTTTCTAGATCAATAGGGTCAGACTCGATTGATCTGACGGTTGTTTGACCTATCAATCGAGTCTGACCCCATCGATCCGGTCCATAAATCCTCCTCAAATCAGGGCTGGCTGAGATTTGTCTGTATTATACTTCTGTACAGTCTTTCCAGCCGAACGAGATAACCAGAATGAGTCAACACAGCGATCCTTTGCAGGAAGAAAAAAACGGCGTTTATCATGCGCCCTGGGAAAAAAGTTTCGAAAAAATCATTACGCCTTTCGAAGAGTTTATCCATCGCCAGACCACCAGTGGTTTGCTGTTGATGGCTACTGCCGTCCTGG
>JBATIF010000132.1:0-2419 GCA_049667605.1 Gammaproteobacteria bacterium
GGCGTCATAAGAAACATGACATAGCCGAAGGACTGGGCGCCGGCCTGGAGTCCATAGGAGACCGCGGACGAGCGGAAGTAGCCGCTCGACTTCCCATTCTGGCGCATGACACCTTCACCGTATTGCCCGCCAACCAGGAGACCCGCCTTGACGATCGAGGGAAATACGAGAATAGCCTCGGCCTGTGAGGCCAGCTTCTTTGCGACCGGTGTGCTTTCATACAAACTGGCCAATGCCGCATCGGCCTCGCGATCGATTTTCTTTGCCGAAGCGGCGTTGGTTGTTCCACTGGCTATAGCAAGCACTGCCACAGCGACTGACATCGCCAGCCATTGAGGATATTTAAACAAGGGTTTCATTTTATGCTCTCCGTAATTCAGTTTTGAATATTGCTTCCTTTACAAGTGCATGCCGTTCCTGTTGCAGTGATTTCATGTCACTACCGGGAACGTCAGGCAAGCATTGATTGCGATGTTTGACACACCGTTCAGGTCGTCGGTATTCAGGAGACCGCGCGACTCAACGCATGTCATTGATCATTTGGATACCTTCGCCATACTGTCCAGTGCCTTCATGGTCGGATTATCCAGGCAGTGATCCATAAACTGATCCGTCCTGCCAGCCAGGGTTTCCGTATTGAAGGCGGTCTTACCCTGCTTGCCCAGAAAGTAGCCATGCAGAAGTGCTATAGCGACTTCCCGATGCTCACCCGAAAATCGCATGACATCCTTGCAGCTGTAATCATTCAAATTCTTGTCATCCGACTTTGCAGCTGTTGCTGATGCTGATGCGGAAAACACGGCGAGTGAAGTTGATATCAGTACTGTCGATAAAAACCGTTTCAAGTTTCTCATTGTCATCTCCTGGGATGTTTCACGTTAATATGTACTGCTTGGCCATGATTAATTTAATAGCCAGCCATACAGGAATCGTAGGCACGCTTGTAAGCGTCATTGCTTACCGCATTCCTGCGCAAGCCACCGACAACCGCACCTAGCGCCGCACCTTTCCGCGCACTTTCTCTGCTGTCTCCTACAATGGCCCCGAACGCTGCACCACGCAGCCCACCCCGACCCATTCCACCCGCCACGCTGCCCGAATCCATTTCGACCCGCTTTGCCTGGGCCTGGCAATCTGCCGCAGAGGCGGCCTGGGCCGGACCGCTTAATGGAATCAGCAGCAACGCACCCAGCAGCACGAACCGTTTCTTGACGACATTTTCAGGGATGTTTGCCATTAATAGCCTCCATTGTGATTACACATTCTTTCGACCTGCGAACAGACTACCCCTCCGGTTTGCCTGTATCTGGCCATTTCGCGCCATCAGCAGCAAATGATCCGTGTAGACAAGCGACAACAGTTGCCCACAGCAAAGGTGCTGCAAACCGGTCATGCATCAGGTACACGATTTGGCAATTTATTAGAGATCAATCGTGGTATCGACGCTGAGATTCAGCCGTAGATTCACTGGACCCCGCAGCCTGTTGCCGGTATTGGCGGGGGGCCATGCCGGCCCAGCGCGCAAATGCACGGCTGAAACTGCTGGGATCCCTGTAGCCGAGACGAACAGAAACCTTGCCTAAAGGTATTCGGGGATTTTTTAGATCACGGCAAGCCTGCTCAAAACGCACCTGGGCGACGAACTCACTGTAGTTAACGCCTGACTCTGCCAGTCTGCGTTGCATGGTGCGCACGCTGATACCGATTCTGGCTGCGGTTGACGCAATGGAAGGATAGCCGTTTGGCAGCACGTCGATGACGACCTGCTGCATCGCAGGGAGTAGTCCCTTCTGCGTAAGCTCTCGGTTCATTTTTCTCCAGTTACAATCGATCTGCGACTTCGTTTTCTATAAGGGAAACCCTGATTTATTCGGCCAACAGCCTGCATCTGGATGACAGATGACGATGAAACACCGCTGGTCGAATGAATTCGACCCTACAGAAACACTGCTGGTCGAATGAATTCGACCCTACAGGTTTGAGTAGGGGCGAATTCATTTGGCCAACAACCTTGCCATCAGCAGTAATGCGTCTCGTCACCAAGGGAAGATCCAGAGTTTTAATCATTGTCCGTTGGGTTTCAGGCATTGATGTGCCAGCTATTTACTGATCTCCAGCTCGCGCGCCTTGCCGTAGAGCAAGCGGACCAGTTCGTATTCGAAGGGTGAACCCGATTCATAGTAGCGGAATGCCGTACGATGACGGGTATCGATCGCATTCAGCAGGTAATAGGGCACCGCCCTGTCGCTGTGGTCATCGAAGTCAAAGGGGTCGATCGCATTGAATATGGCGGAGTCGGCGACCAGGCCGGTGGTATCACGCAGATTGGACGGGCCAAGGATCGGCAGCACCAGGTATGGACCATCGCCAACGCCATAGCGCCCCAGCGTCTGGCCGAAGTCTTCCTTCCACTCATAGA
>JBATIF010000133.1:0-18326 GCA_049667605.1 Gammaproteobacteria bacterium
CCGATGACCTGACCATCGTGTGCGCCACCCGGTCGGTCCAAACCGGGCGGCACGATTCCTAGTATTCAATTGTAGCCTCGATGGAGGGGTGTAAAAACTGAGAAATATTCAAGCAAGGGCGGCAGCCTTCGCGGCAATCAGTGCCCGAATAAAGTCGGGGGTTGTTTAATAAGTAACCGTGGACTTTAGGGAAAAGGGCTTTTATTCTGCCTATTAACTCGCGCTACCTTGACCCGGGTGGCCGCGTTGCCGGGCGGACGCATCGAAGGCTGGATACAGCATGGGCCGCATTGCGGCAAACCTTCCCACGAACCGGTTTTTTTCGAATGTACCGTCAACTGAACACCCCGGCCAGCTCAAGGCGACGCACCCGATACAGCCTGATATGGCTGCTGGCGACGCTGCTCGCCATGCCAGCACCGGCAGAAATTGCGGATGATATGGCCGGCTATGACTACCCGATCACCGACCCTTTCGAGGCCACGGTGTCCGGCACCCCGGTGGAACTCAAGCACAGGTTTCGGAATAACAAGCCCATGCGGCGAGACAGCCTCGAGCTGGATGTCTTTCCGGGACGCAAGGTGCCGCCGCTGTTCCAGCCGGTACGCAGCCTGACGTTCAGCCTGGCCTACCAGGAGAGTCCCGCACCACTGATTTTCGTGATAGCCGGAACCGGCGGCAGTTACCGCGCCTCGACGGCGAAATATATTCAGCGCATTTTTTACCAGGCCGGTTTCCATGTCATCACCCTTTCCTCACCCAGCAGCTACGAGTTCATCACCGCGGCCTCCGAGTCGAGATACCCGGGCATCAGCGTCGAGGATGCCCGGGACCTCTACCGGGTCATGCGAATGTCACTGGCACTGGCAAAAGACCGCGTATCGATAACCAATATCTATCTCACCGGCTACAGCCTCGGCGGCCTGCAGGCGGCATTCGTCAGTCACCTGGATGAGCAGGAACAGGCCATCGGCTTCCGCAAGGTCTTGCTGCTGAATCCACCGGTCAGCCTGTATGCCTCGGCCACGCTGCTCGACAGTTTTGTCGGCAGCGAGCCGGGCATGAACAATGCCCACGATTACTTCAACAGGCTGTTTGGCAAGTTCACCGAGTACTTTGCAAAAAACGGCATGATCAGGCTGGACGACGAGGCCTTCATGTTCAAGTTCCAGGAAAGCGAACAGTCGTTAACGCACGAGGAACTGATGGCGTTGATCGGCGCATCGTTTCGTTTCAGCTCCGCCGGCCTAGTCTTCACCGTGGATGCGCTCAACGGGACGGGCTATGTCGTCGAGCCACAGCAAAAACTGACACTGGGCACGCCGCTGGAGCAGTACTTCGAGCGGGGACTCTGGTGGCGTTTTACCGACTACTTCGACCGCCTGCTGCTGCCCCACTGGAAACAACGGCAGCCGCAGGGCAGCGAGAGTCAGCTGATCGAGGCCATCGGCCTGCCGGCACTGCGCGACTACCTCGCGACGGCGAGCAAGATAGGGGTCATTACAAACGCCGACGAGATCATATTGCGGCCGGAGGATCTCGATTTTCTCACCGGGATCTTCGGCAGCAGGGTGACCGTCTTTCCCCGTGGCGGGCACCTGGGCAATGTGCAGCATCGCGACTATGCTGCGCGCATGCTGGATTTCTTCGGCGCGGATGCCGGGGGAAGCTAGCGCGGGCATGCAAAAACGTCCCTGGAAAAGGCTGCGCCTGCTGACGGCACTCGCCCTGCTCAGTCTTTGCGGCTGTGCCACCCAACCGGCCCAGGCACCACCCGGGGACCTGGACGGACTGACCGCCCCCGAATTCTATGCAGGCATGGAGGAGAGCTTCAGACCACCACCCGGGCAGCGGTCTTTCTTTCAGGTTAACGACCCGTGGGGGCCGCTCAACCGCAAGTTCTATGTCTTCAACAGCTACCTGGACAACTACTTGCTGCTGCCGGCCGTGCGGGTTTACCGCTACGCGTTGCCGAAGCCTGTCCGGCAGGCGGTGACCAATTTCTTCGCCAACCTGAACGAGGTCACGACCTTTATCAACCTGGTACTCCAGATGAAGGGCGTGGAGGCGATGTCCAGCGGCGCCCGTTTTATCAACAACACGACCCTCGGTATCCTCGGCCTGGTGGATGCGGCGACGCCAATGGGCATACCGAAGTATGAAGAGGACCTGGGCCAGACGCTGGGCCACTACGGTGTCGGCCCGGGGCCTTACATGGTGTTGCCGCTGTTCGGACCCTCCTCCCTGCGCGACACCACCGGCCTGGCGGGTGATTTCGCGATCAGCTGGGAAATCAACGTCTTCGGCGTGAGGAAGGCGATCTGGGCCTCGATCCCGCTGACGCTGCTGGATATCGTCCAGATCCGCGACAACTTTGCCTTCTCCTATGGCGACCTGAGCTCGCCCTTCGAATACGAGATGGTCCGTTACCTGTACCTGGAAAGTCGCGAACTGATCATCCGGGAATGAAGCCGTAGCGCCCGGTTTCTGCGGGCGACATCGCTACCGGGTGCTGTGCTCCGCAAATATTCCTCGAGCGTACAGTTGTGCTGGTTTGAGGACGGAGGTTAGCCAAGTCCATGGGACAGTCCCATTCTATGGGGCAGCGCCAGAAAAAAGGCATTACGAGTCATTGAGAAATGGCGCGCCCGGTGAAAATATTCGGCGCTTTGCGCCTCACCCTTGGCGGGGCCGCCGGCCAAGCCGGCGTTGTCTCGGACGACTCCGTCGCCCTCGGCTCGAACTCCCGACCGCCTGGTTCGTAGTGTTCCAGCCTAAACGCCCTATCCTGCTGTTTTAATCATTTAATGTTAATATTTTTTGTCCAATAGAATTCGCCTGTTTGGCCTGTGTGCCTTTATTTGAAGTTATTTGATGCAATCTATTGGACAGCTGAGATGGGGTTGATTCTGCAGGTCCCCAATCACACTATTACATGTTAACGTCGCGCCTTATTTGTATCGTTTTTCAATTTCTGCGCACTACTTATCGACTCACCATCACAACTTCGGCTTGCATTTATAGTCATATGCAATCCCAACCTGTGTGTGGCGAACTCGCAGGTAATATGAAATCGCTAACTTATACAGTCTTGTTCCTGCAAGATGCGACGCACCTGTGCCAGGTCTTTAGCAAGCCAGTTATCGTGATGTGCCGGCGACCGGTATTTAGTGTCCGGAAATAACTTGCTAGGCTGATGCGCTGTCGCACGCAGCCTTTTCCCAGCTAACCCGTTTGCGATAGATGGTAGAGGCGCTGATCTCAAGCAGTGCCGCCGCTTTCGGGATATTGCCGTCACACAGGGCGATGGCGGATTCGATAATGTCTTTTTCCTGCATCCACAAGGGTTGAATTTCTGCTGCACTCGTCGTAACAGGCGGCGACCGGGGAACGCCCGCGTTCTTAACCGGAACAGCCGGGCTGTTTTTTACGAGAAGTGGCTCCACTGCCTGGTGCGAGCCCTGTTCCAACTGGGCCGGAAGCATGTCGTAACTGACCTGCTCACCCTCGTGCAATACCACGATATTACGGATCACATTTTCCAGTTCGCGCACATTGCCGGGCCAGGGATGAGCGGCAAGCACATCTGCCACTGCCGGCGACAAACCGCGGAAACCCTTGTTTTCCTCACTTGCCATGCGATGCAACATTTCACCGGCGATTTGCAGAATATCATCACCGCGTTCGCGCAAGGGTGGTAACTGGACCGGTATGACATTAAGGCGGTAATAGAGGTCCTCACGGAAACGGCCCGCTCTCACTTCTTCAAGCGGGTCGCGGTTGGTGGCGCAAACGAAGCGGATATCCACCTGCTCTTCCTTGCTGTCTCCTACCCGCTGGAAGCGCCCCGTCTGGATGAACCGCAGCAGCTTGCTTTGCAGATCAAGGTCCATTTCGCAGACCTCATCCAGAAACAGGGTGCCGCCATCGGCACGGCTGGCCGCCCCGTCTCGCCGCCCCACCGCGCCGGTGAAAGCGCCTTTGACATGCCCGAAAATTTCACTTTCCATCAATTCGCGGGGAATCGCTGCGCAATTCAGCGCAACCATAGCCTGTTCACGGCGCGGGCTTTCCTGATGAATCGCCTCGGCACACAATTCCTTGCCGGTGCCACTCTCGCCGGTAATGAAAATGGTCGCTTTGCTCGACGCCGCGCTCTCGATGATACGGAATACCGTCTGCATCGGCAGCGAACCACCGATAAAGCGATGGAAGTGATCCCGGCCAAAGGTGTCCTGGTAGTACGTCACCATGTTACTGAGGCGACGCTTCTCCAGCACGTTGGCTACCGTGACCCGCAGCCTTGCCGCATCGAAGGGTTTGGCGACAAAATCCACTGCGCCATAACGCATGGCCTCGATGGCCACATCGATGGAACTGTGCGCGGTAATGATGATTACCGCGCAGCCGATTTCCCGCTCATGTATTTGACGCAATACTTCCATGCCGGAGATATCGGGAAGCCGCAAATCCAGCAGCACCAGGTCCGGCACCTGCTTCTCGAGTTCGGCCAGCGCCCTGCCCCCGCTATCCACCGGGTTAACCCGATAGTCTGCTGACTCCAGATAACTCTCATAGACAGCTGCCAGTGAGGGACTGTCCTCAACCAACAGGATATTTGCGCTATCTGTTTCGTTTGTCACGCTGTGATTATCCCTGCAAACGGATGGCCGGTTTCAAGTGCGATGGCTCTGTCAGAAAATCAAACCTGTCCCGATAGGCCTGCAGTGTCTGCGCCAGAACTTCGGGTATCTGGCTACCCAGGTTTTCGGCCGATTTCCGGTTTCCTTGATGACAGGCTGTCTCCATCGCCCTGGCCAGCCCATGCAACCTGGTGGCACCGAAGGTTCCTGCACAGCTTTTCAGTGTATGCGCCTCGTCTTCCAGGGATTCCAGGGGCAGGCTGTTAAGACCTTCGCTGACCCGTCCTGCCCGGCTGACTATCTCCTCGATAAACAGGCTGACCATCGTGGGCACCAATTCTGCAGAGGTATCCTCTTTCAATTGACTGATGGCCGCATCATCCAGCAGCGCGACGCTGCCATCCGGCTCCACGCCATGTGCCACATCGACTGCCTGCGACGGCTCGTTGCCAGCGACTGTCACAGGTTGCGGGCCTGGCATGTAGCGCTGTAGCGTCTCGATCAGTTTCTGTTTATCCACCGGCTTGGCAACAAAACCGTCCATACCTGCCGCATGACAGCGGTCAACATCTTCCTTGCGCGCATTGGCGGTCATGGCGATGATCGGGATCGATTTACCATTCTCACTGGCGCGGATGACCGCGGTTGCCTCCAGGCCATTCATTTCAGGCATGCGTAAATCCATCAGGATCAGGTCATGGCCGCCGCGGGTAAAGGCATCGACCGCCTGTTTCCCGTTCTCGACAATATCAAGCTGATAGCCGGCCTTGCTGAGCATGGCCCTGGCAACCAACTGGTTGGCGGGACTGTCTTCGGCCAGCAGAATGCGGCCACAGGGCTGCACCCTGCGAGCTGCGCCCGGCCCCTCTTCCGGAAACGCAGCTTTCGATGCGACGGCTTCGCCCGCCTCGAGCACGCCGGTCTCACCCCGTGGTCCTGTTCTCAACAGTTCGACCATGCGACTGACCAACAGCGGCATGACCAGCAGGTCATCGTATAGTCCGGCGCATACCCAGTCAGCGGCGTCAGCGGTAACCCTGGAGTTGATCAGAACGAGGTGACGTACGCCCAGCGCACGCGCCTGGCGGGCCAGCCTGGCCAGATCGGCCGGCGGCAGCGTCCCGTCAATCAGTATTGCATCCGTCTCCGCTGTCATACGTGCCAGGGCGGTGGCGGCCGAATCCGCCATGTCGGCCCAGCGCACATCTGTCTTGCAGTGTAATTGCATGGCCTGACGCACGAGGGGATGCAAGCCAACGATCAAAACCTGCGGGCTCATTACCCGCCGCTGGATTGTTGAGCGCACCTCAGGCGTGTCATTTTTTCCGGGGGCGGTGTCCCTGGGAAAGGGAATATCGATCCAGAAACGTGATCCCCGTCCCGGCTCACTGTCCAGCCCGATGCTGCCGCCCATCGCCCTGCAAAGTTGCTGGCATATCGACAGCCCGAGACCTGTGCCCCCGTAACGGGTGGAGTCTGAGCTGTCTACCTGGTGGAATTCTTCGAACAGCTCGGCCTGTGCCTCTTCGGGGATACCGATGCCTGTGTCTTGCACGGTAAAACGCAAGGTAACGCTAGCCTCATTTCCGGCAATTTCGTTGACCGTCAGTACTACCGCCCCCTGTTCGGTGAACTTCAATGCGTTGTCCATCAGGTTGATCAATATCTGGCGCATCCGGCTGGAATCCCCGACCAACTCGCTGCTAATGTGCGGTTCCACCGCGATGGCTGTCTGCACCGGCTTGTCGCGGGCGCGGAAAGCGACCAGATCGGCCGTGTCAGACAGCAGCTCGGGCAAACTGAAGGGCAGCTGCTCCAGCTGCAGCTGTCCAGCCTCTATCTTTGAAAAATCAAGGATGTCATTGATCAGGCTCAGCAGGGCCTTGCCCGAGGTCTGGGCGGTCTGCGCATACAGGCGTTGTTCCTTGCTGAGTTCGTCATCCAGCAACAGACCGACCGAACCGAGGACGGCGTTGAGTGGTGAGCGGATCTCATGACTCATATGGGCCAGGAAACGGGATTTTGACTCCGAGGCCGCCTCGGCCCTGTGCCTGGCATCATGTAATTCGGCTTCGGCTTCCTTGCGGCTGCTGATATCGCGGATAAATGCCGTGAACAGTACCTCACCGTCGATCCCGATTGGCTGGATAGCCAGTTCAACCGGAAACAACTCGCCATTGCTGCGCATGGCCTCGACTTCGATACGCTGGCCCAGCACAGGACCGTTACCGGTCATACTGTAATGATGCATCCCCTGCTTGTGTTGCTGGCGCATAGCGGGCGGGATCAGTAGCTCGGGCATGGATTTGCCGAGCACCTCTTCGCGGCGATAGCCGAACATCTGCTCCGCCACCGGGCTGAACTCGATGATACAGTCGTCCAGACCGATGGTGACCAGGGCATCCAGATTGGCTTCCACCACCGCGGCCTTGATTGCTGCGTTCTTGCGCGCCTCGTGCTCGATACGTTTCTTTTCCGTGATATCGCGAACCAGGCCGACAAACATACGCTCGCCGCCGATTTGCATCTCGGATACCGCGAGGTCCAGCGGAAATGTGCTGAGATCCTTGCGCATACCGGTCACTTCGCGACCAACGCCGATGATGCCGGCAACCCCTGTCTTCCGATACTCGCTGAGATACTCATCATGTTTTCCCCGATGGGGTTCGGGCATCAGGCTGGACACATTTCGGCCGCGCAGTTCATCTGCTTCGTAGCCGAACAGGGCGGCACCTGCCGGATTGATATCATCGATAATGCCGCGTTCATTGATGATGACAAAACCATCCACTGCAGTAGCCAGAATGGTCGAAAGCCGCTGCTCGCTTTCTGCCAGCTTTACAGCCAGGTCTTCGCTCTGGCGAACGCTGCGTTGCATGGTACGTTGCGATTCGGCAAGGCGCATCGACATGGTGTTGAAGGCCCTGCCGGCGACCGCCAGTTCGTCCCTGCCCTTTACCTCGACACGCGCACCGAGTGCACCATCCGTAATTGCCCGTGCCGCCTGCGCAAGGCCGTCGAGACCCCGTGTCAGGTAGGTACCGAGCACATAGGAGAATAGCGCCACCAGGAACATTTCAATCACGGCAATACTGAACAGGTGCTGGCGGGCGGCCTTGATCAGGCCGGTGGCACGTGCCACGGACAGACCGAGTTCCACCCGGCCGTAGACCTCTCCCCCCTCCGTTATGTCAACGCCCACATCGAAGACGCCATCACTGGCGTCATGGAGTCGGCTATCCTGCATGAAAGGTCTTGCCAGTGCCTGCTTGTCACCCGCTTCCATGAGAACATTCTCGGCATCCATGAAGCGCACATAGACCATATCGGACGAGTACATCGCACGCCGGGCGACGCTCTCCAGTCGAGCGAGGTCAGTGGAAAGCACTGCGTCCCGGGTCAGGTTGGCAAACGACTCGGAAGTGGTTCGGGCACGGATGGCAAGCTCGTCCTGATTGGACTGCATCAGGTAATTCACGCCGCTCCAGACAAGAAACAACAACAAACTGCCCTCGATGAGGGCGATGCCGATGATGGTCTTGAGGCGAAATGACATAGCTTGTGTGCCTACCGGGCAGTACCCAGGCTGGTTCCGATCTGCAATGAGCGTACGTCATCCCAGTCAGAGTTCTTAGCGGCCGCCAGGCCTTTTATCTTGAGGTTTTCCAGTGCTATACGTCCTTTTTCATTAACGTCCATCAAGACCAGTGCCTGCTGAACAGAGCTCACCACTGCAGCATCCACACGCGGGTGGGCGGCGATGGCATGCGGGGTATAGGGCGGCGTCGTCCAGAGCACGCGCAGTTGCTCGCGGACCTTCGGGTCGGTGGCCTTGAATGTCCTGATGATACCGCCGCCGGCTGGAAAGAAACCGCCGGCGACAGCCTTGTATACCGAGTCATGAGACGACACATACTGCACCTCGAAAGGCACTTGCTTTGCCCTGAGATTTGCACGTGGCAGTACACTTGCGGCAAAGGCCGCGGGTGAGGGAAACGCCAGAGTCGCATTCTTCAAGTCCTCGATCATGGTAGCCGGCGAGTCTTTGCGTACCACCAGGATGCCCCGGATCTGCTTGTCCCTGGCCCTGGCAACGGCCTGGTAACCCTGATCGCCCTGGTTGAAGACGGTGAAATGATAGGGATTCATATACGCAAAATCATATTCACCTGCGGCAAGCCGCGCTTCGAAGGTGGGGATATCCGGCGCGGTGCGAAAGATGAAACGCTGCCCGGTCTGTTCCTGCAGGTACCTCAGCAGCGGCCCCCAGGCACGCAGCAATGTGCTTGATGTCTGCTGGGGAACGATACCGAAGCTCAAGGGCGGCGGTTTTGCCATGGCTTCTGTGTCTGCGGCCTGGCCGGCAGCGGGCAACAGGCATCCGAGCAGGATGGCGATCAAGATCAAGATTTTACAATTCACGGGGGACTCCTGTATCTGGCGGCGACATACCTGATATAAACAAGCAAGGTCCGGGCCAGAATTGAAAAATAGCGACCCATGCGTCCCAACGTGCGACCCGGGCAAGCGAACACGCGCGTTTGTTGCAGAATGATTTGCAAATTGCGAAGCGAAACGACTTGCCTCACCACCCCGTAGCCAGCGCCATGCCGCACTATCCGGCCCGGGGCCTGCACTGGTCCATGGAAAAGCCGTTGAAACCGGTATAACAACCCTTGCTGGCGGGTTGGCATGCTTCTCGCAGGTGGTAACGACAAGCATTTTCAGGAGATCCACAGCATGTCTCAGTCAGAAGCGCAGCGCGTAGAACCCGCACAATCAAGTCATGGCAACACACCGCCAGACTCGCTTGCACTGCCGAACAATACCGTCCTGATCGTCGAGGACAGCAAGGTTGAGCAGGTCCGTTTGGAGGCGATACTGACGAAATTCGGCTACCGGGTTTTGTCTGCCGACAATGGCAACCAGGCCCTGGATATACTCCGGCATGAAGACATCCTGCTGGTGGTCAGCGACTGGCGCATGCCCGAAATGACGGGGATCGACCTTTGTCGACAGCTGCGCTCCGACCCCGGGTTTGGACATCCCTACGTCATTCTGGTCACCGGTCTCAATGCCAAGGCCGATCTGGTGGCGGGCATGGACGCCGGGGCCGACGATTTCATCTCCAAGCCGTTCAACAGCGAAGAGCTGCGGGTAAGGCTGCAGGCTGGTGTCCGCATCGTGCAGCTCAGGAATGCAGTCGAGCAGCAATATATGCAACTCGCACAGACGCTGAAACGCGAGACAGAAACCTCGCGCATGATCCGTAAAGATCTTGATGCCGCCGCAATGATGCAACGGGAGCTGTTACCGGCCAGTATCAGCCCCTTCCCCCAGCTGGAAGTCAGCAGCCTGTTTCAGCCCGCGGCTACAGTGGCGGGCGACAGCTTCAATTTTTTCCGGCTCGATGATGAGCACCTGGCCTTTTACCATATTGACGTCTCAGGTCATGGCATTGCCTCGGCCATGTTGTCCTTCACCGTCTCGCGCTTCCTTTCACCTGAAATGGGTGCCATCACCCTGAGCAGATCAAAGCCCGCAAATCCCGTGGCAGTCAGTCAACACTTGCCGAGCCACATCGTATCACCGGAAAAAGTTGTCAGCTCCCTGAATGAGCGCTTCCTTGAAAAGGAGGATTGCACGCATTACTTCACCATGGTGTATGGCGTACTCAACGCCAATACCGGCGCAGGTCATCTGTGCCAGGCCGGCCACCCTCACCCCCTGATCACCGACAGCACGGGCAAGGTGCGGCAAATCGGCAAGAGTGGATTTCCGGTCGGTATGCTGGAGAACGCCAGCTACGAAAGCACCGCTTTTCAGCTTGGCCAGGGGGAGCGCCTGTTCCTTTACTCCGACGGGATTACCGACTGCAGCAGCGAAGACGGCACTCCCTTCACTCTGCAGCGCCTGGCTACCCAGTTGGGCGATAGCAAAGACCGCAGCCTGCCCGGAAGCATTGCTTCTCTCGACGGACAACTCAAGCACTGGCACGGTGATTTCCCATTGGAGGACGACATTTCCCTGCTCGCAATCAAACGCCTGGAAATCGCTGGCATAAAACCGGGCAGTGACATAAAAACAGATGTCATCAGCATGACGGCCGTTGCCACAGATATACCGGGGACCGCAGAACGCATCGCCGGCCTTGGTGCCAGCGCGGGCATGGATGATCTGGCCTGTTTCCAGGTAAAGGTCGTGATGGCGGAGGTACTCAATAATATTGTTAACCATGCCTCGCCCGCCAGTAATGCAGAGACCATAGAAATTCATTGCCGGTTCGATTACGACCACTTCGAAGTCACTACCCGGGATCATGGCAAGCCCTTCGATAACCAGCCCACGCATGAATTTCCGCATGCCCGTGCCGAAAGCGGGCGCGGCTGGCCCATCATTCTCAACTGGATGGACAGCGTTGAATATCAGTCCCACTCAGGCTGCAATCACCTCACCCTGAAAAAGACCCTGTCCTGACTACAACCGCATCCTTACCCCGCACAGGCCCGCGCAGGGCCTGTGCGCGTTTCCGCGCTGCCGATTGTTCTGTGCGTATCGCACTTGCTAAATGATTTGCATATTGCACGGCGTGCACGAGCGGCCGTTATTGCCGCCGTGCAATTTGCATTTCTCATTCGAGAAATATCTCATTACATACTGTTTTTATTGTATTAATTATTCATATTCGGTAGTTGGCACGGCTCTTGTAACAGTGTGTGCAGGATCACACTAACCAACGAGGTGTCACGATGAATTTGAAATGCCAAGCCCACAATAGCGTTGAACTGGTCAGCCTTCCCCCACGCCTGGTGATGGCCAACGCAGCGGAAACCCGCGGTGAGATAAAAAGCCTGGTCGAAGCCGGGCGCACACGCCTGGTCCTCGATCTGCAGTCGGTTGAATTTGTCGACTCGAGCGGTCTCTCCGTCCTGGTGTCAACCCTCAAGGCGGTGCACGCCGCAAACGGCGAGGTGGTTCTGCTCAGTCCCTCCGACGGTGTCCGCATGTTGATTGAACTCACCCGGCTGCACCAGGTGTTCGAGATCTTCGAAGACCGCCGCGCGGCCATCCAGCGACTCAGCTGAACGGAGGATAGCCACGTGAAACAGCGTTCACTCAGCGTGCTGCTACTGGTCAGCGCAGCTGCGTTTGTTGCAGCGGGCTGCACTCCTTTGCACAAGGTGCATATCAATGACAGCACGCTCACTGCGCAGGACATCGGTGTGGAGCATGCCTATGGGCGCGGGAACCCCTTGCGCGAGCCACTGCTGTCTGTGGCCAGCGGCACAACCGCCCCGGTTGCCATTAACACGCCATCCCGGTGGGCGCAGACCCCGCCTTTATCGCCCGGCGATCGCCTGCAAATTGATATTGAAGATGGTGAAACCTTCAGTGGCCGTTATGAAGTCGATATGGACGGCACGGTGAAACTGCCCCATCTGCCGGCCCTGCAGGTCGCCGGGGAAGATACGAAACATGCGGAACGGGCCATTGGCAAGGCACTGGTTTCCGCCGAGTTGTTCAAGGCACACCGCATACGTGTCAGCGTGCGGGTACATGAGTGGGCTCATATACAGGTACACGTCAGCGGCGCCGTATTCAACCCCGGCATGGTGTCGGTCAATGCACGCAGCCCGGAGGAACGGGCGCTGAAACCCCATCTGGTTTCGGGTGACTTCGCGTCTGAACGCATGCTGACCGCGGCCCTGCGCTCAGCCGGCGGCGTGCGCCCGGACGCCGCCGTCGGGGACATCCGGCTGATCCGCAACGGCAAGACCCTGGTGGTCAGTTATGCCGGCCTGACACAGGGCCATGCGATACCGCAGATACCACTGATGAGTGGCGACACCATCGTCGTGCCCAGCTCGGGCCGTTTCGACGCCAACCTCGTCACACCCTCGGCGATCACACCACCGGGCATCCGGGTATTCCTGTCCAACCTGACGGTACCGGCGACGGGTAATGCCATCTCCGCCGTCAGCAAAGATGCATCCAGCCTGCCCTACGGTTCACGGCTGCTGACCGCAGCGGTCTCTGCCAACTGTGTCGGCGGCGTGAACAGCACCAGCGCCTCGCGCTTTGCGGTACTGGTGCGCACCGATCCACTGACCGGCCGTGAAGAGGTGCTTGAACGTGCCATCCACGACCTGCTGCAAGCACCGCATCACGATGCCATCAACCCCTTCGTGATGCCGAACGACAGCATCGCCTGCTACGACTCGGGCGTGACCAACCTGCGGGACCTGGCACGCATTCTTTACGAAATCATCCTGCCCCTGAGCTTGCTGTAAACCAGGACCCGTCCAATGACCAACGTAACCAGCACATCCACTACAGCTACAAACTCCAGCGGCGTATGGGCACGCATGTTGTACCTGCTCAGCCATGGCAGCAACTTGCCCCGCTGGCGCCGTTTCGCACTGTATGCTGGCGTCGCGACTGCGGTGTTGTCGGTAATCTGGTTTCCAGTGGGCATGTACCTGGTCTTCAAGCCGCTCTCCTATACCAGCACCTGGGCACTGATTCTGCCGGGGTCCGGCAGCGGCCACGCCGTTTCCCTGGAGAGCGTGGGACAGGCCTCCGCCACGGCCAGCTCGCCTTACACCAGTCATTCCGTAGATCCCAAGGTGAACTACAAGGCGGTGGCCGAAAGCGCACCCGTGCTGGCCGCCGCCGCCGCGCACTTGGGACTGACGCTGGAAAAGTTCGGCAAGCCACGCATAAAACTTGTGGACCAGACGGCGCTGATGGATTTCCGCATCTCCGGTGATACCGCCAGCCAGGCACAGGAAAAGTCCCTGGCCCTCTACACTGCCATGCAACACGAACTGGATCGCCTGCGCGATGATGAACTGTCACGCCGCGAAGCGGCCAGCGGCGACATGCTGCGCAACTTCAGTGACAAGCTGCGCCTGGCCCAACAACGTATTCTCGACTACCAGGCCTCGTCACAGATCGTATCGATGGAGCAATTCACCGAGCTGACCCTGAACCTGGAACGCATGCGCAGCAATGTGCTCAACCTGAAGGCAGAGCGTGCCGGACTGGCAGGCCGTCTCAACAGCCTGCAAGCAACGCTGGGGACCTCGCCCATACTTGCAGCCGCGGTGATCGAGCTGCAGCAGGACGTCCTGTTCCGTCAACTGGCCGAGAAATGGGCACAGGCCTCGGCCCTGCTGACCGAAAACCAGGCGCGCTGGGGCAGGAAACACCAACAGGTGGTCAGTGCCCGGGAAGACGAAGAGGGACTGCGCCGTGCCTTGCTGAAACGTGCCGATGCCGTAGCGCCGGAATTAGAGACCAGTATCGAGCGCCTGGTGGCGCAAGTGACAGCGGAGTCTGCGCTGTACACACGCGTGATCGAGCTGTTTGCAGAACAACAGGGGACGGGTGAGCAGATCACTGCCCTGGAGCAGGGTATCCACGACCAGGCACAATTGCTTGAGCGCAGCACGACCGACGCCAGCAACCTGGAAGACCTGAAGCGTAAACACCAGGTCGCCACCGCCGTGTTCACCACCGCCCTGGCGAAGGTGGATATCGGCAAGTCGGACCGCTTCAGCTCCTACCCGCTGGTACAACTGCTGGCCGAGCCCACCCTGCCGGAGAAGCCTGACACCATTGGCCGTAACCTGGCCCTGCTGGGCGCTATCGCCGGTTCTTTCTTCTCACTGTTCGGTCTGATCCTGTTATGGATACGCAAACCCTTTCTCCGGAAACTGCTGAAGAACGCATAGTCTGGCACACCATCCGTGCCACCTATGCCTTCTACGTCGTCGGTGCCCTGTATATTGTCGCGCCGGTAATCGGCTGGATATTGTTGCTGATGCTGCTAAAGCGTGTCTGGCGCAGTGGCCACTGTAATCCGGCACTGCCCGGCGGCCGTCTGCCGCTGGCCATCTGGCTTTGGACAGGCGGCATGCTGGTGATGCTGCTCGCCCTGATCGTTGCTCACCTGGACTTCGAGCTGGGTACCGGCAAGACCATCAAGTCAAGCATCGGCTGGGCCAAGGGCTGGGCCCTGCTGGCCATCTTTCCCTTGCTCGGCTGCCTCGACATCCGGCCGCAAATCATTTACCGGGCCGCCATGCATGTCTGCCTGCACACCCTGCTGTTGCTGCCGCTATTCGTCGGTGCCTGGCTGGCCGGTCTGCCGCAGACGCCCTATGTTTCCCCCTTGCAAGTGGTGGGCGGACCCGGTCCCGAATTCTTTGCCCTCAGTCTCTATGAACTGGAGCCCGGCACGGGCAGTCCCCGCTGGCGGCTGTTCACCCCCTGGGCCCCGGCGCTCGGCTTTGTTGCCAATATCTTTTTCATCTTCGCGCTGCAGGAACAGAACCGCAGGTGGCAGTTGATCGGCATCTCCGCAAGCATCCTCATGGTATTGATGACAGGTTCCCGCCTGGCCCTGCTGTCGCTACTGGTTGTCTGGGGAACCACCTGGCTCATCGCGCATTTGCGCAGCCCGCTTGCACCATTCGTGGCCGCAGTAGGTTCGACCTGCAGCGGGCTGATCGGCGTCTCACTGTTTGAGGCCATCGACCGGTTCAGGCAGGCGTTTCGCGCCGCACGCGCCGATTCCACCCGGGTGCGCGAGGCACTGGGTCGCATCGCTGTAGATCGCTGGTCCAGCGAGGCGCCGGTCTGGGGGCACGGCATTGTCGAACGCGGTCCCCACATGGTTGAATTTATGCCCATCGGTTCCCACCACAGCTGGTACGGCCTGTTGTTCGTCAAGGGCCTTGTCGGTGTTCTTGCGCTGGCGATTCCCTTGTTCTGCAGTCTTCTCCAGCTCGGCTGGTGGAGCGGCCGGTTGCGAATCGCCCGGGTCGGCCTGGCCATGGCCCTGCTGTTGCTGCTCTACACCTTCGGCGAGAACCTGGAAATCCTCGCCTACCTGATCTGGCCGGCATTAATGGTAATGGGCATGGCCCATCGCGATATCAGCATCGCCGCCCACCAACCGGCCGCACACCCTTCAACCCCCACAGGAGAATTACGTCATGCCTGAAATCAGTGTCATCATGCCCGTCTATAACGTGGAACGTTTCATCGCCGATGCCATGCGTTCCGTCCTCGCTCAGAGCTTTGAGGATTTTGAACTGCTGATCATCGACGACCTGTCACCGGATGCCAGCATTGCCGTCTGCCAGGCCTTCGATGATCCGCGCATCCGCATCATCCATCACCATCAAAACCGCGGTCTCGCAGGCGCCCGCAACACCGGCATAAGGCATGCTAAAGGAGATTTTCTGGCCTTTATTGATTCAGACGATTGCTGGCATGAGGAGAAACTCAAACGTCATGTCGCCCATTTGAACGAACAGCCTGACGTCGGCGTATCGTTCAGCCGCTCAGCATTCATCGATGAAGACGGTGTACCGAACAACTGTTACCAGATGCCGCGTCTCACAGATCTCGATCCAGGTTACTACCTGTGCCGCAATCCCATCGGCAACGGCTCGGCACCTGTCATCCGGCGCGAGGTGTTCAGCGACATCCGTTACTTCGACAATTCCCGCGACACAAGGGAAGACTGGTACTTCGATGAACGGCTGCGTCGTTCGGAAGACATCGAGTGCTGGATACGCATAGCCCTGACCACCGACTGGGTCATCGAAGGCATTCCGGAACCCCTGACCCTGTACCGGCTCAATGCCGGCGGCCTGTCCGCCTGCCTGCTGCAGCAGCTCGAGTCCTGGGAACAGGTCATCGAAAAGACGCGCAGCTATGCACCCGGATTTATCGCTGAATGGGAACGTCCGGCGCGTGCCTACCAGCTGCGCTACCTGGCGCGCCAGGCAATCCGTCTGCACGATGGCAAAATGGCTGTGCAACTGGTACACCGCGCATTGCGCACCGACCCCGCCATACTGCTGCGCGAACCTGGTCGTTCGATAATAACCATCGGCGCCGCCTGGCTGCTGCGGCTGTCGCCACGCCATCTTTACAAGGTGCTTGAGAACATTGCCCAACGGCTGATCGGTACGGTCCAGGCCAGGCGTATAGCCCGCGATCTGAATGCGCGCGCCTCCTGATTCTGCAAAACATTTCGCAATTTGCGAAACAGATTGCAGAACACATTTTTCGCACTGCGCAGGCAGACAAAAATAATAATTTATGTTTCCTTATTTACAACAACTTACGGTTTTTTATAACGGTTGGCACGAATGTCGCATTCAGTCCTGTCAAGACAAATTCAATTGACCTTGCAGGAGCTAACGATATGCAACAGACATGCAATGAACTCACGGTTTCAAAACCATCCCTACCCGTCGCTCAGACGAGCGCCGGCCGACAGGCAAGGAATGCACGAGCCGGAAACAATGAGGTAACCCTGTTTGACCTGCAGGTCGCCAATATCAGTATGCGCAACGCGCTCGACTGGATCTGCCGGCGTGTCCACACCCGACAAAAGACCCTGTTGAATTTCGTCAATGCCCACTGTTTAAACACCAGCTGCAAAAACGCGGACTACCGGCGCGTACTCAAGCAATCCAGCCGCCTGCTGCCGGACGGCAGCGGTGTGAAACTGGCGCTGCGTTTTCAGGGTATCGAGTTGCAGGAAAACCTGAACGGTACCGACCTGTTTCCCCAGCTGTGCCGCGAAGCTGCCAAACAGGGCATATCCCTGTATCTACTCGGCGCCGGTCCCGATGTCGCTGCGCAGGCCGCCCGGAACATGGTCAAGCGCTATCCACAACTGAAGATCGCCGGCACCCGTGACGGATACTTCAACGCGGCACAGGAAGACGAGGTGATAGAGACCATCAACCGGTCCGGCGCCGACATCCTGCTGGTCGCGATGGGCGTACCACGTCAGGAACTGTGGCTTGCCAGGCATCTCGACAAGCTCAATACCAAAGTGAACATGGGTGTCGGTGGACTGTTTGATTTTTATTCCGAACGCATCAGCCGCGCACCCTTGTGGCTGCGCAAGACAGGCATGGAGTGGGTATGGCGGCTGTTGCAGGAGCCGGGCCGCATGTGGCGCCGCTATATCATCGGCAATCCGGAGTTCGTCATGCGCGCATGGTTCGATGCCCGGAAGATCGGCCGTCAACGCCAGCCCGACGCCGGCCTGCGTCAGAAACACGGCATCGCACTGGGTCGCAGACTTTACTGGTGGCTATCGACCCGGATCACGCCACTCACCAAGCGCACCCTGGACATTATGGGTGCCGGCGCAGGCCTGCTGCTGGCCAGCCCGTTGTTGATCCTGACTGCATTGGTCATTCGACTGGAATCACCGGGTTCGATGTTCTTCAGCCAGGAGCGGGTCGGCCTGCGCGGCAAGACCTTCAGGTTCTGGAAATTCAGATCCATGTACATCGATGCCGAGAAGCAAAAAGACACACTTATGAAACAGAATGAGATGGATGGCGGCGTGCTGTTCAAGATGAAGCAGGATCCGCGCATCACCCGCATCGGCCGTATTATCCGCCGCTTTTCTATCGATGAATTGCCACAGTTGTGGAATGTATTGCGCGGCGAAATGTCGCTGGTCGGTCCACGCCCGGCATTGCCACTGGAAGTTGCCCAGTACAGCCTGTCAGATCGCCAGCGTCTGCTGGCCACCCCCGGCATCACTGGAATATGGCAGGTGTCCGGTCGCTCTGACACCCCTTTTGACCGCCAGGTGGAAATGGATAAGGAGTACATCCACAAGGCCACGCTGGGCAC
>JBATIF010000134.1:0-6898 GCA_049667605.1 Gammaproteobacteria bacterium
GTCATCACTTCGGCCGGATCGAATCCATTTGCACCGCACCGCCGAAAGCATCCTGGATGGCGCGGATGTTCTCATCATTCTCGATCGAATCCTGCGCCTGTTGCTGGCGCTCATGCTGCTCGCGGCTGCGCCGGCTTGCCGGCGTCTCGTGTGGCAGCTTGCCTTCCTTGGTGATCTTCACCGTGACCGTGCGCTGGAAATGCGCACACAGCGCCTCTTCCAGCTGCTGCGTGCGCTCCTTGTTCAAAAGATAGGCATGCGCAGGATCCAGGGAAAGCCGCACACAATCATCCTCCATAGCGTGGAAGGCACAATGCTGCGCCATCTGCCCGGCCATGCCCTTCAGCGTAATGGCTGCGATTATTGCACTCCAGCTGTCGGCCTTGTCTGCAGACACGGTGGCTGTTGCGTGCGTGGCAGGGGCCACCGCTGCAACCGGTTCCGCCCGTGCTGCCTGTGTTGCTGATGCAGCCGATGCTAACGGCGCAGTCTGCCTGTCAGGCATGGCCGGCGGCGGTTTGCGCGCCGCTGCTGTTGTCTTTTTCGGCGACGGTTTTGCGGAAGCTGCCTGCGTATCGGTCTGTTTCAGTGGCGCGGCGACCGGGCGAAACGCCAGCATGCGCAGTAGCAGCATTTCGAATCCGCTGCGCGGCTGCGGCGACAGCGGCAGATCGCGCCGGCCCAGCAGCCCGATCTGGTAATACAGCTGTACATCTTCAACAGAGAGACGCCCGGCCAGCGCCAGCACCGCCTCGCGGTCACCGAGGCTGTCATCGATTGCATCCGGCAGAGCCTGCACGATCGCAATACGCTGCAACAGACCCACCATGTCCGCCAGCAGGGCCGCGTAGTCCGGCGCAAAATCATCGGCCTTGTCGATCTCTGCCATAAGCATCGCCGCGTCATTCTCAGCCAGCGCATCGAACAGCCGGTAGACGACGTCACGGTCGATCGTGCCGAGCATGCTGCGCACCTCGGCCTCCAGCAGTTCGCCGTCACAAAAGGCGATCGCCTGGTCGAGCAGGCTCAGGGCATCGCGCATGCTGCCGTCGGCGGCATACGCCAGCTGGCGCACGGCATTGCTGTCGGCCTTGATGTTTTCTGCGGTGAGGATCGTTTCCAGCTGCGTGCTGATTTGCGCTAGCGTCAGACTCTTCAGGTTGAACTGCAGGCAGCGTGACAGCACGGTCACCGGCAGGCGCTGCGGATCGGTCGTTGCCAGCAGGAACTTCACATGCGGCGGCGGCTCTTCCAGGGTTTTCAAAAGTGCATTGAAGCTGTGCGTCGACAGCATGTGCACCTCGTCGATCAGGTAAACCTTGTAGCGGCCCCGTGTCGGTGCATATTGCACGTTCTCAAGCAGGTCGCGCGTGTCCTCGACCTTGGTGCGCGAGGCGGCATCGACCTCGATCAGGTCGACGAAGCGGCCACTGTCGATTTCCTCGCAGGCACTGCAGCTGCCGCAGGGGGTGGAACTCACCCCGGCCTCGCAATTCAGCGCCTTGGAAAGTATCCGTGCAATGGTGGTCTTGCCAACCCCGCGAGTGCCGCTGAACAGGTAGGCGTGATGCAGGCGGTCGTTGTCGAGCGCATTCACCAGCGCGCGGCGCACATGCTCCTGCCCCACCAGTTCGGTAAAGGTGCGCGGGCGCCATTTACGCGCCAGTACCTGGTAGCTCATCTATATATAATTATCGGTTAGGGTCACTTAAGGGGAGTGACGGCCCGGCGATCAAGGTGACCTGCACCAGCCACACCCCGGCACCCGAATCCACTGCTGCCGCTGCTCCCTTCCGGGCCTGACGGGGTTCACAGCTTCTCGTCGCGAGGGGACCAGTACAAGCCACCGGGGGCATTATCGCAGAAGTCGGTCGTGAATTGCCACGGGTCATAATTTAGACACACACTGCGCTCACGTTTAAATCCGCATGGCTTGAACGCCTGCAGCTCGCCGGACAAGCTGCCGGTCAAGGTTTCTTGAACCGCTTATCGATAAAGTCGTCGCCGTGGATACACAGTGACGCACCCAGTACCACACTTCCAACTGCTTGATCAGTTCGCCTGCAGCTTGAGTGCATCCTGCAAAGGCTGCAGAAAGGCTGCATAGTTACGCCAATAATCCAGCGAATCCTTATAGATCGGCTTATTGACCTGAGCCGAGCTGGCGGTAACCGAACGGTTGCCCGACTTGTCATGCGCCAGACAATTATCATGCCATGGCAAAGCGCAGAAATTCAGCAGCTTTTCGATTTCCTGCTGCGGGTTACTCACCAGCGCCTCGTACTCTACGTCATGGACAAAACCCGGCAATACCGCATGCCAGTGCGACATCAGCTCCTGATACATGCGGTAATACTGACCAAGCTCGACCAGATCGTAGCAATAGGGGTGCGAACCGGAAAACAGGTGCTTGAACAGGGACAGGCAGGTATCCAGCGGATGCCGATGGATATGAACCACCTTCGCACTGGGTAAAATCAGCCTGATCATTCCTATGTTGATAAAATTATGCGGTAATTTATCAGCGGTCCTGTGCCCGCCTTCCGGTACCAGATCCTTGATCGCCTTTAAATAATGGTCGGCTGCCCTGTTTGCCAACGCCGGCTGCAGCCGGTCAAGGCCGGCAGGAAAAGTCTTGCCTGAAAACGCCTTGTCAGCCCAAATCAACGCCACACTGTGTGGAAAAACTGTTAATTCACCGGCGCCGTATACTTCCGGATGCGCGGCCAGTATTTTTTCCACCAGCGTGCTACCCGAACGAGGCATGCCGACAATAAATACCGGCTGATTGCTATCGGACCCGTAGCCCTGAAAGCGGGCAAACAAAGCAGGAGTAAATTGCGCCTTCAGGGCATCAAACTGTGCGGCCGTATCGCGGGTTGCATACTGGATGGCTGAACGGTGAAGCGTGTTTGCCTGCTGATAGTAGCCGAAGGATTTCTCATACTCCGCCAGTTCCTCGTAGGCCTTGCCCAGGGAAAAACCGAAACGCGATTTGTCTTCCCTGCTTCGCTGCGGGTCCTGAAAAAAAACCTCCATCTGCCTGATATCTTCATCCAGCACGGTGAATTTCCTGGTATGCGCCAGTGTCTGGTAGATATAGGCATTGTCCGGAGCAAACACCAGGGCCTCACGGAACAATGCAATAGCAGCTGCCATGTCGCCATCAAACTTTAATGCCTCCCCCAGTGTGACCCGCAAGGCAGCTGCGCCTGTACCCTCCACGTGCGCGCATTTTTCCAGCGCAGCGCGCATCCAGCTGATTAATTCACCGATGCGCTGCTGTTCCCGGAGGATGGTCGCGACATTCAGGTAGGCATCGGTCAGGTCCGGCTGGTATTCCAGTGCCTGCTTGTAGCGCACAATCGCCTCGTCGTCCCTGCCAAGCCGCTGCAACAGGCCCGCATGTTGAAAATACAAAGCCGCCGAGGCAGGGTTGGCCCGTAAACCGTGCTCAAAAAAGCGCTCCGCCAGACCGGCCTGCTGCATCTGGGTTGCCAGCTGGCCGAGCTGCGCATACACGTCAGCACCCGCAACACCCTTGGTCAATGCGTCACCACAAGCCGCGCCGCGCTGTTTCAATTCAGCATTCCCATGTTGCGAAAGCAGCAAGTCAAGTGCGCCAAAATTGGCCTGGAGATCCTGGCTGTTATTCAACGTCCACTTCGGTTTAATAGATTCTGATCGCGCGGAAGAGCGCGAAGCCTCGGAGCCTGGCGCGAATGGCTCAGCAAGCCAGCGCAGCCACATCTTCCTGAAGGCCTGCTCAAGGGTGCGTGCAAAACGCGCCCCGTCACCGAGCGCGGAGCCCTGCATCCTGCCCCTTAATTCCTGCCGCAGCATCACCAGTTTTTCTGTGTCTGACGCGAGGCTGACGGCCTGGCTTACATAGGCATCCAGATCATCGGCCACCAGTTCATCAAGGCCGACGCGATGCAACAGGCTCGCCCCAACCCGGGACACATGGCGGTCTCCACAAACCGTCACCACCGGCACCCCCATCCACAAGGCTTCGCAGGTCGTGGTGGTCCCGTTGTAGGGAAACACATCCAGGGTCACATCTATTCGCCCATACAGGGCAAGGTGATCGGCATAGGATTCCACCCGGGGCACAAGCTCCAGCCTGTCCTCGTCCACCCCGTGATCCCGGAAGGCATCCTTCCACACCGCACGCGTGGAGGCTGCACCCATGGAATTATTTTTCACCAGCAAGCGGGACCCCGGCAGCCGTTCCAGGATTTCCGCCCAGAGACGAATAATCTCCGGGCTGATCTTGGAATTGTTATTGAAGGAACCGAAGGTGATGATGCCGCTGGCAACACACGGCGGACTGACCAGGGGCGGCGAGGCCACCGGCTGGCCGAAACAGAGGAAACCCTCTGGGAGGCGCACCAGTTCTTCACTGTGCCAGTCCGGAATACCGGGCGGGTCGGCAATCGCATCGGTCAGGCGGTAATCCATCGTTGCCAGTCCCGTCGTGTCAGGATAACCCAGCCAGGTCACCTGGATGGGCGCCGGTTTGCGGGCAAAAACCAGCAGACGGCTCTGCGCAGTATGGCCGGAAAGATCCACCAGGATATCAATGCGGTCTTTACGGACAAGCCCGGCAGCCGCCTCATCGTCCAGGTTGCTAATATCCCGCCAGGCGCTGGCTGCGCGTTGCAGGCGCACTGTCATAGCGTCCCGACGGACATTGTTGGCATAAAGATACACTTCCAGCTCATCGGCCTTCAGGTTATCAAGCACGTCCTTGAAAAAGAACGCTACCGCGTGCATGTAAAAGTCCGCCGAAACAAAACCGACCCGGAGCCTGCGCTCGGGATTCCGCTCATTGTCCCAGCCCCTGTCCTGCGGCGGGAACCGCTCGGCCACCAGCCGCCCCCAGTCCCTGTGCGCCGTCTCGGTGACCTGTGCACTGGCCCGTGCATCGTAATGGAGCGTCAATAACAGGTTGCTGTAGGCGTCATAATAGTCAGGCTGCAAGTCCAGGGCCCGCTGATAAAAGGCGACAGCCTCATGGGGCCGGCCCTGTTCTTTCAGGACATAGGCCAGACCGTTGATGGCCTCGTGGAAATCGGGCCGCGCCTCAAGGGCACGCTGGTACTGCACCTCAGCATCATCCAGCTTTCCCTGCCGGTTAAAGATATTGCCGAGGTTATTCAGGGCATCGGCATAATCCGGACGATATTCCAGCGCCTTCTGGTAACAGGCCTGCGCCTCGTGCAGGTGATGTAGCGCCTCGTGCAGGGCTCCGAGGCTGTTATGCGCCTCGGGCAGGTCAGGCCGAATCGCCAGAAGCTGCCGTAATTCAACAATGGCCTGATCCCGCTGGCCTTGCCGACCCAGGACATGGGCCAGGTTAAAGCGGGCCTCGACAGCCCCGGGTTCCAGGCCGATGACCTTGCGATACAGCCGCCCTGCCTCATCCAGCCGGCCGGTCTGCAACAGGACCCCTGCCAGACGAAACAGGGCCTGCACATGCTGCGGATAAGCCGCCAAGACACGCCGAAAGGCGGCGATGCTCTGCTCCCAAAGGCCCTGTCGTTGCAGAACCAGGCCAAGATTAAAGCGGGCCTCAAGGTAATCCGGATGCAGCGCCAGCGCCTGTTGATACTGCAGCACCGCATCCTCGGTACGGTTCAGTGCGTTATAGACGTTTCCCAGGTTATTCATGGCCACAGGGAAGTCTTGCCGCTGCAAGAGTGCCTGGCGTAATAGCGCCTCCGCCTGTTCGAGCCTGCCCAGTTGATGGTTGGCGAGGCCCAGCGTGTTGAGAAAATCAGCATCGTCCGGCTGGATCGCCACGGCCTTTCCAGCCGGTTCCAGCGCGTCCTCCGGCTTACCCGCGGCCAGGGCAATTTGCGCCAGCAGATCCCAGCCGGCCGCCAGGCCGGGATCTTCATCCACCATTTGTAAGCACAACGTCCTGGCCTCGGTAAACCGGGCCTGCTGGATATGTTGCCTCGCGTTTGCAAGACGTTCGGCAATGGAAACGGGTTGTGTGACTGACACCATGAGAATTCTTACATGCCCCGGCAATATTTTCCAAGCAATGCGCCCTGCCGGTTCAAAACTGACCAGCAATCCATATCCCTTGCGCCAAAGAAATGTCAAGATACGGTCCAACCTGTATCTAACCATAAAATCATGGTCAGGATGGTCAGAAACAGCTTCCAGTAGCATTCTCGATGCAACAACGCGATTGTTTCCGGTCGCAGCCTTGGCGAACTGAAGTGTTTTTGACAGATGTTGCTAATATACCCCCGCTGGAGGCAACGACTCACCGCGGCCATCCCGGAAAAGGATCACTGCGGAAGATCCATGCACGCAAATACTGAAATAAACTCTGAGGCCTTGACTTACAGGCGATGGCAGGGGAGTATCCGCTAGAATTCAACGTCTATAAAAAATTTATCAAGGAAAAGCACGACCACCCATAGAATCCTTTTGTAAGTAAAGTCGCAGCAATTTCCACGTGGTTCACAGACAAGCCTGTTCTTTGTCCTGTGAGCTGGAAATTTGGTGGCGGGGGAAACACAAGTGTCTAAACCAGAGAGGGAAATACGAATGAACAAACCAGAAATAACGCCAAAACTTACCCTGGTAGCCGCCGCCATGGCTACCGTTATGTATTCAGGCCAGTCTTCGGCAGCCGATATCTGTTCTACCGCTGATCTCGCTGAAGGAACCCCAAACACCTGTGCTGCCCCGACCGCCACACTAACCACCAATGGCCAGAGCATTAACACGGGCGCAGGCAGCGTAACCACCACGAATCTGAACGTCACCGGCACCGGCACCATGGCCGGCCTGAACGTCACCGGCATCCTGGGCGCCACCTCCGGCACCTTCGGCTTTCTGGCCGTCGCCGGCACCGGCACCATGGCCAGCCTGGGTG
>JBATIF010000135.1:0-11415 GCA_049667605.1 Gammaproteobacteria bacterium
GGCGCGAAAGCCCGCATCCAATAAAAACCAGCGCCTGCAAGGCGCACCAACAAACACCTCGCCCGTCAGGGCGAAAAAGAGCCCCAGAGCCCGCTGATGGCAGCAATCCCCTGCGCACCGTGCCGAAAGGCCATTTCAAGGTCGGCCTCGCGCATACCGCCAAGTGCATACACAGGCACTGTCGCCAGCTCGGTAAGCGTGCGCAGGCCTTCGAAACCGAGCACGGCTGCACCGGGATGACTGCGTGTCTGCTGTACCGGTGATACTGCAATGAAATCCACAGCCAGGGCGTTTGCATGCTCGACCTCTGTGCGTGTATGACAGGATGCGCCAAGCAGTCGTATACCTGCCGGCCGTTCGCTCATTGCCATCAATCGCGCACTGTTCAAATGCACGCCATCGGCAGCCAGTTGCTGTGCCAGCAACGGATCGGCGTTGAGCAATAATCGCGCCCCCGCTGCGCGGCAAACGGATTGCACCTCGGGTACCAGGACCCTGTAATCGGCCGCTGACAGGCTCTTCGCACGCAATTGAACCAGGGAAATTCCCCGTGCAAGGGCCTGCTCCAGTTCGACAAGAAATTGCGGATCACGCAGACCAGGTTCCGGGGTAATGAGATAACGCTCCGGCAGGTTCAACGCCTTGATAATCGGGATGTCCGCTGCAGGAAACGATCGCTCACCCAGTTTCTCCGCTGCAACCCAGTCTATCGGCTGGCCCTCGAGGCCAGCCGGCTCACCGCTATAGCGGGTGACCCGCCAGACATCCAGCAACACCGATTTATCCGCGTACGCATGCAACACCCGGATCAAGGGCCGGGCGGCCTGCATGACTATCCCGAGTTCTTCACGCAATTCGCGCGCCAGCCCCGTCTGCGGGGACTCGCCTGTTTCAAGCTTGCCTCCCGGGAACTCCCACAAACCACCCTGGTGTACGTGGTCGGGGCGTTGACTGACAAGCACCCTGCCCTGCCTGTCATACACAACTGCGGCCGCCACGTGCACGCAGGGCGTTGTTTCCATGTTCGAGTATGTATCCACCATCGTGTTATTTGATGAATAAACCCGGGGTATAACACCCGTTATTTCGAGGTGTGCTCAAATACACCGGCCCATCCCGCTGCAACGCCCTGCTCACGCAAATGTTTTATCCTCTCCAGGTAGAGACTGTAAAACTTGCGCTCCGGGAATTTCTGTTGCATAGCTCCAAAGGCCTCCTCAGCCGCGTCCCAGTTCCCTTTAAAATAAAAGGCCAGCGCACGGTCACTGTCTTCAGCCTCGGTCAACTGCTCACTGCTGATGCTATCGACCGTACCCAGCGGCTCATAGATCGTGACCGGTTCGTTCTTGCCCTTCACCTTGACCCGGTCGAGACAACGCAGCACGATACCATCGAGTCCCGCCCTGGTTGATTCGCTGACAATCAGGCGGACGCCGTAAAACTTGGTCAGACCCTCCAGCCGGGAGCCAAGGTTGACGGCATCACCGATAACGGTATACGCACGCCGGTATTCAGAGCCCATGTCGCCGACGTTCATCATGCCGCTGTTGATACCGATGCCGATCTCGATCTTTGGCCAGCCGCGTGCTTCTAACTCCGGCCTCATTTCAACCAGTTTTTCCAGCATCTCCAATGCCCCCAGCACTGCATGCTGATGATGTTGCGGATCATGCACCGGTGCCCCCCAGAAGGCCATGATCATGTCGCCGACATACTTGTCGATGGTACCGCGCCGCTCAAAAATGATGCGTGTCATCGGCGTAAAGAAGTAGTTCAGTAACTGTTTCAGTTCATCCGCTGCCAGGCTCTCCGAGATCGTGGTAAAACTGCGAATATCACAGAACAGCACAGACAATTCCCGGCTCTCACCCTCCAAACCGAAATCACCATCGGGGTTCCGGTTCATCTCATCGACAATCTCCGGCGGCACATATTGGCCAAAAACCGCCTTCAACTGCCTGCGCCCGCGTGCCTCCGTCAGGAAGCCATAGGCCAGGTCTGCCATGCCAATAAGAATAATGAGCATGAGTGGCGCTACCAGGGCAAGCACCAGCCCGTGTTCGGCCCAGGCCCACAGGTTCGATCCTGTAACGAGTGCCAGGGCTAACAGGCTGATCACTATGATAGCGACCGGCTTGATGAACGGAACGATAAGAATCGACAGCAGGCCGATGGTAGCCAGCAAGGCCACATTGGCGCCCAGAGCCCAGGCGGGTTCATTCGGGAATTGACCGTCAAGCAATCCAGCAATGACGTTGGCATGCACCTCGACCCCGGGATATACACTTTCTACAGGGGTGGAGCGCATGTCATACAAGCCAACGGCCGTGGTACCGAAGAGCACAATCCTGTTTTCGAAAAAACCCTCCGGGATATCGCCATTGAGTACGTCAGCTGAGGAAATGTAGGGATAACTGCCGCTTTTGCCGCGATAGGGAATCAACACATATCCAAAACCATCCGTGGGTACATCGGTTAACCCGTCCAGCGAGATTGCCTCAACTACCATGTAATCGCCAATCGGTTTGGGTATAAGCAGAATTTGTTCCGCATCCAGATAGAGGCGCGCTGTTTCCAGTGCAAGTGACCCGTACAATTGTCCATCGCGTCGCGCCAGCAAGGGTGCACTGCGAATAATTCCGTCATCATCCGGCATGATGGAAAAGAAACCGCCACCCCTGGCCATCTGCTGCAACGCATCCAGGTTGGCAATATAGGAGTCGATATCAATCAGGGCGAGATTTTGCACCAGCCACTCATCCATCAGCAGTGGCGGCGGCAATTTACCCTTTGGAACACTGGATGCATCTGCAATGGTGTATCCCAGCACGACATTGCGCCCTGCAATGCTGCTGGCAAAACGCTGATCTGCCCGGCCCAGTGGCTCCGCCAGCGGGACGTTGCCGGGATAAGTATCACCCATGCCATCCTTTTCCGGTTCCGCAAACATCACATCCATTGCCAGCACCGCTGCGCCGGCCTCGAATACCCGGTCAACCAGGTCTGCAATTGTGGCACGCGACCAGGGCCAACGACCCAGTTGCAAGAGACTTTTTTCATCGATATCGACAATGACGATGCGCGGATCCGGCGTCACCTCATCGGGCAGCATCAAACGAACACGCAGGTCATAGGCAAGCCATTCAAGCCGGCGGTCAAGGTCGCTGAGCACCGGGACCTCGGCTGTCTTGACCAGTACGGATAACAACGTCAACAACACCGCGATAAAAGCCGGTACCAGGAAGCGGCGCTGCAGATATTTACGCATCAAGTGCTTTCCCTGAGGTCGATAAGCGGCCGGTCATATGCAGGATACGCCGGGGAAAACCATCACCCCTGCCGCTGCAGACCTGGTTCAACTCCGGTATTCCGCGTTAATCCTGACGTATTCACAGGACAGGTCACAGGTCCAGACCTGCTCGTTGAAATCGCCACGTCCGAGCACCACCCGGATGGTTATCTCGGGCTGGTCCATCACCCGCTGACCGGCTGCTTCCGTGTAGCCGGCTGCCCGCCCGCCATCACGCACGATACAGACGTCATCAAGGTAGATTTCAACATCCGCCAGATTCAGGTTTACTATTCCTGCCCGCCCCACCGCCGCCAGTATCCTGCCCCAGTTCGGGTCGCCGGCAAACAGGGCTGTCTTCACCAGCGGCGAGTGCGCAATGGCATAGGCTACTCGCAGACATTCATCTGCATCCACACCACCCTCGACAGCAACCGTAACAAACCGGGTGGCACCTTCGCCATCGCGCACGATGGCCTGCGCCAGCTCAATGCAGACGGCTGTCACTGCGGCACTGAATCGTTCGAACGACGCATCACCGCTATGGATTTCAGGCAGAGCAACCTTCCCGGTCGCAACCAGCACACAGGCATCATTGGTAGATGTATCACCATCAACAGTAATCCGGTTGAATGACTTACCAACCGCCGCCGCCAGGCAGGACTGCAGTAAATCAGCATCAACCCGGGCATCCGTCGCGACAAATGCCAGCATGGTCGCCATGTCGGGACGAATCATGCCCGAGCCCTTGGCAATCCCTGTGATCGTAACCAGCTGGCCATCGATTTCAATTTGCCTGCATGCGCCCTTGGGCCTGGTATCTGTCGTCAGGATGCCGCTGGCCGCCGCCTGCCAGCCGTCCTCCGCAAGGCTTTGCAGTGCTGCAGGCAGACCGGAGCGGATGCGATCAACCGGCAGGGACTCACCAATCACACCGGTTGAAAAAGGCACCACTGCGCTGGCGGGACAACCTGCCAGTTCAGCAAGATCGCTGCAGCACTGGCGGGCATCGCGCACACCCGCAGCGCCGGTACCCGCATTTGCGTTACCGGTATTCACCAGCAGGTATTCAGGGGGGGTATTCTGAAGATGCTCCCGGGCGACAAGCACGGGTGCTGCACAAAAGGCATTCCGGGTAAAAACGGCGGCACAAACCGAACCGGCTACCAGCTCCATGACAACGAGATCCCGCCGGACCGCGGACTTGATCCCGGCACACGCACTGCCGAGCCGGAAACCGGGGACCGGATGCAGCACGGGTAATTTGGCCTTGCTTGCGGTCATCTATTGTTGCTGTAAAGAACAGGCAAATACGCTACAGAGGCAGGCCGGAAAAAATCATATCAGCTTTCCATGGCAGTGCTTGTATTTTTTACCCGAACCACACGGGCAGGGCTCGTTGCGGCCAATCTTTCTGCCTTCGCGGGTAAATGGCACGGCAGTTTGCGCGGGTGATTCCTCTTCAGCCATCTGCCCGGGGTCCGCGTGCTGGTATTTCATATTGGCAGTACTGCGCCGCTGGTTTTCAACAGCATCGACATCGGCCTGTGCGCGCACCTGCACCTTGGAAAGCACGCTGATAACCTCATGCTTGATGCGGTCGAGCATGCTGGTGAACATCGCAAAGGCTTCCTTCTTGTACTCCTGCTTCGGATCCTTCTGTGCATAGCCACGCAGACCGATACCCTGACGCAGGTAATCCATCGCTGCCAGGTGTTCCTTCCAGAAAGTATCCAGCACCTGCAACATCACTGCCTTCTCAAAATGCCTGACAACATGTGCGCCTGCAGCTGCCTCTTTTTCCTTATATGCGGCAACCATTTGCTCGATAATACGGTCCCGGAGGAGTTCTTCATGCAAGTCATGGTCATCATCAAGCCACTGACGAATCGGTAACTCCAGGTTGAATTCGTTCGCCAACGCCTCTTCCAGCCCGGCTACATCCCATTGCTCGTCAAGACTGCCGGGGGGTATAAATTCACTGATCCTGTCACCGACGACATCGAGGCGGATTGCATCGACAATCTCTGAGACATCATCCACATCCATCAGCTCATTGCGCTGCTCATAGACAACCTGGCGCTGATCATTTGCAACATTATCAAATTCAAGCAGGGTCTTGCGAATATTGTAGTTATGCATCTCGACCTTGCGCTGGGCGTTCTCGATCGCCTTTGAAACCCAGGGATGCTCGATGGATTCACCTTCCTCCATACCCAGCTTTTGCATCAACCCGGACACCCGGTCAGAGGCAAAAATGCGCATCAGATTGTCCTTCAGTGACAGGTAAAAGCGGCTCGAACCCGGGTCACCCTGGCGGCCCGACCGGCCACGCAACTGGTTATCAACACGTCTTGATTCATGGCGTTCGGTACCGATAATATGCAACCCGCCGGCAGCAAGCACCTCGTCATGGCGCTTCTTCCACGCCTCCCTGACCTGCTCTACCCGCGCCTCGTTCGACGCATCGATACTTTCAAGTTCAACCACAAGATTGCCACCCAGCACAATATCCGTACCGCGACCCGCCATGTTGGTTGCGATGGTAACCTGTCCGGGCAGGCCAGCCTGGGCAACGACCTGTGCTTCCTTTTCGTGCTGCTTGGCATTGAGTACAGAGTGCTTGATATTGGCCTTGTCGAGCATCTTCGATAACTGCTCGGAGACATCGACTGAGGCCGTGCCTACCAGTACCGGTTGACCACGCTTCTGGCAGTCCCGCAGATCTTCCATGATGGCGTCATATTTTTCCTGTATGGTCAGGTAAACGAGGTCACCCATGTCATTTCTTATCATGTCATTATGGGTGGGTATCACAACCACTTCGAGGCCGTAGGTCTGCTGCAACTCAAAGGCCTCGGTCTCTGCCGTACCCGTCATGCCGGAAAGCTTGTTGTAGGTACGAAAATAATTCTGGAAGGTAATTGACGCCAGCGTCTGACTCTCTTTCTTGATCGGAACGCCTTCTTTCGCTTCAACCGCCTGGTGCAGCCCTTCAGACCAGCGCCTTCCCGGCATTGTTCTGCCAGTAAACTCGTCAACGATGACAATCTGGCCATCCTGCACGATGTAGTCAACATCCGCCTTGAACAACAGGTGTGCACGCAAACCTGCGTTAAGGTGATGCATCAGGTTAAGGTTAGCCGCATCGTAGAGGCTTTGTCCTGCCGTCAATAGACCATTCTCGGCGAGCAATCTTTCTACTGTCTCGTGGCCTTCATCCGTCAGGTACACCTGCTTGCTTTTCTCTTCCAGGGTGAAGTCGCCAGGCCCATCCTCTTCGACCTGTTCCTTCAGCGCCGGAATCATGGCATTGATCTTGTGATACAAGTCAGGTTGTTCATCAATCGGGCCCGAAATTATGAGAGGGGTGCGCGCCTCGTCGATGAGGATGGAGTCAACTTCGTCGACAATGGCATAATTACGGTTTCTCTGGACTCTTTCCGCGGCTGTGAACGCCATGTTGTCGCGCAAATAATCAAACCCGAATTCATTATTTGTGCCGTAGGTTATATCGGCTTCATAGGCCGCTTTTTTGTCTTCATAAGACTGGCCGGACACCACTACACCGGTGGTCATGCCAAGAAACCCGTACGCCTTGCCCATCCATTCAGCATCGCGCCGGGCCAGGTAGTCATTCACTGTAACAATGTGTACGCCTTCGCCGGAGAGTGCATTCAGGTAGGCTGCCAGTGTAGCGACCAGGGTCTTGCCTTCACCGGTACGCATCTCGGCGATCATGCCATTGTGCAGCACTATTCCACCAAGCAGCTGCACATCGAAATGACGCATCTGCAAGGAACGCCAGGCGGCCTCGCGCACGGCGGCAAACGCCTCGGGAAGCAGGTCGCCGAGGGTCTCACCCTCAGCCAGGCGGGAACGGAACACACTCGTCTTTGCCCGCAGCTCGTCATCCTTCAGGCTTTTGAAATCAGGCTCGAGAGCGTTGATCGAGTCAACGATCCGCGACATACGTTTGAGCTGGCGCTCGTTACTGGTGCCGAACAGCTTGCGTAAAATATTAAATGCCATGAATTTATGAGAAAAAACGTTAGTCAACAAGGAGGGGCATAATACCCCAAGTGTCGGCAAATTAGCAGGGAAAAACAGTCAAAACAGAACGCGGGAGCAGGCGCCAGGCGCCGGACTGGGGACCGGGGAATTCAGTAGTCTAGTTGCCTATGTATCTGGCGGGATCGACGCGTTCGTTATTATGTAAAACCTCGAAATGCACATGTGGCCCGGTGGAACGGCCGCTCGAACCCATCGTGGCGATTTGCTGCCCCTTCTTGACAGTATCACCGGCTGCCACCAGGTTGTACTGGTTGTGTCCATAGCGCGTAACGTAACCATTGCCGTGGTTAATCTCGATCAGCTTGCCGTAGCCGGTGCGCCTTCCTGACCAGCTGACCACCCCGTCACCCACGGCCAGAACATCGGAGCCTTTCTTGCCGGCAAAATCCAGCCCCTTGTGAAAATCCCGCTTGCCGGTGAACGGGTCGCTGCGCTTGCCATACTTTGAAGACAGCCAGCCTTCATCAACCGGTTTCCCGGACGGCATGACGCGATCATGCAGGCTCCTGCTCATGAGCAGCACTTCCAGAACCGATAGCATCTCCCGCCGGTCGTCGAGTTCACTATCAAACTGGTCAAGCGTGGCAAGAAAATCCGAGAAGTGCACAGACTCTGTATCAAGGCTTTCACTGGGTCCGCCAACTGCAGGAACATCGTCAAAATTAAACTCTTTCCTGTCAAGATCGGCCCGTGCTACCAGACGCTCACCCAGTGCATTCAGACGTAATATCTGCGCCTGCATTTTTCCTATTCGCAGTGTCAATGCATCCAGCTCGATCTCGGCATCGTGACGGGTGGCAGCGATTTCCGCCTGCTGACGCATAACCAGGTCTCTCCAGTCTGCAAGGTGCCGGGTGTCATTTTCAACCAGGCGCGTACCGGTATAGACCGCTACGGCTACAAGCATGAGCAGGCCAAGGACCACTGCCAGTCCGAGACGAAGCGGGTTGATCTCGATACTCCACGCCTTTTCGCGCATGCTTGTTGACAGTATGAGATTCACATTCATAATGGCTCAGGAAGTTATGAACAAACCCTCAAAAATTAGCACATTGACAGGCGGCAGCAGGTACACACAGCTGCTTTCCAGGGCCAGGGAATTGATGACGCTTGACAAGATGCTGCATGAACTGATTCCCACACCACTGAATGAACACTGCACAGCCCTGAACGTCGCGGGCACCACCCTGATACTCGCTGCCGACTCACCTGTCTGGGCGGCCCGTTTGCGCTTCCATGCCCCGCAGCTGCTAAAACAACTCAGCAGCGATCATACCGTTGACATCCGTGCCGTACGTATTCGGGTAAGACCGGCTGACCGGCCGGCTCCAGCAAAGAAACATCAAAACAGACCGAAACGGAGCCCCCTCGGTGCAGCGGCTTTAAAACAGGCTGCATGTTCTATATCGGATTCTACCCTGAAATCTGCACTTCTTCGACTGGCGAGTCGCCATATCACCCGCTGAATGCAGGTAACTAACTAATTTTATTATATAAATAAGATCAGGCGGATGGCACTGGCTGCAGGAAAGATATGGGCGCCTCGCGGACATCTTCAAAGGTCACTTCTTCCCAGGCTGATTTATCGGCTTTCAAGGTCCGCAGGAGTTCGTTATTCAGGGCATGGCCCGATTTATAACCATCGAAGGCACCGATGAGGCTGTGACCAAGCAGGTAGAGGTCGCCAATCGCATCGAGAATTTTGTGCTTTACGAACTCGTCACGATAACGCAGCCCATCTTCATTCAGCACCCGGTAGTCATCCAGCACCACGGCATTATCAAGGCTGCCGCCAAGCCCCAGCTTGCGCTCACGCAGTTGCTCTATTTCACGCATGAAACCAAATGTTCGCGCACGGCTGACTTCCTTTACAAAGGACGTCGTGGAAAAATCTATTTCAGAATGCTGGATACCGCTCTTGAACAATGGATGATCAAATTCAATGGTAAAACCGACCTTGAAGCCGTCAAATGGTAAGAAGCGCGCTACCTTGTCACCATTGGTGACCTGAACCGGCTTCTTGATTCGAATGAAGCGCTTCGAAGCATTTTGTTCTTCGATACCTGCAGATTGAATCAGGAATACGAACGGTCCGGCGCTGCCATCCATTATCGGTACTTCCGCAGCACTCAGGTCAACATAGGCGTTATCAATACCCAGGCCGGCCATCGCAGACAACAGGTGTTCGACCGTTGATATACGGATATCACCATTTACGAGGGTTGTAGACAGGCGGGTATCCCCGACGTTTTCGGGACTGGCCCGAATCTGGACAATAATTTCCAGGTCAACGCGACAAAATACGATACCGGTATCGATGGGTGCCGGGCGTAGTGTCAGGTAGATTTTTTCACCGGTGTGCAGACCCACGCCTGTTGCGCGGATTACATTTTTTAGTGTTCGCTGGCAAATCATGGCTTCATTGTCCTCGATGGGGAGCCCTCTCGGGACAACCACCAAAAAAGCCGCGATTATCCTAGCACAGGCACTCCCCCCTGCCTAGCTACAGGCCACATGCGTGGCCCGAGTCCCGACAGCGTCATTTACTGAAGTTATCTATGTAATAAACATCATATATCATCCCGCGATTATAGTGATTCCGGGCGGCAGGCTGCCGCTATTCCCCAGGCTGGGCAGCCGCGCCAAAATCAGTCTGCCTGACGCCTGAGGAAGGCCGGTATATCGAGATAATCCATGTCATCGGAAGCGTTGCCAGCGGCTGATTTCGCCCGCTCGGCGGCCTGGTTACGGAGAATCGTCGGGCGGTCAAAATCCTGTTCCGCGGGCGCTTGTTGACGTACATGCACCAGCGTCGGCTTTTCCTCGTTGCGTTGTTGCCGGTGCTCGATGCCCAGACCGGTAGCCACGACAGTAACGCGCAGTTCATCGCGCATATCCGGGTCAATCACCGTGCCGACAACCACGGTGGCATTCTCGGAGGCGAACTCCTTCACGGTATTGCCGACTTCCTCGAATTCCCCGATGGCGAGGTCCATACCGGCCGTCACGTTCACCAGGATGCCATGCGCACCCATCAGGTCAATATCATCCAGCAAGGGACTGGCAATCGCCGCCTCCGCTGCTTCCCGGGCGCGATCAGTGCCCTTGGCGGTACCCGAACCCATCATCGCCATGCCCATTTCGGACATCACCGTGCGCACGTCCGCGAAATCCACATTGATCAGTCCGGGCCGTGTGATCAGCTCGGCAATCCCCTGTACCGCTCCCTGCAACACATCGTTTGCCGCACGAAACGCATCCAGCAGGCTGATTTCCTTACCCAGCACGGCCTGCAGTTTTTCGTTCGGTATGGTGATCAGTGAGTCCACATACTGACCCAGTTCCTTGATACCGTTATGCGCAATATGCAAACGCTTGCTGCCTTCGAAAGTGAACGGCTTGGTCACCACCGCCACCGTGAGTATGCCCATTTCCCTGGCAATCTGGGCAACCACCGGTGCCGCCCCGGTACCGGTACCGCCACCCATGCCGGCAGTGATAAACAGCATATCAGTCCCCTCGATGACCTCCCTGATCCGTTCCTCGTCATCATGGGCCGCCTGCCTGCCGATATCCGGATTGGCGCCGGCACCAAGACCCTTGGTGATCAACCCGCCGATCTGCAGGGTGGTACGCGCGGTCATACTCTTCAATGCCTGCGCGTCCGTATTGGCACATATAAAGTCCACCCCGTCGATATTCGCCTCGACCATGTGCTGCACGGCATTACCACCACCGCCGCCTACACCGATCACCTTGATTACCGCACTTTGCCCGCAAGAATCCAATAATTCGAACATGATGTCTCCTCCTTGTTAGAAACAGCAAAAAACCCATCGTTAATATAAAAATCTGCCATACCAATCACTCTTGCCATGACAGGCTTAAACTCCGTTTAGCGCCTAAAAATTTCCTTGAAACCAGCCTTTCATTCGCTCCCACACCCCGCTCAAACCCTTACCCATGCCACCGTCCAGCGAACGCTGGTCGCGATTCTGATGTCCGAACAGCAACAGCCCGACACCGGTTGAATAAATCGGATTGCGTACTAC
>JBATIF010000136.1:0-6415 GCA_049667605.1 Gammaproteobacteria bacterium
GCCTGCAGGTAGCCGCCGAAGGCGTCCGGCGCCAGGTCCGCCGCAAAGCGCAGATTGGCAACACGGCGGATCGCCGTGGTTTCTGCAGCATCAAGCCCGGCGCGAAACCCGGCAAGATCATTGGCAATCGTGTTGTAGAGTGACTGGAACACCTCACTGGCGTCCCGGCCGCTCTGCAGGTACTGCGTGTATTCAATTTGTTCCCGGTAGGTGCGCCGGAACCACTCGCGCCCGGTCGCGTCCAGCGCCGTTATTTCCAGCACCAGGCGTTCGCCGTCGGATTCCAGGATCGTACCGCGCACCAGCAACTCGCTGCCTGTGGTTTTCCGGGGCACCACGCGCACGGCACCCCAGTAACCGGTGCTTTCCATGGTGGTGCGCAGCTGTTCCGGCAGGAAACGGGCCTCGGCCTCGCGGATATCCATGGACAACCCCATGGCCTCGTCCTGATCTTCCGGGAGCTCGCCCGGATCGAACAGTTCCACCCAGACATCCAGCAGCTGCTCTTCCGGCAACTCGGTAACGGCCTTGTTCAAGGGCACCTTGCCTTCGACATTGCGTGCCGGCCCCATTGTGCTGCAGCCGTGCAGCAGCACCAGCAGCAGAAACAGCGCCAGCAGATCGCGCAATCCTGTGAACAAGTTTCCCATCAGCGCGTGCCCTGCTTGTATTTGCGGTATTCCTCCCAGAGCTTCTCTTTCAGCTCGGGGTCGGTCTCTTTCTCGGCGGCCTCGCGCAACTGCCGCGCCACCACGTCATCATCGCTGCCGTCCGGGATATCACGCGGTGTTCCCTGGCCGCCTTGCTGGCGCTGTGATCCGGGCCCCGCCCCGCCGCCATTGCCGGAGCTGGCGCCGCGGCCGTCCCCTGGCTGCGCACCGTATTCACCCGCCCCATCTTCTGTACCCTCTGAACTTTCTGAACCCTCTGAACCTTCTGCACCTTCCTCCATGCCGCCGTCACCCGCTCCGCCGCCGGCACCGCCTCCTCCACCCGCGGCATCCGTCATCGGCGCCGCGGCCTTGACACGCTGCTGCTCGAGCAGCAGCATTTCATCAAATTCACCGAGGCCGGCAAACAGTTCCGCATCGAGGACGGCGAGTTGTTCATCCATGCTTTGCTCGCTCGCCTGGTCGATCGCTGCCGGGGCAAGCATGGGCGGCGGCTGCAGCAGACAACCCAGCTCAGGCGGCTGTGGCAGCCCGGCCCCGGCCAGCGCCACGCAGTCCTCGGCAACCCAGCGGTGCAGGCGCGCGACATAGGCGGCGTAGTCAGCGGCTTCCACACCGCTAAGACTGCCATTCTGCCTCCGCCTGTGAAAATCCTGCTCGGCAGCAACCATGGCACCGTAATCGATGCGCAGGCGCTCGAGCAACTGACTGTCGTCGGCCGCCGCGGCGCAAGCCGCCAGCAGCAGACCTGCCGTTATCAAAAACCTGCCAAGCTGCATGACATCACCCACCTGGTCGTAAAGCCTGTTGCCATGTTAATACGCATGGCCGCTGTAAAGGAAACATAAACCGCTTGTTTGGAGGGAATCCCGCTGAAAACCGCGTCTCTCTGTGCTCATGGGGTCAGACTCGATTGAGCTGACAGGGTTCGGCGAATCGATCGAGCCTGACACAATTGTTTACATGTATTATTTGCATGATCAATAGGGTCAGAATCGAATGGTGCTTACTTAAGCAGTTTCATCAATATATGGAGTACAATTGGCCACGGAAGCACACGGAAAAACACGGAAAAATAAATTGTTTGACCGGAACCGGTTTCGTGTCCTTCCGTGTGTTTCCGTGGCAGGGTTCTTAAGTAAGTGCCATTTGGGTCAGATTCCTTTGATCCGTCAACCAATAGTCATATCAATCGATTCTGACCCTGTTCATTCTGATTTAATTTCCTGCACAGAGGCTATTGCCATCCAATCACACTGTAGTTTTTTTCGGACAGGCATTTGTTCACGAAATTCATAAACAGCGGCGAAGTCTCCGTCATTTGCAATCCACCGCGTACCGCGCCGGCTGCCGCGCCGGCCGCCGCACCGGCAAGGGCGCGATTACCGACATCATTACTATCACGTACCGCCCCCCAGGCCCCGGCCGAGGCACCGCCTATGGCGGCACCACCCACGGTTTTGCGCCCGATATCACCGTCTTTTCTCTGATTAACGCTCGAGGCGCGGGCTAATGCAAAACAGGCAGCGATATCCTGCTCTGCCTTCTGTGCACCTACCGATTTCAGATGGTTATTGGGATACAGCACCGGCTGCCTGGGCTTAGTGGCACAACCACTGATGCCGGCCGCCGCAAGCGTAGCAATACACAACAGGCAGCATGCCATTTTTCTACTATTCACGAAACGAATGGATGCCATCACCATAAGAATGCATTTCCTGTAAAGATCACCTGCTAATGGACCACGTTAATAATACCGGGTTCAAATACCCATTCTTCAATACCAGCTGAAACCAGGATCGAGCCGCGGTCCTCCATTACCCATCGAGCAATCGGTCAGGCGACCCTGGTCTCTCCCTGATTATTCGGCCAAGTAAAAGGGGCCGGATACATTTTCCTAGCTATAAAGCACAGGCGCGCCGGCTTGCTGATGAATATCATTGCATGCCTGCTGGGAAATACCCAGACCTTGCGCTAACTGATGTAAATACTGTGCTTCGGCTTTGTGATCCAGGTCAATCGAGGTCAGCGACATAAGATAGACCTGTTGTTCCATCCCCTTTGGAATGCTGCGAATAAACTCAGCCGTGTCCAGCGGCGCAGACATTTCATGACGGAGGAATTGCTTTTCCGACTCGGAAACATCACCCAGGTGTTCGACGATCCGCTCTTGCTCGGCCTTGTCGATTTGTCCATCGGATTTGGCTGCATTGAGCATTGCCCGCAGCAAGATCTCTGCCTGCTGCTCCTGGTCAACCGTGGGCTGTATCTGCGCTGCCTGCTGAGGGTCCCCCATAAAAGAGCCAAGAATATCGCCGATGTCACCACCCTGTTTTGCAGCGCCGCCACCCCCCAGGCCGCTCAGTAAACCACCCAGTCCGCCTGCTCCGCCCTGGTTGCCCCCCAGCAGCCCGCCCAGTGCACCGGCAATGCCACCACCGCCACCACTTGCACCAGCCGTTGCCCGTTTATTGCCGCCCAGCAGTCCACCCAGTGCGCCGGCAATACCACCACCGCCACTAGCGCCAGCAGTGCCACTTTTATTGCCGCCCAGCAGTCCGCCCAGCGCACCGGCAATACCGCCGCCACCGCCACCACCGCCGCTCTTGCCGCCCGCCATACTGACGCCTTTGGCACCCAAACCTGCCATGATCAACTTGCCCAGCATATTTGACATACTCATTGGAATTATCCTGTGTAATAAAAGAAAAATTAGTTGTGAAAACCAGGACTGAATAATGGCTTTAGCGGATTTTACCTGAAACCGGAATCCAGCTGCGGCGTCTGAATGTTAAATATTGTGAACCATAGAGAGACTATGAAATTTTATTGGTGTCAGAGCACATTTAACTCTAAAATAGACGTAGAAAATGTGCTGTGGCACCTTTTTGCGTGTGGGTTTTCTGATAAATTCTCTCGTTTTCTGGCTCTTATTCAGGCTGATAACAATGAAACTGGAACGACTGGCTACCATGACCGGATTCATGCGCCATGGCATGACCGTGCGTGATTTCTTTCAGGAAGCCGTGCGCTGCAATGTGCCGGGGCTGCCCTATGTTGACGATCAGGACCAGATCGTTGGCCGAATTTCCATACGCGATGTTTATAAGCGTATTGCCGTTCCGGACAATCTGCTTAGCCTGGCGGATGCGATGGGTGATCAGACGGACAAACTCGATCTGCCGGAGATCAAGGTCATGGCAATCATGTCTTCGCCGGTAGAAACTTTCCTGCTGGAGAATATCCCCAGTGTCTCCCCTAACTCCACGATCGTGAAAGCGCTGGCACTGATGGAAGTGCATAACAGCAGTTACATCTTCCTTATTGCGAATGGAGTGTATGAGGGTGTTGTTACGCGGCAGGTCATTGCCAGGCGTATGCTGGATTGTATCCAGGAGATGGAGAAGAACAATGGGCTTTCGCGCTAGGGAAACCACCTACTGTTATCAATCACACCGTGTAGACAGATATTTCCTTATGTCATCACAGCATTCAAGTAATCAAAAGATTGATTGCCTGCCTGACATCGTCCTGCGAACAATTCTGTAACTTACAACCTGTAGTGAGTATTTGATGGAAACTGTTTCCAACGCAGTAACTCCAGCTATGTGGATTGCGGCTTCGGTCCTGGTCGTGGCTTATATACTGATCTTCACCGAGGTTATCCATCGCACCCTGGCAGGCGTCATCGGTGCCGTGATGATGGTCCTGATCGGTATGGGCTTCGGATTTTATTCCCAGGCCGAGGCAATTGCCTCTATCGATGCCAACACGATGACCCTGCTCATGGGCATGATGACACTGGTGGTTCTGCTGAAACCGACAGGTGGCTTCGAATACCTGGCAATCCGCATGGCCAAACTCTCCAATGGAAACCCACGACTGTTGCTGATTTACATATCAACAACGGTAACGATCATCAGCCTGTTCCTGGACAATGTCACCACGGTGCTGGTATTTGCGCCGCTTACAGTCGTCATCGCAAGATTGCTGGGTATCAATCCAATCCCCTACCTGATGGCCGAGGCCCTGCTGTCCGATACCGGTGGCGTGGCTACGCTGGTCGGTGACCCTCCCAACGTGATGATCGGCAGCGCCGCCGGAATCGATTTCAACCAGTTCCTGTTTCACATGGGGCCTATCGTTTTTGTTTCCTGGCTGGTTACGCTGGCACTCTTGCTGTTTTTGTTTCGCAGCGAACTGGCGCAAAAAATTGACGGCGTCCTGGATCTCGACGAATCCAGGGTACTGAAGGATCCGAAGCGACTGATCGCCGTGTCCGTCTCGATTGGCGTGGTTATCGTATTGTTTTTCATACACCATCATTATCACCTGTTCCCGGGCTTTGTCGCCTGGATCGGGGTGGCGGTTGCGCTGGCGCTGGTTCGCCCTGACCCGGAAGAAATGCTCAAGGGTGTTGACTGGTCGGTGTTGTTGTTTTTCGCAGGGCTATTCATCATCGTTGGCGGTGTGGAGGGCTCGGGACTGCTCGACCTGCTGGGCCTGCAACTGGCTGCAATCGCCCAGGACCCTGAAAAATTGCTGATGACCGCGCTGGTTATCATGTGGGTTTCCGCTTTTCTTAGCGCCGTGGTAGACAATATTCCATTCACGGTGACGATGATTCCGATCATCGCCCACCTGGAAACCCAGGGTGTGGATGTTATGCCATTGTGGTGGGCTTTGGCCCTGGGCGTTGGGCTTGGCGGGAACGGCTCACACATCGGATCGACCGCGAATGTTATTTGCGTAGCCGAGGCGGAGCGCACAGGCATCCCGGAATACCGTATCACTCCCTGGTTGTGGATAAAAAAGGGGACGCCCGTGATGCTCTCGACTCTTGTGACATCCAGCCTGCTGCTGATAGTGTTTTTCGACTACTTTCGGGGGTCGTGATAGCAAAAAAGAAATTACTGGCAATCTACAGGCCCAGACTCCTTTGACCAATCAGTTGGCAGTCAAATCAACCGCGACGGACCCTGTAGATTTTTGATGTAGCGTCCCCGGAATTTCCATAATCACACCAGCCCGCTATGCTATAGACCATGAGAACGAAGCACCCCAACGTCCAGGTCATATTACTGCTGGCAGGCCTGTTGCTGATGTTTTCTGCAGCCGCACAGGAACAAAGCATCCGACCGGGAATCAACCGTCACTTCGACGATCCGGACTGGCAACAGTGGGTCAACACGTTCGAGCGACCCGGTCGTGAAGTCTACGACAAGCGTCTTGCCATCGTCGCTGCCAGCCAGGTCCGTCCCGGCATGGATGTTGCCGATATCGGTGCCGGCACCGGCCTGTTTACCCGCCTGTTCGCCCCCGCCGTCGCACCCGGTGGCACGATCTATGCCATCGATATCTCCAGCACCTTTATCGACAATATCCTGCGCACCTGCCGCGAACAGGGACTAATGAATGTGAAGGGTATCGTCAACACGCCCGTTGATGTCGGGCTGCCGGCCGACTCCATCGACCTGGCCTTTATCACCGACACCTACCATCACTTTGAATATCCGCAACAGACACTGGCAGCCATCCGCCAGGCACTGCGCCGCGATGGCCGCGTCATCATCATCGACTTTCGCCGCGACCCGCGCATCAGCTCGAACTGGGTGATGGGGCACGTACGCGGCAACAGGGCCCAGGTCATCGAGGAATTGCATGAAGCCGGCTTCCGGCTTGTGGACGACAAGCCACTGATGAGAACCAACTACTTCCTGGAATTTGTCAAAGCTCAGGAATAA
>JBATIF010000137.1:0-3652 GCA_049667605.1 Gammaproteobacteria bacterium
ACCTATCCCGCCTGGGAATACCGCACCATCGAGGATGCGATGGAATACACCAAGCAGAATTATCATGATGTAGTGAATCACTACCCCGGAAAGCCCGTGGTGATTACCGAGGCCGGCTGGACGACTGCTTCCAACGGGCGTGGACTCGAGTCGTGGAATGCCTCCGAGGAACTGCAGGCGATCTACTATCAGCAGCTGCTCGAATGGACCACCGAGGAGAAGATTCTCACTTTTGTCTTCGAGGCGTTTGATGAACCCTGGAAAGGCTCTGGTGATCCGCTTGACCCGGAGAAGCACTGGGGGCTGTTCACCGTGGATCGCAAGCCGAAACTGGTCATGCAGGAATAAAGTATTCCGGATCTACACCATGATTGCTCTGGTCAGTTTCCGACCCGGGGAATAATTCAGGAAATTACTGCGTAACACTGACAAGACGGTAGCAGCAGCTTGTCAATTTATCTTCAGCTTTCTGGCAGCAGTCATGCTGTCCGGGTTTGTTGCGCAAGTATCTCTCAACATCAGCTTGCCGGGCAGGCTAATGTGCCTGTTATCCAGGTTAACGTGATTTATCAGCGAGCTGAGCATTTGTACACAATGTTTTGCAATTTCCCTGACAGGCGCAGTTACCGTTGTTAAAGCTGGAGTCAATTGGGAAGCAATATTTATATCATCAAACCCTGTGACGCTAAGATCCTCAGGTACATTAAATCCTCTCTTCAAACTTTTCTTTATTACGCCGATGGCCATTATATCGTTTGCGCAGACAATCGCCGTTGGTCGTTTGTCCAGTGACAGGAAATAATCAGCAGCCTTTAGCCCGGTCTCGAATGAGTAGTCGCCTTTATATATCAGATCTGCATCTTCATTAATGCCATGACTTTTCAAGGCGCTCTTGTATCCTTCAAGCCTGTTCACGCCGACATCCGAATCATCCAGACCGGTAATGAAGCCTATGCGCTTATGACCCAGGGAGCACAGATAACCGGTAGATTCAACCACGGCGTTGAAATTATCGATGGTTACCGAAGGAATGCTTTTATCTGCTGAACGGTTATCAATACATACAACCGGCACCAGCTTGTTCACATGTTGAACAATATTTTCTATACGTGGAAAGCAACTGATAATTGCCCCATCGATTTTTTCCATTTTCGTCAGGGATTCATCGAAATCCGAACAGTACATCAATGCAAAACCGTGTTTTGTCGCTTCTTTTTCAAGCGCATCGAACACCAGGGAGTAATAGGGGCTGGTTAAACCGTCTTTAATATTAGTGTCGAGGAAGTAGCCGATATTTTTTGTTATATTTCTCGTTGCCTTCCGGCCAGCAACATACGCGCCTTTCTTCGGAATTTTGTAAAGGACGCCCTCAGCGACCAGGTTCTCAACAGCTTTTCGTATTGTCATATACGAAAAGCCGAAATTTTTAGCAAATACCCTTTCACCCGGAAGTTTGTCATCGATTTCAAGCTGGCTGATAACTTCCTTGATTTTCTTTTCTGCAAGCAGATATTTGTGTGTCAATTTATCCAAAATGTTTGTATTCCTAATCGATGATATTCAGGTTTTTCTTGCGTCGAGCCTTTGCCAGCCTTGATAGCACATTTGTATATTATAATATTTGATTAATTTGATATTGTATTGGGAACACGTTCATTTTCAGTTTGTGATTTAATGTTTCAAAGTCGGTGTGCTTGACACCCTCATTAATTCAGGCATACAGTTCTATATAGCTTAAAACGCACTCAAGTACAAAATAACAAATGAAATTTAATACCTTAGCCCTTGAATTATGTCGCCCTTGGATTAAGTCCACTGCATTGTTTGATGTTGACAATTTCAAGCGCCGACACTGAAAAACACTATACCAGAATAGACTATTCAACCATGTCAGTTGCAAATACACCCGCCCGCTGTGCCTGTAACATCAGGGTTGTGAAATTCATTGTCCATCATTCAGCTAATAACTAAAGAGATTTAACCATGCACACAAAATCTTTTTTATGCCAGCTTTGCAACTTTCTGACCATCGTCTCCTTCATTGCTTTAACCGGCTGTTTCGGCACGGGCGATGGCAAACCGTCGGTTCCCGGCCTGGCTCAAACAGCTAAGGGCAAAGTTATTTTCTCGAATGTATCGGGCATTAGTTACGAAAGTCCGACCCAGGAAGATGTCACCGATCTTGACAGTGAATTCATCTTTTTTCCGGGTGAAATGGTGACTTTCACTGTCGGCGATATTGATACGGGCATTCTTTTAGGCATTGTCAGCGGGGCTTCCAGGATTACAGCTGTTGAACTTTCCGGCAGCAATGCTGCAACTGATCCGCGTGCGGTCAGGGTGCTGCGCTTCATAATGAGCCTTGATTCAGATCTTATCTACAGCAACGGAATCACTATTGCCAACCCTCAACTGGCAAATGGTGTAACCCTGAATTTCGATGCTGAAGATTCGGTTTTTGAAGCTCAACTGGAAAACGCCGTTAATGCTATTACTGAACCCGACAATCCGGTTATCAGTGCAGACGCAGCATTGGGTAATTTCTGTTACTCCTACTTGTTTGGTGGCGGCGAAGACGAGTTCGGTTTCCCCTTCGAAGGCTGTGAGCTGGGCCCCGATGAGGAGCTGTTGCTGAACGGCAGTTTTGAAGATCCCGATGCTGGTGAGTTTGGGGTGTCTTGCTCTAACTCCTGGGAGTGTTTTAACGACGTATTCACTAAAAGCGGAGATGACTTTCAAGCACCTGTCGCAGCCGATGGTGAACAGGTTCTGCAAATATTTGGTCCGTTTGCTCGTGAACTTGGAGCGGGTGCCGGTCAGTCATTTACGCCAGTCCCGTTTTCTGAATACACCGCTACTGTACTGGCACAGAACTGGGCGGATGGTGATGGTATAGATGATGCGAACATAGCTATTTTCCAACTTATATTCTCAACCGATGGTGTTTTTGACGATGAGGGTGTGGGTGAAACCAGCACTGAGGTGGTCGCTTCCGGTGTGATCGATCCCCGTGGCGAAAGGACATACCTGGCCCCGAACGTCTGGACCGAGCTGTCGATCACGGCAACAGCACCCGCGGGTGCCGTTGCGGCCCGTGTCGTGCTTTTGCAGATTCAGTTGGGCGAATTTGGTGATGCAGGTGGATCCATTTACTACGATAAAGCGAGCGCGATAGGACCAACTATCGAACCTCCGGCTGTAGAATACGATCTGGTCTGGAGTGATGAGTTTAATGGCACCGAGCTCGATTTTAACAACTGGACCGTGGAACTGGGTGACAATGATAGTGGCTACGGCATATGGTCATTCGGTGACAATAATGAGTGGCAGAAATATACGGATTCCCCGGACAACATACGTATCGTCTTTGAAGATCCCAATGATGTAAATAATGGATATCTTCAGATTGCTGCGCTATGCGGAGATCCAGACAACGGTATCGCTGCCACTGTGGCACCAAAGACCGGTGGCGGTGTGGTGCTGCAGGCAGCTGGCCCCGAGCTGCTGACGAACGGCGGCTTTGACAACCAGGACGTGTCGGGTGGCGATGTTGCTGGTTCCGCAGGATGGGACGGCTTCAACTCTTTCACGACCAATCCTGTTAGTAGCGGCGGTGCAAGTAGCCCTGTTGCTGACACCCCGGACAACTCTT
>JBATIF010000138.1:0-2375 GCA_049667605.1 Gammaproteobacteria bacterium
AGGCTGGACAGGTTGGCAAGCACGTAGTCGAGTTCCGCGGGTTGCCCGCACCACCAGGTGGCAACCGAAGGCAGGCGCAGTTCCTGTCCCAGCAGGTGCCTGGCAATGCGCGGCAGAAAGGCCATCAGCCCCGGGTTTTCGAGGATACCTGAACCGAGTGGATTGGCGATGGCGACACGTCCACGGCGTACCACCTCGACCAGGCCCGGGACACCGAGCAGGGAATCGGGACGCAGTTCCAGCGGGTCACAGTAATGATCGTCGACGCGCCTGATGATGACGTCCACAGGTTCCAGCCCGCTGACGGATTTCAGCCAGACGCGGCCGTCGCGCACCGTCAGGTTGGTGCCCTCGATGAGGGTGTAATCGAGATAGTTGGCAAGATAGAGGTGTTCGAAATAGGCCTCGTTGAGCGGTCCGGGCGTCATGATCACCACGCGCGGTTCGCCGTTCACGGCAGCCGGCGCCAGCGCCGCCAGCGATTCGCGCAGGCGCCGGAAGAAAGGGGCCAGCCGGTGCGGATGGGAGTCGCGAAACAGGCTCGGAATCAGGCGTGACATGACGGTGCGGTTTTCAAGTGCATAGCCCATGCCCGAGGGCGCCTGGGTGCGGTCCTTCAGCACCCGGAACTGGCCGTCCGCGCTGCGCACCAGGTCGGCGGCGTACAGGCTCAGCCCGGCGGTGCCGCCGGCGGGCGGGGCCATACAGGGGCGCAGGAAGCCGGAATCGGCATACACCAGCTGCGCCGGGATCAGGCCTTTTTTTATCAGGCTGCGCGGTCCGTAGAGGTCCTGCAGGATCAGGTTGAGCAGTTCCGCCCGCTGCATCAGGCCGGACTCGATGCTGGCCCACTCGTTGCTGCTGACAAGCAGCGGTACCGGGTCGAGCGGCCAGGTCCGGTTGAGGCCATCCTCGTCCGCGTAGATATTGTAGGTGGCGCCGTCGCTGCGCAGCATGCGCACGCTGTCCTGTTGCCGCTGCCGCAGCACATCGGGGCCCATGGCATCCAGTGCGCCAACCAGGTAGCGCCAGTGTTTGCGCACCTTGCCCTGTCCGGTGCACATTTCATCAAAGCCTGTCGGCTGCGAACGGTAGGCCGGGCAGACCTGGCTGTCGCCGGCTGCTTTCATGACTTATGCATCAGCCGGGCCCGTTCCTGAAACGCAGGTCCAGGGTGCCGGGAAACTCCGGATTGATTTCTTCCGCCGGCGGCGCCATCGGACCCGGGACATGTCCAGTGCTATAGAATTTCGCCAGCTGCGCGTGATCCGGCGGCGGCCTGAGCGGGCCGGCACTGTGGCCGTAATTCCAGAAGCGGCTGACGCGGCGGGTCTCGGCCGCGTAGGCGTTCACCGGGAACACGTCGTAGCTGCGCCCGCCAGGATGGGTGACGTGATAGGTGCAGCCGCCGATGGCGCGGCCGTTCCAGCTGTCGATGATGTCTAATACCCGCGGCGACTGGATACCGATGGTGGGATGCAGCGCCGACGGCGGCTGCCAGGCGCGAAAGCGCACCCCCGCCACGTACTCGCCGTGGGTACCGGTGCCGCGCAGCGGCACGCGGCGCCCGTTGCAGGCGATCACATAGCGGCTGTCCGTCAGGCCACTGACCCGGACCTGCAGGCGCTCCACCGAGGAGTCGACAAACCGCGCCGTGCCCTGGCTGCTCATTTCCTCGCCGAGCACATGCCAGGGTTCGAGGGCGGCGTTGATATCCAGGCGGATGTCCTGCACGCTGACCGAGCCGTAGTGCGGGAAGCGGAACTCCAGGAACGGTGCCAGCCATTCCAGCTCGAACGGGTATCCGTCGTGCTGCAGTTCGCTGATCACATCCTTCATATCGGCCCAGACGTAGTGCGGCAGCATGAAGCGGTCATGCAGTTCCGTGCCCCAGCGCACCAGCCGGTGATGGTAGGGCTGCTTCCAGAAGCGCGCGATCAGGGTGCGCAGCAGCAGCATCTGCACCAGCCCCATGCGCGCATGCGGCGGCATCTCGAAGGCGCGAAATTCCACCAGGCCGAGGCGGCCGGTCGGCGAGTCGGGCGAGTAGAGCTTGTCGATACAGAATTCCGCCCGGTGGGTATTGCCGGTGATGTCCACCAGCAGGTTGCGCAGCAGGCGGTCCACCAGCCACGGCTGGTCCACTTCACCGTCGGGCATCTGCTGGAAGGCGATTTCCAGTTCGTAGAGGCTGTCGTCGCGCGCCTCGTCAACCCGCGGTGCCTGGCTGGTCGGACCAATGAACATGCCGGAGAACAGGGTCGACAGGCCGGGATGATGCTGCCAGTAGGTGAGCAGGCTGCGCAGCAGGTCGGGGCGGCGCAGGAACGGGCTGTCGGCCGGGGTGGCGCCGCCGAGGGTGACATGGTTGCCGC
>JBATIF010000139.1:0-3183 GCA_049667605.1 Gammaproteobacteria bacterium
CTGCAGATCCAACCCGACCTTGTCAGTGGGCGCATCGTGCTGCTTGGCAGCCCGGTGAATGGCAGTGCGGTGGCCCGTCGCCTGCAGCGCTCGCGCGGCATGAGCTGGTTGCTCGGCCGCAGCGGCCAGCATGGGTTACTCGGGGATGGGCCGGCCTGGCGGGCCATCTGCAGCTCGGCGTGATTGCCGGTGAGCGGGCAATGGGCATCGGACAGGTCATCGGTGGCCTTACGGGTGACAATGACGGCACCGTTAGCGTTGCCGAAACGCGGCTCGAACATGCCAGCGGGTCAGTGCGGATCAATACCACCCACATGGGTCTGCTGGTTTCCCGCGAGGTTGCCGATGAGGTCTGCCATTTTCTCAAACACGGTCAGTTCAGCCGCGGTTAGGGGCCTGGCAGATGCCTTGCTGTAACTCTGGCGCACGCCAATGCTAAACTGCATGCATTCGCAACGACGAGGTGGTCGGTAATGGCAGGACATAGCAAGTGGGCGAACATTCAGCACCGAAAAAACGCCCAGGATGCCAAGCGCGGCAAGCTGTTTACCAAGTTGATTCGCGAGATCACGGTCTCGGCACGCATGGGCGATCCTGACCCTGCATCCAATCCGCGCCTGCGTACGGCCGTGGACAAGGCCCTTGCGGGGAATATGACCAGGGACACCATTGACCGCGCCATCAAGCGGGGCGCCGGTACGCAGGACGGCGAGAACTATGAAGAGGTGCGCTACGAGGGTTACGGGCCGGGTGGCGTCGCCGTGATGGTGGACTGTGTCACCGACAACCGCAATCGCACCGTTGCCGAGGTGCGCCACGCCTTCACCAAGGCGGGGGGCAACCTGGGGACGGACGGCTCGGTTGCCTACCAGTTCAACAAGAGCGGGATACTCAGTTATCCGCCGGGCACGGATGAAGACCGGGTGATGGAAGCCGCCCTGGAGGCCGGTGCCGTGGATGTGCTGGAAAATGACGATGGTTCCGTGGACGTGCTCACCGAGCCTGACAGCTTTGTCGATGTCAAGCAGGCCATGGCGGCGGCGGGCCTGGTGCCTGAAAATGCCGAGGTGACCATGCGTGCAGACAATGCCTCGCCGCTGGAACGCGACGATGCCGAGAAGATGATTCGCCTGCTGGAGGTGCTGGAAGACCTGGATGATGTGCAGGAGGTCTATTCCAATGCAGATATCTCCGAAGAGATCCTCAAGCAGCTGGAATAGCTGCTTGCCATGAATGCCGCTCCGGGGGATAACTTATGATGGTCTGCCAGGCATGACGCGTATCCTCGGTATCGATCCCGGCTCCCGCGTGATGGGCTACGGGATCATTGACCAGCAGGGACAGCAATTAAAGTATGTTGCCAGCGGCTGCATACGCACCAGGGGCGAGGCGCTGGCCGAGCGCCTCGGGATTATCTTCAGTGGTGTCGTCGACATCATCAATGAATATTCACCGCAGGAAATGAGTATTGAACAGGTGTTCATGAACAAGAATGCCGATTCCGCGCTGAAGCTCGGCCAGGCGCGGGGTGCGGCCATTTGCAGCGGCGTACACTCACAGCTGCCGGTTGCTGAATACGCGGCCCGCGCCATCAAGCAGGCGGTCGTCGGCAAGGGCGGGGCGACCAAGGAGCAGGTGCAGCACATGGTGTGTGTACTGCTGGCGTTGCAGAACAAGCCGCAGAGCGATGCGGCCGATGCGCTGGCCGTCGCCATCTGTCATGGCCATCACCGCGAAACCGGCCGGCGCGTGCGCGACATGCGCCGTGAAAACCGGGAGTTCGCCGGATGATCGGGCAGCTGAGCGGCAGGATACTCAGCAAGCAGCCGCCACGGCTGGTGCTGGATGTGCATGGTGTCGGTTACGAGATCGACGCGCCGATGACGACCTTCTATGAACTGCCTGCCGTCGGTGCCGATGTCACCCTGTTTACCCATCTCGCGGTACGTGAAGATGCGCATACCCTGTACGGTTTTTCAAAACTCACTGACCGGGACCTGTTTCGCAGCCTGCTGCGGGTGAACGGCGTCGGCGCGAAGCTGGCGTTGACGATCCTCTCCGGCATGGATAGCCAAACCTTTGTCGGTTGCGTAATGGAGGCCAACAGCGATGCGCTGGTGCGCCTGCCGGGTGTCGGCAAAAAGACGGCGGAGCGCCTGATTATCGAATTGCGCGACCGCCTGGAGGCCTTCTCGCGTGCGGCCCCGAGCCCGGGTGGCAAACCCGCTGGCGGCGCCAGCCCGATCGAGGATGCGGTGAGCGCACTGGTCGGCCTTGGCTACAAGCCGAACGAGGCGAGCCGCATGGTGCGTGCCGTCGAGAGCGCGGAGCTGTCCTCGGAACAGATCATCCGCCAGGCCCTGCAGGCTACCGTGCAATAGATCACTGCCCCTTGATTCGCGGGGCCCGAGCCACGACACTAGCAGCCATGATTGAAGCGGATCGACTGATCACCCCGAAGGCCTCCCAGGCAGACGAACTGCTCGACCGCGCCGTCCGTCCCCGGACCCTGAAAGAGTACGTCGGCCAGCCGCAAGTATCTGAACAAATGGATATTTTCATCAGGGCTGCGAAGGGGCGCGCCGAGGCGCTGGATCACACGCTGATCTTTGGCCCGCCGGGCCTGGGCAAGACCACGCTGGCCCATATCATCGCCAACGAAATGGGCGTGGTGTTGCGCCACACCTCCGGGCCGGTGCTGGAGCGGCCGGGTGACCTCGCGGCCCTGCTGACCAATCTCGAGCCGAATGACGTGCTGTTCGTCGATGAAATACACCGGCTCAGCCCGGTGGTCGAGGAAATTCTCTACCCGGCGCTGGAAGATTTCCAGCTCGATATCATGATCGGCGAGGGACCCGCGGCGCGCTCCATCAAGCTCGACCTGCCGCCGTTTACGCTGGTCGGTGCCACCACCCGGGCCGGCTTGCTGACATCGCCGTTGCGTGATCGCTTCGGCATTGTGCAGCGCCTCGAGTTTTACAATACGCGTGACCTGGCCTCGATCCTGGTGCGTGCCGCCGGCATCCTTGGCATCAATACGGATGCCGCGGGCGCCGGCGAACTGGCGCGGCGTTCACGCGGCACGCCGCGTATCGCCAATCGCTTGCTGCGCCGGGTGCGTGACTATGCCGAGGTCAAGGCCGACGGCGTGATTACCCAGGACGTCGCCCGACTGGCCATGGA
>JBATIF010000140.1:0-1694 GCA_049667605.1 Gammaproteobacteria bacterium
CGGGCGAACACCAGGTAGTTATAAATCTGTGGCAGGTAGAGTCAAAACAGCATGCTTGTGATAACGAGTAACTACCCCTCCGTTTGATATGGGCGCCTTTGAATACAAGGCGCTGGACAAGTCCGGCCGGGAGAAAAAAGGCGTCATCGAAGGCGATGCGCCGCGCCAGGTGCGCCAGCAATTGCGCGACCAGGGATGGATTCCGCTTGAAGTCAACGAAGTCATTCAACGTGAGACGAGCCGTCGTGGCCGGTCGTCGTATTTGCAGCGGGGGATCAGTGCAACAGACCTTGCCTTGATGACCCGGCAGACCGCGACACTGGTGCGTGCCGGCCTGCCGCTGGAAGAATGCCTGCGCGCTGTTTCGCAGCAGTCTGAAAATCAGCGGCTGAAAAGAATATTACTGGCCGTTCGCTCACGCGTCATGGAGGGCCATACGCTTGCAGCGGGCCTGTCTGATTTCAGGAATGTTTTCCCCGAGCTGTACCGGACAACCGTCGAGGCCGGCGAACAATCGGGTCACCTGGACAGGGTGCTGGAACGCCTCGCCGATTACACCGAGAGTCGCCAGCAGATGCGCCAGAAGATTCAACTGGCGGTGTTTTATCCGGCCATGCTGACTATAGTTGCCTTCCTGGTCGTCGGCGGGTTGATGACCTACGTGGTGCCGCAGGTCGTGCAGGTGTTCGACAATATCGGGCAGAATCTGCCAGGACTGACGCGGGGACTGATTGCCGTCAGTGATTTCCTGCGCGAATGGGGGTTGATACTTGTCGTATTGATCACGATCGCCATCATTGGCTTCTCCTACCTGTTGCGCTATGAGGCAAACCGCAGGCTTTATCACCGGTTTCTTTTGCGGTTGCCGCTGCTCGGGCGGCTGGTCGGTGGCCTCAATACCGGTCGTTTTGCCCGTACCCTGAGTATCCTCACTGCCAGTGGTGTGCCGGTACTGGAAGCGCTGCGTATATCTGCACAGGTGATATCCAATATTCCCATGCGTGAAGCCGTTATCGAGGCGGCTGCGCGCATCCGTGAAGGTGAAAGTATTGCCTCGGCGCTGGAGAGAAGCGGCTACTTTCCACCTATGACGGTGCATCTGATTGCCAGTGGCGAAGCCAGCGGCAAACTGGAAGAGATGCTCGAGCGTGCCGCCATCAACCAGGAACGCGAGATCGAAACGCTGATTGCCGCCTTGCTGGGGCTGTTCGAACCCTTGCTGATACTGTTGATGGGTGCGGTGGTACTGGTAATCGTGCTGGCGATCCTGCTGCCGATTTTTGATTTGAACCAGCTGGTTCAGTAAGTCAGTGAGGTGAGAAGTGAGAAGTGAGAAGTGAGAGGTGAGAAGTTAGAAGTGAGAAGTGAGAAGTGAGAAGTGAGGTGGTTGGTTTTACTTCTTACTCTTCACTTCTCACTTTTCACTTCTCACTTTTCACTTTCCTAATATCCGTTGCAGGCCATGTCGACGTTGCCAGTGACACTGGCAATCCGGGTTACACCGGTTTCTATTCTTCCATCCGGGTGCAGTTCCAGCCAGCGGTATCCCGGTGCCGCGCTGTCCAGCGCAAAATCCTTGCTGTTCGGTAAAAACTGGATACAGGTTGATGGTGATGACATCATGTGGATGTTTTTGTACATGCCGTCGTACTGCTGGTGAACGTGTCCCCAGAGGATGCCGCGGATTTGCGGGT
>JBATIF010000141.1:0-3730 GCA_049667605.1 Gammaproteobacteria bacterium
CCTGTTGATCGCCTCGTCGAGGCTGAGGCCGCCGTTGCGTGCATGGTCGCGCTGCGCGACTATCCATGGGTGTTGCGGCACGTGGCCAAAGGCAAAGGGGGAGGAATGTACAGGCCCGCCAAGGAGCAGCATGGCAATCACGCCGGCGGCTATGCGCAGCTTACCCATGGTTGGGTAACCGCGACGCATCGTGGTGTGGACGACCGCCATACGCTACCCCGCCGTTTGCTGCCAGCAGCATGCGCGAGCCCGGCCGGTTACCGGGTCTGCCGCTGCATCTACGGGATCCTGCTTCAGGCCCCGCTGGCCGGGGATACCTTGACACGAACCTGAATGTGCTTGCCGGGATGTTCCTCGGTACGTGTGTAGTAGGTCTGTCCCTCATAGCGGTATTTTACACGATAGCCAACGAGCTGCTCCAGCTGCTCGTTGCGGTCCACGGTCTCGCAGCGCCGCACGTTTTCCACCCTGGGCCGATACTCGCGATGTGCACGGTTGTGTTTGTGCCCGATCGAGGTGCCGAGCAACGCGCCAGCGACCGTCAGCGCGGTCTTCCCGCGCCCGCGGCCGAACTGGTTGCCGATCACCCCGCCAACCACACCGCCGGCAATGGGCGCGAGGTAGGAGCCGCGCCGGTACCCGTTGTCGCGGGTGACGCGCTCTGTCCAGCACTCGGTCACCGGGCGCGCTACCTCGACGGTTTCATAGAGCGGCTCTGCGTCAATGACGCGGGCGGTATCGATGAAGGTACGCCCTGCGGCGGCCACTCCACAAAGGGCAAGTGCCGGGATCCCGATGGTCAATCCTGTAAGTATGCGTTTCATACCCGTTCTCCTGTTCTCCAGTTCCCGCAACCGGGCCGGGCGCGGGGCCCCGCTTTCCCAGTCTCGTTGTCAGGATAGGCAAGGCTTACTGAATGCAGCCTGAACGGGGAGTAACCGGGGATGAAAAAGGGTGTCGGAGTAGAATGGCACTTACTTAAGAAACCCTGCCACGGAAACACACGGAAGGACACGGAACCGTTTCCGGTCAGACAGTTTATTTTTCCGTGTGCTTCCGTGGCCAATTGTACTCTATATATATAGATGAAACTGCTTAAGTAAGCACCATTCGTGTCGGAGTACAATTAATTTCAGTACAGGCAGGTTAATGACCTGCCAGAATAGAAGGAGGATGCGAGGATGAGTGACAAGCAGGTATTCGATTACCCGGGCGAACAGGCCGATGTCCACTGGGACGGACGCCTGTGTATCCACGTGGGTGAGTGCGGCCAGGCGGATGGCGAGCTGTTCGTGGCCGGGCGTCAGCCCTGGTGTATACCCGATGCTGCAACACTTCAAGATGTGGCCGAGGTGTGCGAACGTTGCCCGAGCGGAGCACTGACATACTCAGACAAGTCCGGCCGCGAAGAGCAGGCCCAGGCGGTAAACACCGTCCAGGTCATCTACAAAGGACCATTGTATGTTCGCGGTGAACTGGCGATTTCGGGCGCAACGGAAGATATGCCCGGGGTGCGTTTCCGCGCGGCCTTGTGCCGCTGCGGACATTCGAACAACAAGCCTTTCTGCGACAATAGCCACGAGGAAGCCGGGTTCAACGACTATGGTGCTGTCGGCAAGACCGGTCCAGGCATCAAGTCCAGTGGCGGCAGGCTGGAGATCAAACCGGTGGCCGATGGTCCGTTGCTGCTGTCCGGCAAGCTGTCACTGATTGCCGGCAGTGGCCGTGTCGCCTGGCAGGGCGAGAGTCTGGCACTGTGCCGTTGTGGCGCGTCGAACAACAAGCCGTTCTGTGATGGCAGTCATAAGGCAGCAGGTTTCCGCAGCGAATAAGCTTTGCAGGACCAGCAGTTCATTGCGGAGTAATTTTATGCATGAAGCCAACATTCCCGGTGTTGTTGCTCGCAGCCTTATTAACCTGGCATTCATCCCGCAGGTGCTTGAGATCTGGAATTCCAGGCATGCGAGAGACATATCACCCGGTATGTTCTCAACATTTGGTTTCGGGGTGCTACTCTGGCTGATAGTCGGTATTCAGATGGAATCTTTGCCGGTAATTACCTCAAATGCCCTGACATTTGAATTATCGCTGGTAATTCCGGCCCTCAAGATTCAATACATGCAGTGATGCTCTTTTCCTGAAAAGGTGCCGGAGCACATTTACTGCTTATACCAGGAGCAAATGTGCTCCGGCACACATTTCTTCGCAGTTGTAAACTAAAGTACTTTCTTGTTGCCATGCGGTTATTTACCTGCATCATGGTGTGGCAACGTAACATACGAAAACACGGGTTGATCATAAATCAACCGTAGAGTCAGCCCCGCCATTGCTCGTTTGCCAGCTGATGTTCTGGTTGCACCTGCCCAGCCGCATGCTGCTGTTAACTTATGAGGTACGTCATGGATATTGCTTTTTTTAATACTAAATCGTATGACCGCGAAATATTCGAGAGCACTAATCATGCGTTTAATCATAATATCAACTTTATCGAACCACATTTAAACCAAATGACCACTAAACTGGTTCAGGGCGAAAAGTGTGTTTGTGCCTTTATCAATGACGTCCTGGATCGCTCAGTCCTGGAACTGCTCAAACACCGTGGAGTCGAGCTTATCGCACTACGTTCTGCAGGTTTTAACCATATTGACCTTGACGCTGCCAAAGAGCTGGACCTGACGGTGGTTCGCGTACCCGCCTATTCACCCTATGCAACTGCCGAATATGCGGTAGGCTTGCTGCTGGTAATGAACCGGCGCTTGCATCGTGCGTTTAACCGGGTGCGGGAGGGTGATTTTTCGATAAATGGCTTAATGGGCTTCGATATTCATGGCAAGACAGTCGGCATTATTGGCACAGGAAGAATTGGCATTGCATTTGCCAGTATTATGGTCGGGTTTGGAACCAGGGTGATTGCCCATGACGTACACCCGTCACCCGAATGCACGGGGATGGGTGTGGAGTATGTAAGCCTGGATGAACTATATGCGCAATCCGATATTATCTCCTTGCATTGTCCACTTGTGGAAGCAACCCAGCATATAATTAACGCTGAGGCCATCGATAAGATGAAAACAGGTGTAACCATTATTAATACCAGTCGTGGTCGGTTACTGGACACTCGTGCAGTGATTGCCGGGCTAAAAGATCGCAAAATCGGGCTCATCGGCCTTGATGTTTACGAGGAAGAAGAGTCGATGTTCTTCGAGGATTTATCAGACGATATGATTGAGGATGATGTGTTCGCCCGGTTGCTCACTTTCCCGAATGTCATGGTGACAAGCCATCAAGCATTTTTCACACGTGAAGCAGTTGCACGTATTGCAGAAACGACGCTGCAAAACATCAGCCAGTATGAGAACAAGGAAACCTTGCTGAATGCTATATAGACGACTATTAATTATCAATTAGACGATTATTTAGAGTCCCCGATAGGGAATCCGTAAACCCCCCCGCCTTTATGCGGCGGATAGCTTGTAGCTTTTCTCATAATCAAGTGTTGTCAATGCTGAGTTGGGTTGGTTTGAAGGGTTGAGGGAAAAATGCAATGGAGCCGACCATTTTATTAAGGGAGCTGAATTTAAATTCGGATCGGCCGAATGGCTGATTAATCCGGCTTTTAGCCGTAACCCGAAGCCACCGGCTTTAGCCGGTGGAGTATTCACACGCAAATTAACAGGTCTGTGTGTGCCACCCGCATTATTGCTAACCCATGGCGTGCCATTTCGCGTGC
>JBATIF010000142.1:0-7916 GCA_049667605.1 Gammaproteobacteria bacterium
GCGACACCTACACCACCGGTCCGACCGAGGCGGCCTTCGTCGTCAACGAGCTGATCAGGCCCGCCGCGGTCATCGCTTCGCATGCCAATGAAGCGGCAACGCAGGATGGCAAGGTCATCAAGGGCACCCGCACGGAGGCCTTTATCAAGGCGACGCATATACCTGTGTATCTGCCGCTTAGTGGCCGCACGATGGAATTTGACAGCAGCGGACACTGCGTTCAGGGTTGCCAGCAGTAGCAAGGAGATACAACCAACGGGGGATATCATTATGATTTCAAGATGTATTGCTGGCGCCATGCTGGCGGCATCCGTGATGCTGACGGCCTTGCCGGTACACGCAGATGCCACATTGAAAGTACGTGGTTCGGACGGACTCAACTCGACCATACAGGCCAGGAACGGCAAGGGCCGGGTGAGCAATGATGACGGCAGTGAATACCTGCTTTATGACAGCCGCACCGGGGTCATCACCTATGTAGAACCGCAACAGCGGAAATACACACAGCTGACAGCGGCAGAACTCGAGGCCACGGTGCAGACGGCTGCCAACATCAAGCAATCCATGGCGCCGTACATGGCTGACATGCTTGCCGGGCTGCCGGCAGAACAGCGCCGAATGATCGAGCAGCGCATCGGGGCCATACCGGCTGCGCCTGCTGCAGGCAAGCCGCTGAGAACTGCCGCCATCCGCAGCGTTGACCGCGGCACGCATTCCATTGCCGGGCTGCGATGCCAGGCCAGCGGCATATTGAAGAATGGCCTTCCCGTTGCGGAGGTTTGCATGGCGACCGCCGCCAGCGGCAAGCTGTCACCCCGGGATTTCGCCACACTTGAAGCCCTGGTTACGCTTTCGCGCAGCATGGCGGGCACTGCCAGCGGCCTGCTGGGTGCCATGGCCGGGCAGTTTGAATTACTGGCAGCCGACCTGGAAGGTGTGCCGCTGGCCGTGCGGGACATCGAGCATGGCACGCAGTACCAGGTCACCGCGGTCTCGAACGCTGCGCTCTCCGATGCGCATTTTAACGCCTATGGAAATTTTCAAAAGCAGGGAATATCTGGCCTGTTTCGCTAGTCCGAAAGAAAAGCTGTCAGGCTGTAAAGGTCGATTCAGTAAACCCATATGAACATCCGTTTCCTTTACCCGGAGATAGACATGCTGGACAAGTTGGCAAACATCGGAAAAAGCGGTTTCTACTGGCTGGCATTGGCCTTGATCGGGCTGTCATTCGAGGCGGTTGCACTGTTTTATCAGTATGTGCTCGAGCTAATGCCCTGCGTAATGTGCATCCAGGTACGTCTCTGGATAATGGCCTTGATCATGCTTGCGCTGCTCGTATTGTTGCTGCGCCGCTTGAGATTCATACCTGTAGCGGGGCATCTGCTGACGGTGGTGATTGCAGCAGGCTTGCTGGAGCGCTCCTATCAGCTGCTGGGTACGGAGCGCGGCTTTGTATTTAGTGAATGTGGCTTTGATCTGGGCCTGCCCGACTGGTTCGCACCCGACAAATGGTTCCCGACCCTGTTCGAGGTGCAGACTTCCTGCGGCTATACGCCGGAGTTGCTGTTCGGAATAACCATGGCGGAAGCCCTGATTGTGGTGTCTGTTGTTTTTATGCTGGTCAGTGTTGCCATGACGGTGGCTGCTATTGCACGTGCGCTAAAGGGGGCGGAGGCGTTAAACCCTTGAACGCCTCCATGCCCATTACTGCTGGTCGAATGAATTCGACCCTACAGGGCTGATTGGGAAGCACTGCCGGTCGAATGAATTCGACTTTGGAGTAGGGCCGAATTCATTCGGCCAATAACCTTGCCATCGGTCTTTCAACTTCTCTCGATCGTATACTGCGCTTCAAGTCGATACTCGCCACCTGCAGCTATTTCTATCGACTCCGGGCCGGCATTGGCGGTTTCGACACAGAGCATTTTTTTGTAGTCCTCGTCACCGAGATCACCCATGGACGCGGCTGCTTCGATCCATGGGTTCCACACCACGGCCGTGCTGCACCCCGTGGATATGATCCGGATCCGGCGGCCAAGCGATTCGTCATCGATCAGCAGTTCTTCGCTCACGCCCGTGTAGATGCGGTCGACCTCGCCCTTGATGGTGACCGGACCGGATTGTGTTTTCCGGGCAAAACCATCCACTTTATCCAGGTATTCAGTGCCATCGAGCCCCAGCAGCTTGACCTTGCCGATATCACCAACCTGGAAATAGGTGTGCAGTGCCTGGCTGATGATGACGCTTTTATCATCGGTATTGTGTGTAACAAGCGCAACCTTGAGTGAATCACCGACCGTAATTTCGATGTTCAGTTTGAATGCATGCGGCCAGATTTTGCGTGTTTCATCCGTATCAGCCAGGCCCAGTACAACCCTTGTTGAACCGTCCGCAAGTGATTCGCTGGCGCTTACCTCCCATTGACGGGTGCGCACAAAACCGTGTGCCGGCCTTCCCAGGTGATCCGGATCAGGGCCGAACCAGGGCCAGCAAACCGGAATACCGCCTTTTATCGCCTTGCCGTTCTCGTAGTAAGCCTTGTCACTGACAAACAGCAAATCGTTCTTTTCATTTATTGGCCGGTAAGACAGCAGCTGGCCTGAATAGGTCGATATCAACGCGCGGGCCCTGGAATTGTTGATCTCGACATTTGTAAAACCATGTTCGGTCTCGACAAAATGGAGTTCATCCTTGATTTCGTATTTAGTGTATTGATCGATGTTCATTTTGCCTCCATTCTGAATAAAAAGATGTGCGCACACATATGGTTCCAATATACGTGGCGCCACTGATGTCCCGCAAACTCCCTCTCCCACAGTGTCAGAAAAACGCTGTCAGAGGATATTTTCTGCATATTTTTAAAGTAAACACTCTCTTGGCCCTTGAATTGCCAATCCATGACTAGTGATAATACGCCCCCCTTGATCGATCCTGGCTTCAGGATTGACATGACTGGAAAGGAGTACTGGATATGCCTGCATGGTCTTTGTTGGTTTGGTTGGCGATCGGCGCTGTCGCCGGGTTGATTGCAAGAAGTTTCATTGGTGGTACCCCTCCCTTTGGCAAGATTGGCGATATGATTCTCGGCATAGCCGGTGGAGTCGTTGGCGGCTATGCTTTGGCGTTACTTGGTATTGGCGGCAGCGGCACGGTTGGTGGGCTCATCGTTACTTGCGTAGCTGCGCTGGCAGGCGCATTGCTCCTCGTCTGGTTATCGAAGCTCATCAAGGTACAGCGTTGACATTAAAGGAGTAGAAGATGGCACAACAAGAAGACAAGGGATTTTTTGACAAGCTGGGTGAAATTCTGAATGCACCCCTGCCTGGAGTAAAAGCACCGGCTGCGCAACAAACGCAATCCTCGCCCGAGGATGATGACGATGATTCCCTGCTCGAGCGCGTCAAGGACATTCTGAACGCACAACTGCCGGGAACCCCGCAGGCGGAAAACACTACACCCACAGCGCAGTCAGGCCAGGCGGGCCAGACCGGCACGGCGGCGGCGCCACCCGTAATCGAAAAGACACCTGAACTGGATGAGGACGATCTCGACGAGGCGTGGTGGAAGCAGGACTGGGCGGCCTTCCGTGCCCATCAGAAGCAGGAGCACAACGGGCTGGATATGAAGCAGCGTGGCGACCTGGAGAAGTTTTCGGCTTATCAGCAGCAGGAGAAACAGCGCTTCGATCAACATCAACAACAGGAATTCGAAGCGTTCCTGCACATGCAGGGCTGGCGAAAGGCGGCCTGGAATCAGGCGCTCGCGGGTAGCCCCCCTGGTCGAAAGCCACCACCACCGCCGTGGAATATGCCAACCGGACAGCGGATGCCGCCGCCCGGGTCACCCATGGCAGGGCCGGGTGGTGCCCCACCAGCGTGGATGCGTGGCCCCGGGCCGGGACGCAGACGCTCGTAGCCTGATGCAAAAGGGGGGCGGAGGAAATTAATTATAATTCCTCCGCCCCCTTTGCAAATCAGTCCATCGGAATCCGTATTTTCTGTCCCGGATAAATTTTATCAGGGTCCTTGATCACTTCCCTGTTTGCCTCGAACAGTCGCGGATACTGCATGGCATCGCCATAGAATTTCTTGGCAATAGCCGAGAGAGAATCACCGGACTTGATTTCGTAGTATTCAACCTTGGGTTCATCCGCGGCCTTGACTGTGACAGCCATGACTTTTTCAACTCCCTTGACGTTGCCGGCCAGCAGAACGGCCTTCTCGAGGGCTTCACCGGAGGCGGCTTCACCTGCGAGTGAAACGATACCCTCGTGAACGGCGACTTTAAGATCCGTAATACCCGGATTGTCGGTTTCAATATGGCCCTTTATCTTCTCGGCCTGGGTTTCAGGGGGTTCCTTGTCACCAAAAACCTTCGCCCCGATATTTTTCGCAAAATCGAATAATCCCATGTGTTGTTCCTCTCTGGATTGCGTTATGGATTGCAGGGCGAGTGTAGCAGGTGTTTGGAGAAAATTGTGCTGGATAGATTTCCTTACATCACATCTGAATATTCTATCCGGCACGAATGGCACTTACTTAAGAACCCTGCCACGGAAACACACGGAAGGACACGGAACCGTTTCCGGTCAGACAATTTATTTTTCCGTGTTTTTCCGTGTGCTTCCGTGGCCAATTGTACTCCGTATATTGATGAAACTGCTTAAGTAAGCACCATTCCTATCCGGCACTTTTTCAGTGCGGCAGCTCACTGGTTTTTTCTATATGCCACAATATTTAACATTCAGGCTCGGGGCCGGAGCCTGGCTACAGGTAGAATGTGAATTTAAAGGGGCTCGTTGACAAATAAAAATATAATTGTATTTTTTTTTCAGCGACCCCCATTACCTGCATTTTCTGGTTACAATTAACAATTGTACCCAGCCCCTTTTTTGCGTTTGCAATTCACAAAAGTGAGGAATATTCCATGAGTACACCATTAAAATATCTCGACAAAGCGCTCAACTCGCTGCGTGATCTTGACCTGATGCCGGAGGATGGCAAGGAAGCCCCCGTCATTGCATTGCTGAATCAGATTACCGATCTGGATGAAGACAAGGTCGTGGCAATCGCCATGACCTTGAACCAGGCTTCATTATTCAATGAGGTGGTGCGCGAACAGGTCAGCGCCATGCGCATCGGCGAACGCTATGAAGACATCATCAAATCATTCAACAGCATTCGCGAAGATGCCAAGGGGATGGTCGACCAACTGGAAGACGGCAAGATCAATACCTGGGAACGCGTGCAGAATGTCTGGATGAAGGTGAGCCGCGGCGACATCTCCGGCCGCTTCGATAAAATCAAAAAGGTCTACCTGGAAGTTGCAGAAGATTCCAAAGACCAGATCCAGCGCGAACACCTGATACTTACCGCCTACCAGGATTTCCGCGGCGCCCTGAAAGAGTCCGAGGTACTGGCGCTGGAAGTCCTGAAAACCGCCCAGGACAAACTTGATGCCGCCAAGGCCGAGCTGCAGGCTGCGATGAACGTTTTGGGCGAGTACAAAGGCGAAGAGGCCGCCGATCGCGCACGCCTGGAACTTACGCGCGATGAGCGCATGCGCGATGTTCAGACTGCCGACAAGCGTTACCAGATCTGCAAGGATCTTTCCGATAACCTGACAGTGGGCTACAACACCTCCGAGGTTGTCATGGCACGGCTCATCCAGACCACCAATGCCAAGGAACGCGTCTACCAGCAGTCGATCAGCTTTTTCGGCACCAATGAAACCGTGTTAACCGCGTTGAGTGCATCATTTACCGGTATGTTCGGATTGCACGAGAGCACCGAGACCCTGAACGCGATGAAAGAGGGTGTCAGCAAAAGCCTTGAAGACCTGGCAGATATTGGCGGCAAAGTGCAGGAAGCGGCAATCAGGGCCGGCTACGGTCCGACCATTCGTGCCGATGCCGTCAAGCGCCTGGTTGATTCAGTCGTCAGTTACCAGGAACACTCGCGCGTTATCATCGAGGAAATGCGCAAGTTGAGCACGAAGAATGCAGAAGATATCCGCGATGCGGTGGAAGAAGGCAAGCAGCGCCTGGCGCGGCTGGTCGAAGAGGGCAAGGCATTCCCGCTGACACTGCCGGGACAGTCATAACAGAACCCGGACATCAGGCAGCCCAGAACAATGGCCGGGACAGATACCGCAACCAGGCATCCCCTCGATGAAGTCATGCTGGCAATGGATGTGGTCGACACACTCCGGCATCGGCAATTGCTGGTTGAGCGTGAACTGAATACAGAAACGCGCGAGCAAACGCTGATCAAACGGCTGCGTGAAATCTATGCCGCCCAGGGTATCGATGTTCCCGATCATGTACTGGCCGAAGGTGTTGCGGCCCTGGATGAGGAGCGCTTTGTGTATACACCGCCCGAACCGGGCTGGCGTGTCACTCTCGCACACATCTACATCACCCGTGGTGTCTGGGGCAAGGCGCTGCTGGCGATGCTGGCCATTATCATTGCGGTAGTGATTGTCTACACGACGATGATCAGCGGCCCGCAACAACGTCGTCTGGCAGCACTCCCTGACGAACTGGCCACGCAGCGCCAGGCCGTTCTCGAACTAACCGAACTCCCCGAGGCACGCGAGCGTGCACAGCAGTACCTCATACAGGGCCAGGCGGCCTTGCGCGAAGAGGATACCGATGCAGCCGGGGAAGCGCTTGTCTCCCTGAAGCAGCTGCGCGCGCAGCTTGAGCGGGAATACACCATAAGCATCATATCGCGGCCGGGTGAAGCCAGTGGCATATGGCGCGTGCCCGATGTCAACACCAATGCCCGTAACTACTACATTATCGTCGAGGCGGTGACGGCGGACGGCAATACGCTGACACTCCCTGTTCGCAATGAAGAGGACGGCAAGACTTATGAGGTAAATAAATGGGCGCTGCGGGTAAGCGAGCAGCTCTATCAGCAAATCGCCGCCGATAAAAGCGACGACGGGATTATCCAGCAGCGCGACTTTGGCAAGAAGCGGCGTGGCCAGCTCGCACCCGACTATGTCATAGCGACGACCGGCGCCGCGCTCACCGACTGGTAGACCTGATTATGTGGAGCGGCCAGCAAACACTCACTTCGATTGACCAGGGCCTGCGCGAGGTGCGCCAGCAGGTCGGCGAGCTCGATACCCAGGTTCAAATCACCAGCAGGAAGCTGGTGCATCTGCGCCAGGACGAAGCGGACGGCTACCGGCAGCTGGCCGAAATGCGGCTAGATCAACTGATCAGGGGGGAGATTATCACCGGGCTCGATGCCGCCGATCGGCGCGTACAGACTTTACTTGCCGAACGCGAGCAGGCCTTACAGGCACTTCAGTCACGTATCGAGGCATCACAACGGGCGGAGGACGGCCTGGATGCTGAGCGTGAAGCCATGCGTCAGCAGGCCGACCAGGCCGCAGAACGACTCGATACGATGGAGGCCACGACGCAGCAGCGCCTGCAGGAGGATCCGGCCCATAAGGAACTGCTTGCGGGGGCGCATGCGGCAGACGAAATTGCCATACAGGCGGAAGAAAAGACGACGCAGGCCGAAGCGGACCGGATCGAGAAAGGCGGACCCTATGAGGCGGATTCGCTGTTTATGTATCTCTGGAAAAGACACTACGGGACATCCCGCTATACGGCCGGACACCTGGCCCGATTCCTCGATGCGAAGGTGGCGCGACTGTGTGCTTATCACGCGGCCCGCCCCAACTACGCCATGTTGCTCGAGATTCCGGCCCGGCTGCGCGACCATGCGCAGCGGGTACGCAGCGACGCCGATGCAGCCTTTGCGGCCCTGGAAGCGCTGGAGGCGGCGGCTGCGGACGAAGACGGCATCCCTGCGCTGCGCGCGGCAGTGGAGCAGGCCGAGGAGGCGTTGCGCAAGATCGATCAGCGCATCCAGCAGGAAGAAGAGACCTTCAAC
>JBATIF010000143.1:0-6769 GCA_049667605.1 Gammaproteobacteria bacterium
GTTAACGCCGTATTGCCCAGTGGAAGCCCGGCAATTGCACGTAAATGATTTTCAAACTGGCTGGTCACCGCGCCTTCAATTGTCCAGTGACCTGAGTTGTGGACGCGTGGTGCCATCTCGTTAGCCAGCAGTGTTCCCTCGAGCTGAAAAAATTCAATCGCCAGTACCCCGACGTAATCCAGATGTTCGAGTAGACGTTGTGCGTAATCTTCTGCCAAACCCTGCATAGGGTCATCTTGCAGGCTGAAGGACCGCTTTAAAATGCCCGCTTCGTGAGAATTCTCCGATAACGGATAGAACGTCATCTCACCAGACAAGCTTCTGACCGCAATGATAGATACCTCTCGTTCAAAGGCGACGAATCCTTCAAGGATGACTGCAGCGCTGTTTATATCATTCCACGCCGCTATGAGATCTGAAGGCTTGCGTAATAATTGCTGACCCTTGCCATCGTAACCCAGTGTGCGGGTCTTGAGAATGGCGGGCAATCCGATTTTTGCCGCCGCCTGTTGCAGTTCATCCAGACTGTCTATCACCATGAATGGTGCTGTACCGATACCCAGTTTGTTAATCAGGCTTTTCTCATGCAGGCGATCCCTGGCGGTTGCCAGTGCCTGCGGTGACGGATAGACAGGTAATTTCCCCTTTAGAAATTCGACGGTTTCTGTTGGTATGTTTTCAAACTCGTAGGTAATCCTGTCTACTTTTTCGACCAGGTCTTGCAACGCGGCATGATCTTTGAATTCGGCACATAAATGCTCGCCGAGTGGTGCTGCACACGCATCAGGATCCGGGCAAAGGAAGACAAATTCGAATCCTAATGGATAGCCTGCCAGGGCCAGCATGCGGGCGAGTTGGCCACCACCAAGAATGCCGATCCTCAAGTCTATACTCCGTCCCGTGGGTCAGGGTGGTTGAGAACCTGTTCTGTCTGACGTACGCGATACGCCTTGAGTGCTATACGGATGTCCGTGTGTTTGTTGCCCAGTATTGCCGCTGCCAGCAAGGCCGCATTGACCGCCCCCGCGCGGCCAATCGATAAGGTACCCACCGGGACACCTGCGGGCATTTGCGCAATAGACAACAAGGAATCCATGCCGTTGAGGGCCTTTGATTGCACGGGGACGCCCAGCACAGGCAACATGGTCTTGGCCGCCGTCATGCCGGGCAGGTGAGCGGCGCCTCCAGCTCCGGCAATAATGATTTCGAACCCGCGTTGTTCCGCGGTTTCTGCATACTGGAACAACTTATCCGGGGTGCGATGGGCCGAGACCACCTCTGTCTCGAAAGGCACATTCAGCTCCTCCAGTGTTTCGGCGGCATGGCGCATCGTCTCCCAGTCCGACGTGGAACCCATGATGATAGCAACCAGTGATTTCATTGTATTTCTCCATTCGTTATCAAACGTTCGGTGCGCCGCAGCAGGATCCCGGCGTACCAGCCGTGGTTCACCGGGTAGATCGTTTTGCGCATCTCGCTTTCACCCGCTGCGGGTGTCTCCCGGACTCGCGTCGTGCAAGCGCTGCAGCTGACTGCGAGGAACAGTATCCAGATTCCAATCCTGCTTGTTGCGGCAGTGTGATCACACATAGGCGATGCTTTTAACAGTTGCCTGGCTCTGAAAGCAAATATTGCGTTGTGTAGCCGCCGGTCTGTGTGCCGAAGCTGTTTAATCCGACACTTTGTCCTGCTTCGCCTCATGATGGAGTATGTCTTCCAGCGCAAGACCGGTCATACCATGAATCGTACGCCACAGGAAATAAAAGATGGCTAGCATCATGAGCATGGAGGGGATGGCAATCACCGGATAACTGAGCAGGGTCATCTGTCCGAGCTGCTCGTTAAATGCAGCACTGCCCGCCGGGCTGGTCACAATCCACCTGGCGAGAATGTAGTTCATCACAGCGGAAAAGAAAAAGGTACCGCTCAGCAGGTAAGTGGCCTTTAACAGGCGATCTTCAAAGGCGATGGTATTTCCTAATTCTTCGAGTTTTCGCTTGATCTTCCCAACATCCATAACGGTTGGGTTGTATAGCAGAGTTCTGATCAGCGGAAAGCGGGTGCGCGTGGAGACCAACACCGCGATGCCAATAAGCGCGGGGATAGCAGCCTCCTTGACAGCCAGCCATTGCGGATTGAGCTGCAGAAGGCCAATGCCGCCAGTGAGCAACACGCTGATCAATCCTAGCAGTGCGATAAAATTAAATTTCTTGTGCTTGAGTCGTTCGTACAGGCCCCAGCCCAGTGGAAAAGACAGTGCCACGATCAGAGCTGTGCTCGCCCCAAGAGCATCATCGCCACTGAGCTTCATCAGGATAGCGGAGGGAATAACAATGCTGACCAACAGGTCAATTATTGGGCGTGACTTATGGTCAGGCATTTTCACATCACCAGGTTTTCATTAGCGCCAGAATATTTTATGACAGGACTGCTATTTTCGTTGCATGCTCGACGTGATTCAATCCACGTGCGGCAGGGTCAACCGACTGAGAATCGATGCTGATACGTTTGCCGGCCACCGGCCGGCCATCCCTGATCCAGCGGATGATACCATCGCGAACGTTGTAGACTTTTGTATAACCCAGTTGTTCGACCAGATGGCGTGCCAACGTACTGGTGCGGCTACCGGTTCGGCAGATCAGGACCACCGGATCATCTTTGCCCACAGCAGAGGTGAAACGGCGCATAAAATCGGGCAGCATACGTCCGCTATCATCCACAAAGGTCAGAAGCTGGCTATCTGCAATCACACCGGTTTGACGCCACTCTTCCGGGCGGCGTATGTCATAAATCGGGGTGCCTTGTTCGAGCATGGCTTTCAGCTGCTCATTATCCAGGTTGTTGTAAGGTGGCCCGGCGCAACCTGACAGGGCGACCACCAGCAGAGCAAGTCTGAATAATCGAGAAGTCATGGTCATAGTTTTTCCTTCAGAAATTTCCCATTATTGCAATAAACCAATGTTATCAGCGTCTATTACTCCTTCAGCAAGCCTGTCATGGCATTCTCCTGGGTAGCAACTGGCTCGTTCATCAGGTAATCGATGCTGATGCGTTCAGCGGCCACGGGCCCAAACAGCTTGTCTGCAAAGGCTGCATGCGCTGGGTGCTCGCGGTAACTATCGATTACCGCCGGGTGACAGAATCATTTATATCATAGAGCTTATCCTGACCTTACAGGTTTATGATTTTACTATACAAAACGTGATGAACTAAACGTTGCAGTCAGTAAAAAACTTGAATGTCAACAAGTGACGGATTACAGAGAAGAGTGTGCCAATGCCATTGAAAAATTGATCCATAAACAAGAGAAGCTGGGTGGAGTCTATGTCTGTTACCAATGACAAAAATACAGTTATAAACCAGCGGCTGCTTGTGGTTTCTGTGACGCTGCCTGTACCGGGGACAGGGTGGCCTGCGTTTGTGGTGCGCAGGTTTGGTGGGACGCTCAGGACGCGTTTTGCTGGCGTTCCCGGGTGATGATGGATTCACCGGTACCCAGCCAGAATCCCAGGCTTTTTTCGAGTAATTCATCCCAGGGCATATAGTGAGACCCATCACAGGAAAAGTTCAGGCCGACCATTCCATTGAAAATATTGAGTGAGCCTGCGCGCAGGTAGATGGTTTCATCCATGAAGCGCAAATCGCGAAAGGTTCTGAAGACTTCACCGACTTTTTCCAGCGGAATCACTGCATCTTCCGGGTAGGGAGCTGCGCTGTATGTCAGCACGATGCCCGGGTCCGTCAGGTCTTCGATATCCAGAATGCGATAGCGGAACGGGTCATTGATGAACCAGAGTGTGGCGCGGGAGCTGGAGAAATGCAGTTTGCCATGAAAAACGCCGTGTACCGCAACAAGTTCGGTGAGCAGGTCAAGCACCTCATCGATATGCTGATCCATGGGACTTTCGACGCGTTGCTGGTTAAACAGGCCGCTGCGTATCGCCGGGTCGCCCTTGATCTGCAGCCACTTTCCGGGTTGATTACAGATCTCGCGTGTCAGGGGGAGTTCGCGCAGGTCGAAATCCGCACCAAGATAGCCCTTTAGGCTGCCGTCCTCATTCTCGATACGTTGTATCGCAGTCAGTGAGGGGCGCCTGGCATTGCGACTCAGGTAGGCGTCGGACATGCTGAACCGCTCACCGGCGAGCGCCCTGGCCAGATAGGGGCGTTGACTGCGGTCGCGGCCGAACTGCTCCGGCAACAGTCCCTGTGTAGTCACGTTGGCGGTGATCTGTTGTGCCTGCCCATCGAGCACGTACAGGTACTTGCAGGAGGGCAGTGTCTGCACTTGCTCCAGCAAAAGATTTTCCAGCGTATCACGATCGGGCCAGGCCTTGGCGCAGTGCTGCGCGAGCCTTTCCAGTGGGGCATCAAGCATGCCGCCCAGCAGCACACGCTGGCGCGCCACTGCCGCTTTTAATACCTGCCCCATAACGCTCTCTGTCCCCGGTCGATGTACAACATCTCGTTTGCGTATGGTTGAAAACAATACCAGGCCAATCATACAGGCTAGAGGGAGTGGACTGATACCTGACTATGTATAGATAAAAAACAATCTGGACTTTAAATTATATCGATTGGAAGAAAAGTTTCGGTATTTGTGGGTTTTTTCCAAATCCTGCGAATTCACGTCGTGCAGTTGCCGGTATTGCATTCAAAGTCGGTATCGATATGATCGACTCGGATTTCCTCAAACGCGCCCATCATCTCTCCGGAAAGGGCGCGCTTATCACCTAAGGCGTAGTTGCGCTACCCGTGTTCGTGGATCTTATAGCGGCTATTGGGATAGGCCTGTTTGTCGCGAACATAATGACGGTCACGCGGCTTTCCGGGTTGCCGGCAAACGATGTCAAGGCGGTGACCAATCCACGGGAAACTGATCTGAAACTGACGCCTGACGAACGTAAAATACTGTCCGCCGCTGCGGGCAGGGTTTTGTTATTGCATTTACGCGGCACCATGATTTTCGGCAGTTCTCGTGTAATCACATGCAAGAACTCAGAGGTTGAAGATATCGAGACCCTGCTACCGCACGTTCAGTTTGGTTTCAGGTATGTTTGGGGAGGTCGAATACGCCGGTTAAGGTGATCTTTTTTGCCGTTAAAATGGGCAATTAAACGGCTATAGGCGCGTAAATGTGAGATTATCTACAACCAGAACATGAAGTTGACTTGGGCCGACCTGTTTCCTGACCCGGGGCGCTGACAAAGCGGACCGCATAAAACAAGCCGGCCCCGAAAACCCTCATCTCCGTGCGATGGACAGGCAGAAAAAGGCACAGAAATTGTGGGATTTCCAGCGCTAACGGCGGAATCCGGGACAATTTTGTGGAGGCTATTGGGCAGGTTGGTCCTTGACTGCATCCAGGGATATGCGCTGCGGGTTTATGAGGACATTAAAAGATTCTGCTGCGATAATCCGCACTTTTTCGGGAGTTCGATTATCATATGCGTAACGCAATTGGATATTCGAAACAAACGATTGCGCGAAGACTTTGACCCTGTGGCATGAATGCTGTCATATCCCTGGGTAGAAACTGTCCGTTGATCGAGCTGCTTTATTCGAACACACGGGCCAACGGCTGACGCTAGAGGCGGATACTCCGCCTCGGTGTGATTCGTACAAACAGCTAACACAATGAGGATACTTTAATGTTCACCATCAATCCCTTTTCCGAGCTTTCGGCATCTATATCACCCATGGTCATGCAGGGGTACGTCATTCTGATGATCCTGATGGTCATAGGCGGAACTGTACTTGATATGATTCACAAGAAAAGTGCGCAGTATTTTTTCGAGAATGCAAAAAAAGCAAAAAAGAGCGCGAAGCGGTCCGTGAGCACCGGTGAAAAGGCATCAATTGCCGTTCAAGTGCTGGCTAAAGAAGTGTTAACTTCCGGTGAATTCTGCAATACAAAGCGCAGACTTTCACATCTTTTGACCATGTATGGCTTCATTATTTTCGTCGCTGCTACAGCTATCCTGATTTTTGCCTATCCAACACCAGAAACACCCGCACCTGCGATCCTGCCGCAACTGTGGCATATCGGCGCACTGATGTTGGCTATTGGTGGATACTGGTTCTGGTTTTTTATTCGCGTTGATGTGTCTGCGGAAGGCCTTTCGTGGTATCGCTTTGAACGTACGGATTTGTTCATTGTCTCGCTGCTCACTACTGCGACGTTCGCATTAATCTGGTCCTTTACGCAGTCGCAGGGCATTGCCGGATGGTCAACCCTGGCCTTCGTTTTGTTTATCGCATCAAGTACGATGCTTTTTGGCAGCGTATACTGGTCCAAGTTCGCGCACATGTTCTTCAAACCTGCTGCCGCTTTTCAAAAGCGTGTTACCAGGGCTGATGGTTCAAGGGAGAATTTACCTCTTGATTACGATCTGACGGATCCTGCAGTACAGGCAAAATTCCCGGATATCCCCGAGTACATGGGCAAGAAGCCTTCTTACATGGGGCCTGGTATCAGGCGTGAGCCAGCAAACCACTACTAACATCAATTCAATTAACGTTATTCAGGAAAAGAGGAAATATATTATGCCAACTTTCGTATATATGACTCGTTGTGATGGTTGTGGCCAGTGCGTTGATATCTGTCCATCTGACATCATGCACATCGATAAATCGCTTCGCCGTGCTTATAACATCGAACCTAACATGTGCTGGGAATGTTATTCCTGCGTAAAAGCCTGCCCTCACCAGGCGATTGATGTGCGTGGCTATGCAGATTTCGCTCCACTGGGTCACTCGGTACGCGTAC
>JBATIF010000144.1:0-37435 GCA_049667605.1 Gammaproteobacteria bacterium
CAACTACACCTACGACGTGGTCGAGTCCGATGACGGCGGCACCGAGCTCTCCAGGACCGCGACCACCGCGCAGATCACCATCAGCGGCAACAACGATGCACCCGTTGCAACCGCAAATGAGTACATAGTAGATACTGCAGTCATTACAGGTAACGTACTAACCGAAGATACCGGGGCTGGTATAGACGGCGATATCGACAGCGGCACACTTTCCGCGGTGCTGTTGACCGATGTGTCCAATGGGGTATTGCTGCTGAATGCCGACGGTAGTTTTACCTACACACCCAACCCTGGTTTTTCAGGAACCGACTTGTTCACCTATGCTGCCAATGACGGTATAGATAATTCTGCAAGTGCTACTGTTAATTTGACGGTTACCGCAGTTACCTTGACTGGATCGCCGGTTGATCCTATACCCGCCCATAATCCAGAACCGGCAACTGAGCATGAAGATGATAACGAAACAGTATCAACTGATAATACTTTCAAATCCAATAATGCCGGATTAACCACCAAGTCCATGGCTGCACCAATCAATCTCGAGCTGAATGATTTCAGTATCAACAGCCTTTATGGCCAACACGTAACTAAAGATGCCGCCTTTGGTGACCTTGACGGCGCCTACAACCTTTATAGTGGACTGCGTCAGAATATAGAAATGGCAAATCACGACCTGAATGCAAGCATGGAACTTTGGCAGATGATCGACATCATGAAACAGCAGATTAACGGCAGCCAGGGTGGAGATGATGGTTACATGCAACTTGTTGCAAAATCGGCAACCGGTATGGCGCTTTCACTTTCGGCAGGCATCATAACCTGGGCACTGCGCGGCGGCGTGCTGCTTGCCAGCATGCTCTCTGCTGTTCCTTTATGGAAGGGTTTTGACCCCCTGCCGATTATTGCGCGCACCAGGAAGAACAAGGACGATGAAAAGATAGATGACAGCTTCAATCCTGAGAATGATGATAATGCAGCCAGGCTGCTGGATACCACGAATACCAGCACCAGGGAGAACCATAGCAATGATTAATGTTTCACCTGTAACCAGGATTACAGTGGGCCTTGTCCTGATCATGATGAGCATATTTTTGCTCGGCGATATGCTCGGCCTTGTCCCCGACCGTGCCGAGGCCGTCAAAAATGGCCGCACCGCACTGGCTGAATCCCTTGCTGTGCAATATTCAATCGCTGCCCAGAAGAGAGATATCCGGGCGATAAAATCCAGCATGCGCACACTGGTACAAAGAAACGACGATGTGTTGTCCGCGGCGTTAAGAGAAACCAGCGGCCGCCTGCTTGCCGTTGCCGGTGACCATGACAAGCACTGGTCAGCCACCAATGGCCAATCAACACCTGTAAATATAAGGGTTCCTATCCTGCGTGGCGTAAAGCAATGGGGATCTGTCGAAGTCAGCTTCGTTCCGCTGTACACAAAAGGCATATTTGGTTTTCACGTTAATCCACTTGTCCGCATGGCGATATTCGTCATGACAGCCGGATTTATTTCCTTCCTGTTATTTATGAGAAAAACCCACAAGGATATCAATCCATCTTCAATCGTCCCATCCCGTGTAACACATGCACTGAATGCTCTCGCCGAGGGCGTATTGCTACTCGATAGTAAAGGGCAAATCATGCTCGCAAACACCGCTTTCGGGAAAAGCTTTGGAGTAAAACCCGACAAGCTGGTCGGTAAGAATGCCTCCGATCTTGATTGGGAATTCACAACCAGCCAGCAGTTTGAATACCCATGGGTCGAAGCTATAAAAAGTGGCGAGGTGCAGACAGGCAAACAACTCTACCTCACTGGAAATTCAGGCAAGAAACGGACATTCATGGTAAACAGCTCTCCCGTAAAAGACGGCAATGGAGAAAATCGCGGAGTACTTGCAACCTTCGATGACGTTACCCCGCTTGAGGAGAAAAATGACCAGCTTGAAAACATGCTGGGCCAGCTGAAAAATTCACGTGACGAGGTAAGACGGCAGAATGACGCGTTACAGGTCCTGGCAACCCGCGACCCGATGACAAATTGCCTTAACAGGCGTTCTTTTTTTGAAAAATATGGAGCCATGTTCAAAGCTGCAGTAAAGAATGGCCGGCAACTAACCTGCATCATGACCGATATTGACAAGTTCAAATCTATCAATGACCGCTTTGGACACGCCGCTGGTGATGAGGCGATCATCACAATCGCAAAATGCCTGCAACAGTCCATGCGCTCAACTGATGCGATTTGTCGATATGGCGGCGAGGAATTTTGTATTGTACTTCCAGACATGAGCCTGGATGATGCAATGAAGGCTGCCGAGCGCGCCCGGAGCAATATCGAGTCCACGTCAATTCCGGGAATTCCAGGGATCACAATCACGGCAAGTTTCGGTGTCGCGACGATCAACCAACAGAGCGAATCCCTTACCCAGCTGATCGATCAGGCAGACAAGGGGCTGTATCACTCCAAGAATAACGGGCGTAACCGCGTTACGCTCTGGGAGCAGGAAGACGAAGACAGGGAATTCGGGTTGGCGGCATCTTCCAGTCAGCAGACTATCCCCAACTCGTCAGATGAAGCCGTCCTGAAACCGGACCATGACAGCCTTACGGGCCTCCCCAACCGCTCTGTTTTTCATGACAGTATCGTTGAAGCTATCGAGGATTGCCGTTTTACCGGCCACTTTATGGCTGTCATGATGCTGGACCTTGACATGTTCAAGCGTATTAATAATGCCCTTGGTTATAAGGTCGGTGACAGACTTCTTACAAACGTCAGTGAACGGCTGCTGGAGGCACTGCGCAAGACAGATTCTGTTTCGCGGTTCACCAGTGATGCGACTTTTACTTCGATATACCGTCTCGGCGGTGATGAATTCGGCATACTGTTGCCTTCCATGGAATCAATTGAGTACATAGAACAGATTGTCAAGCGCATCATCGATGCCGTTACCGAGCCGCTTGAGATAGACAGCCACGAGATCCACCTTAAATGTTGCATTGGCATCAGCATATTCCCCGGAAACGGGCTGAATGCGGACAGCTTGCTGGATAATGCCGGCTCGGCACTGTACAACGCCAAGCGCAATGGAAATAACACCTACCAGTTCCATGATGATGAAATCAGCAATACCTCCCTCGACAGCCTGAAGCTGGAAAACGATCTGCGCCATGCCATTGAACGTAATGAACTGGAGCTGTATTACCAGCCAAAGGTGGAAGTTTTCTCCAGAAAGATTGTTGGCATGGAGGCACTGTTACGCTGGAAGCATCCCAGGATCGGCCTGATTTCCCCCGCTGAATTTATCCCGCTGGCCGAGGAATCAGGACTGATTATCCATATCGGCGAGTGGGTATTAAACACTGCTTGCAGAAAGATAAAGGATTGGGAATCCGCAGGCTACAGTGACATTTCCATTGCAGTTAACCTCTCGGCTGTTCAATTTCGGCAAAAAGATATTCTGGATATGATCCGTAATATCGTCAGTGACAGCGCAATCGACCCTAAGCTGCTTGAACTCGAGATAACGGAAAGCACCATTATGGGTGATATAGATAGTGCATCCCAGATCATGCATGCCCTGCATCGCGAGGGTCTGCATATCTCCATTGATGATTTTGGTACCGGCTATTCCTCGCTTACCCACCTGAAGCGATTCCCGCTGAATACGGTAAAAATCGATCGTTCTTTCGTTCGTGATCTGACCACAGACCTTGATGATGCAGCCATTATTGGCGCGATTATCGCGATGGCACACAGCATGGGGTTGAAGATCATTGCCGAGGGCGTTGAGACTGTGGAACAACTTGAATACCTGCAGCGTCTGCGTTGTGACGAAATACAGGGTTTCCTCTTCAGCAAGCCGTTACCGGCAGACGAGGCAGAAGATTTGCTCAGGCGGGATGTAAACGGTTCTGCATTTGCCGACATGCAATTTTCTGCCGTGTCATAGATACCGGACCAACACAGAAAAAAAGGGGTTGCCACTGGCAACCCCTCTTCCATTCCGGTCTGCGACCACAGCACAGCCTGGTTTTAACTTTGAGAAAATTTTAACGGCTCTTGACGACGATATAATCGATTGCAGCCTGCAGATCCGCATCCGAGCAACTCATACACAGCCCCTTCGGCGGCATGGCATTAATCCCCTTGATTGCATTGTCAAGCAGTACACTCATCCCCTTTGCAATACGCGGCGCCCAGGCCGTTGCATCACCGAGCTTCGGCGCACCGGCCGCACCGGTTGCATGACAGGCCATACAGCTGGCGTTGTATATTTGCTCGCCTGACTTTGCGGCGGCCGGCTCCGTGGCAGCTGCCACCATGGTTGCAACCCCTGATGTGGCGGCTGCCGCAGGCGGCGCCGACTCACCGGCTATATAGACCTCGCCCACAGGCTTGATATTTTCGATGACGATCTCTTCAGGCTTGTATTGCGAGACATCGCTGGTCAGGCTGATGGCCGTGTAGACCAATATCACCGCCAGGATGGCCAAACCCGCCATCACGGCTATAAATGTTCCGTAAAATTCTTTATCGTGACTCACAGTGTTCTCCTGATAGATAGTGAAACGGCTCTGTAATGCCCGGGAAAACTTCCTCGCGAGCATAACCCGTTACTGGACGCCCGTTAGCGAAAAATCAATGCCGCGGAATTATACTGGAAAGTCGCAGCGCGTGAAATTTTCATGAACACCCCTAAAATCAGTTACATTCGAGCATGGACCCGTCACAGGGATAACGCTATTCTTGCTCTCCCACCCTGAAAAGGGTGATATCTGCGCCCGTAGCTCAGCTGGATAGAGTACCGGCTTCCGAAGCCGGGTGTCACAGGTTCGAATCCTGTCGGGCGCGCCAACTATAAAACTCCGTACATTTATGTGCGGAGTTTTTTTGACGAACGACAGGATTCGCCCATGAACCTCGACAGAGTAAACCCCGGCCGCAACATTCCCGATGAAATCAACGTCATTATTGAAATCCCCGCGCGCAGCGACCCGGTAAAGTACGAGGTCGATAAAGAGACCGGTGCCATGTTCGTCGACCGTTTCATGGGTACCGCGATGCATTACCCGGCAAACTACGGTTACATCCCGCACTCTCTTTCCGAGGATGGCGACCCGCTGGACGTACTGGTGATCACACCGGTTCCACTGATCAGCGGTTCAGTGATGCGCTGCCGTCCCGTGAGCCTGCTGGCCATGGTAGATGACTCTGGACCTGATCCGAAAGTCATCGCAGTGCCGCTGGATGAAATGACCAGCCTCTACCGGGATGTGCAGTGTCTTGCTGACCTGCCGCAACAGCTGACGCTGCAAATCGCGCACTTCTACCAGCACTACAAGGACCTTGAAGAAAACAAGTGGGTAACGATTGAAGGCTGGCAGGATCACGATGCCGCCTGTGAAGAGATCCTTGCGAGCATCGAGCGTTACAACCAGGCCCCGGTAAAGCCTCTTTTCTAGGCATTGCAGTCTCGCTGGACAAGGATGATGAGATACTGCCCATTCATAACAGGCATCGAACTGATCTCTGGACTGTACTGTTCCCCGATACAGCAAGCGCACACCCAGGGTGATCCATGCGTGATGACAAACATATGACAGACCCGGCTGGTCAGCACGGCTGCTGTCACGACGGGGGTGGCCCGACTGCACAGCTGACCGATCCAGTCTGTGGCATGACCGTCACCACGGCGAGCGAACACCACTACATCTACAGGAACAATGACTACTACTTCTGCTGCAGCGGGTGCCAGGGGAAATTTGCCGCCGATCCCGAAAACTATCTGCATCCGCATGGCAAGCCGGCAGTCACACCCGCCGCCAGCTCATCATCAGACTATATCTGCCCCATGTGCCCCGGTGTCCGGCAACAGGGCCCGGGGGCCTGCCCGTCTTGCGGCATGGCACTGGAGCCCGAAGCAGTAAGCCTGCCTGCAACGCGAACCGAATACACCTGCCCGATGCATCCTGAAATCGTCCAGGACGAGCCGGGCGGCTGCCCAAAGTGCGGCATGGCGCTGGAGCCGCGCACCATCGCCATCGAGGAAAAGAACGAGGAACTCATCGACATGACCCGGCGGTTGCGGATCTGCTCGGTACTGGCACTGCCGGTGTTCATGCTTGCCATGGTTGCCGACATGCGGCCCGGCCTGTTGCCTGCCGGCCTTTCCATGGTGCGGGTTCAGTGGATCGAGTTTTTACTGGCAACCCCGGTGGTGCTCTGGGGGGGCTGGCCATTCCTGGCACGCGGCTGGCAATCGGTGCTGAGCTGGAATCTCAACATGTTTACGCTGATTGGCCTGGGTGTCGGTGTCGCCTGGAGCTACAGCGTCGTCGCCCTGCTGGCACCCGCCATTTTCCCGCCCGTGATGCAACATGCCGATGGCACGGTTGCCGTCTACTTCGAGGCGGCGGCCGTGATCGTCGCGCTGGTGCTGCTCGGCCAGGTGCTGGAACTGCGCGCACGCGGTCAGACCAACGCCGCCATCAGGCTGCTGCTTGGGCTGGCACCCAACAGCGCGCGCATCGTGCGTGACAACGGTGCCGAGGAAGATATCCCGCTGGGACAGGTCCAGCCCGGCGATATATTGCGTATCCGACCCGGTGAAAAAGTCCCGGTGGATGGCGTGGTCACCGACGGTAACAGTTCGGTGGATGAATCCATGCTTAGCGGCGAAGCCATCCCCGTGGAAAAATCCGCGGGCGAGACCGTCATCGGTGCCACCGTCAATGGCACCGGCAGCCTGCTGATGCGCGCCGAGAAAGTCGGCAGTGACACCCTGCTCGCGCACATCGTACAGATGGTCAGTGAGGCACAACGCTCGCGCGCACCGATTCAAAGACTTGTCGATGTGGTTGCCGGCTGGTTTGTACCGGCCGTGGTTAGCGTCGCTGTCATCACATTTGTCGTTTGGGGCAGCTGGGGCCCCGAGCCAAGGCTGGCTCACGCCATTGTCAACGCGGTGGCCGTGCTCATTATTGCCTGTCCATGTGCTCTTGGACTTGCTACCCCGATGTCCATCATGGTCGGCACCGGCAGGGGCGCGACCCTGGGGGTGCTTGTCAAAAATGCGGAGGTGCTCGAGATTATGGAAAAGGTCGACACCCTGGTGGTTGACAAGACCGGCACCCTGACCGAGGGGAAACCCGTACTGGTCGCCGTGGCAGCCACTGCGGGCTTTGCAGAAACAGATGTCCTGCAGCTTGCTGCCAGCCTGGAGCGTGCCAGTGAACATCCACTGGCCGAGGCCATCGTGACAGGCGCACAAGACAGGGGCATCAGCCTGCAGCAGACGGATGTGTTTACATCAGTCACCGGCAAGGGCGTAAGCGGAACAGTGGACGGGCGCACAGTGGCGCTCGGCAACATAAAGCTGCTCGAGGACCTCGGAGTCGATGCTGCCAGCCTTGCAGAGCAGGCCGAAACCGGGCGCGTGGCGGGACAGACCGTGATGTTCGTTGCGATTGACGGCAAGGCCGCCGGGCTGATCAGTGTTGCAGACCCGGTCAAGGCCTCTGCCGGTGAAGCCATTCACACGCTGCATGCGGAAGGTATCGAGATCGTCATGCTGACCGGCGACAATCACACCACCGCCATGGCCGTCGCCGGGCAACTCGGCATCAAGCGCGTTGAGGCCGACGTCCTGCCGCAGCAGAAGGCCGATATCGTCAGGCAGTTACAGGCCGGAGGCCGCATCGTTGCCATGGCCGGCGACGGCATCAATGATGCGCCGGCACTGGCACAGGCACATGTCGGCATCGCGATGGGCAGCGGTACCGATGTCGCCATGGAAAGTGCGGGCATCACCCTGGTAAAGGGCGACTTGCGCGGCATTGTACGGGCGCGGCAGCTGAGCCGTGCGGTGATGCGTAATATCCGTCAGAACCTGTTTTTTGCGTTTATCTACAACTCACTGGGCGTGCCGCTTGCGGCAGGTGTACTCTATCCGCTGTTCGGGATCCTGTTGTCACCGATGCTGGCGGCAGTCGCGATGAGTTTCAGTTCAGTGTCGGTTATCAGTAATTCGCTGAGATTGCGGCACACGGATATCCGGCAGACACAATAGTAGCCTGCCTCTGTCTTGGCAGGATCAATAACCGCGATGCAGCCGCTTGCGCATCAGCAGCAGGCCGATAACGAATACAACAATGCCGGTAATAATAATCCACGGCCTGATATCATTGAGATACGGACCCCTGATCAGCGGATGGTCGGCAGGTACAAAACCGAGCAGCAGTATCGTGATACCGGTTAGTACAATGCCGTCGGCCGTCGATCGCCCGGCAACCAGGATGAAGGCCAGCGTCTGCAGCAACAGGGCACCGATTATTGCGATATGCGGCTCCGGAAAAAGGAAGAAGCAGGCAATGGCCAGGGCCGAAATCAAGTAGGCGTATTTTTGCAAAGCGGTTATCATCATATATTTCTTGCCATGATACGTGCATACCGGGGCAACAGGCTGCCGCGCAGATGGCAATTATGCCGAATAAATAAAAGATCAGAATAGCGCAAAGACACCATTTGCAACAGGGGAACTGCAGAATTGGAACAGCTACGCCACTTTATTGATTCCATTCTGTCCAGCGTGCGTGACCTGTTGCCGATCATCCTGGTTGTGGCCTTCTTCCAGCTGGTCGTCATACAGCAACCCTTTCCCGACCTGGTGCGGGTGATCAGCGGCTGCCTGCTGGTGGTGCTGGGCCTGGCTTTTTTCATTCGTGGCCTTGAACAGGCGCTGTTCCCGATTGGTGAATCGATTGCCTTCGCGTTCGCACGCAAGGCAAACCTCGCCTGGCTGCTGCTGTTTTCCTTTGCACTCGGTTTCGGTACGACGATCGCGGAACCGGCATTGACCGCTGTGGCCAGCGAGGCCGCGCGGATCGCCGCGGCCGGCGGCGTCATCGCGGACAATACCGAGGCCCGCGACAGCTATGCGCTGGGCCTGCGGATCACAGTGGCGCTGTCCGTCGGCATAGCCATTCTCACCGGCGTGTACCGCATTGTCAGGGGCTGGCCGATCCAGTACCTGATCATCGGTGGCTATATTGGCGTGATGATCATGACGGCCTTCGCGCCCCCGGAAATAATCGGCATTGCCTACGATTCCGGCGGCGTCACCACCTCCACCGTCACCGTCCCGCTGGTTACGGCACTCGGTGTCGGACTTGCCGAGAGTATCAAGGGGCGCAACCCGATGGTCGACGGCTTCGGCCTGATCGCTTTCGCCTCGCTGACCCCGATGATCTTCGTGATGGCCTACGGCATGATCATATGACGGATCTCCCAGCACACCTGTTACAAACGGGCCTGTCGACGGTACTCGACGTCTTGCCCATCGTTGCCATCATCTTCGGCTTCCAGCTGCTGGTGCTGCGCCAGACTATCCCGAACCTGAAGCGCGTACTGATCGGCTTTATCTACGTACTGGTTGGCCTGACACTTTTTCTCGTCGGCCTTGAAGAGGCATTATTCCCGATCGGCAAACATATGGCACAACAGCTCACGGACCCGGCGTTCATCAGCGGCACAGTCGGCACGTCTGCCGAGGCATTGGACTGGAGCGACTACACCTGGGTCTACGTGTTTGCCGCGGCCATCGGTTTTTCCACAACCATTGCCGAACCCGCGCTGATCGCCGTGGCCATCAAGGCCAACAAGGTTTCCACCGGTGCCATCGACGTATGGGGCCTGCGTGTCGCCGTTGCGATCGGTGCGGCCACGGGTGTTGCACTTGGCACCTTCCGCATTATCACCGGTACACCACTGCACTATTACATCATCGCCGGCTATATCATCGTCGTCATTCAAACACTGTTTGCGCCGCGCACGATCATCGCGCTGGCCTATGACTCGGGCGGTGTCACCACGTCCACCGTGACGGTGCCGCTGGTTGCGGCGCTCGGCATCGGCCTGGCCAGCACCATCCCGGGTCGCAGCCCGCTGCTCGACGGTTTTGGACTGATCGCCTTCACCTGCCTGTTCCCGATTATTTCCGTGATCGGTTATGCACAGCTCGGCATGTGGTGGAACAGACGGCAACAGCGCCTGCAAAAGCAGGACAGCAACGAAAATGATCTTTAACTTATGCTATACAGGAGGTAAACAGCCATGCAGTTCAAGCTAATCATTGCCCTGGTCAGTGATGAAAAAACCGACAAGATTATGAATGCCGCCCGCTCTGCAGGCGCAACCGGCGCAACCGTGCTCAACCAGGTCCGTGGTGAAGGTATACAAGCGGAAAAAACATTTTTCGGTCTGAACCTGGAAACCCAGCGCGACATGTTGATGTTCCTCGTCGAGGAGCACATGAGCCGTGATATTCTCGAGGCCATAGAACGTATCGGTGAATTCGAGAGCCATCCCGGGTCCGGTATCGCCTTCCAGATAAACGTCGAGGACGCCGTCGGGATTACCAGGCAGATCACCAAGCTAAGTCCTATTGTAGAGGAAAAATTATGAGTGAAAAAAATATCATTCGCGTCCGTGACGTCATGACTGACAACTACCATCTTGTCGACGGGATGCTCAAGATCAATGAGGCACTGGACATTATGAAAGAGTACGGCAGGCGTGTACTGCTTGTCGAAAAACGCCATGAAGATGATGAATATGGCATCGTGCTGCTGACCGATATTGCGCATAAAGTACTGGCGGTCGACCGTGCTGCCGAGCGCATCAATGTCTACGAAGTTATGACCAAGCCGGTCGTCGGTGTCGATCCTGATATGGATATCCGCTACTGCGCGCGCCTGTTTTGCAATTTCGGTTTTGCCTATGCGCCGGTTCTCGACTGTGGAGAACTCAAGGGAATCGTCGGTTTTGCGGAGTTGCTGTTGAACGATCTCTACAGAAACATCTAGTCCGGCAGTCTGACAAACTGGTTGATGGTTTTCTTCAGGGCAGCCACGGCCTTTTTTAAAAGCCGTCAGGACGGACAGTTTTCCAAAGGCGCTAATACGCGCGGACCTTACGACAGCATCAGGTGCCCAGCAGTATCGACTCCGGCAGAGTGATTTCCATTTCGATCGGCAGGTGATCGGAGAGGGAAAAGTTCAGCGCCCTTACATGGTTTACCTGCAGGGTTGGTGTGACCAGTATGTGATCAATATTCTGCTGCGGTCGCCAACTGGGAAAGGTATGCATTTCATGGGTCGGTTCGCGCATCAGCGTACGATTGATCAGGTAATCCATCTCCTTGCTGTCTGAACCGCAGTTCAAATCGCCCATAATGACAACGTGGCGGTATTCATTGACGATATCGCTGATGTAATCGAACTGTATCATGCGTGCACGCCGGCTCAATGCCAGGTGCAGGATAAGCACCACCAGCGAATCTTTTTTTGAGCCATAGCGAATAAACAGGGCACCGCGCCCGGGAATACGGCCTGGCAGGCGATGCTCAACAATCTCGGTTGGGGTGAAACGACTGAGGACACCGGTACTGTGACTCGCAAAGCGCCCGATACGGCGGTTGGTCTGGTCATACCAGAAAGGCATATCGGACTTCTCGCTGAGGTACTGCGTCAGGTTTACATAACCACTGCGCAGGCTGCCTGCGTCGAGTTCCTGCAAACCAACAACATCATAACCCTTGACCAGGCGTGCGATACGGTCAAGATTACTGAAGCGTTGCGCATGGGGCAAAACATGTTTCCAGCTGCGCGTGATGTAGTGGCGGTAGCGCGCCGTCTTGATACCCGCCTGGATATTGTAACTGAGCAAACGGATTCGTTGACCCATATTAAAATCCACATTGTCCGGGACCCGGGATTCTGAAAACCGCTGCGCTGAACTGAACGAACCTGCCATGATAGGTACTTCTTATCCCTTAAGCTGTTTTTTTCTGTTGCGCTGACCAACAGGCCAGGCTGTGATTACCAACTGTTACAGGCAGGTCGGAAAATCCCTGTTTATCTTCACTACCCCGGGATTTACTTACGCTCCTCTTCTATGAGGTAGTTCATCACCTTGATAACGTTCTCGTTGCCGCGTGCCATGCCCACACCGGTTCTGTACTTGCCGTTGACAATGATCGACGGCACGCCGGTAATCGCATAACGCCGCGACATCTGCCGGGCATTGTTGACTTTCACATTTACGGCAAAGGAGTTGAAGGTTTTCGTGAAGTCCTCGGCAGAAACCCCCTGGGCAACAAAAAAGTCCTGTAATGCGGCCTGGTCATTGATTTTCCTGTTTTCCTTATTCAGTGCATCAAACAGAGCGGGGTGTATCTTGTCGACGACACCGATAAGTTCGGCCGTATAGTAGGCCTTCGCCATTAAATCCCAGCGCTTGCCCAGCACTGCCGGCATGCGCACCAATTCGACATCGTCCGGCTTGCTGACCAGCCATTCCGCCAGGTAGGGCTCGAGGTGGTAACAGTGCGGACAGCCATACCAGAACAGTTCCACCACCTCGATCCTGTCACCACTGGACGTCGGCTGCGGATTGGACAGCTTTATATAATCCTTGCCTTGCGAATAGCCTTCCGCGCAGGCTGACATTGAAACAAGCATCGGAAACAACAGGACAACAAACCATCTTGACACAGTCTTCATAAAAACAGCTCCACCTTGATAAGAGTTCAGTACGGGAACGCAGGGTTCAGACACGCTATCGGCTCACAGGTTGCATTTATAAAGCAACAACCATTGCTGGCCGGTGCTGCGGCGGGACGCGGGACGGCGAAGATGGATGCAAGCCATTGATTGCGCAAGGCCCGGCGATGGCCGGGTCACAACGATGGGGCATGCCGTTCAGTGCAGGCCCTGGATGTAGCTGGCGACCGCCTGGATTTCACGGTTGGTCATGCGCGAGGCGAGGATCTGCATCATCTTTTTGGCGTTTTCGTTTACCCGCTTGCCCCCGGCAAAACCGTGCAACTGGTTTTCAACGTACTTTGCATGCTGCCCGCGCAGTGCCGGGTAAAGCGCGGCAGGATTGCCCGCACCATTTGGGCCGTGACAGCCCATGCAAGGTGCCACACCACTCACGTCATTGCCGCTGCGATAGATCTGCTCGCCCAGTTCCACCAGCTCGGGGTCGGCCATACCTGTCTTGACCTTCTGGCTGGCATAATAGGCCGCGACATCTTCGCGTCCCTGTTGATCGAGTACATTTGCCATCGGTTTCATGGTGGCATTTTCGCGCTCGCCATCCTCGAAGTAATACAGTTGTTTTGTCAGGTAGCCGGCATGCTGTCCGGCCAGCTTTGGCCATTCCGGATTGACACTGTTGCCGTCCTCGCCGTGGCACGCCGCGCACTGTGCGGACTTTGCCTTGCCGGCCAGCGGGTCACCTGCGGCCTGTGCCTGGCCCATGCCAAGGGCGATGAGCAATGTGCTTGATATTACAATCCATTTCTTCATTTCAATGCTGCTCCGGTAGCGCCCTGCCAGAATTCCGACAGGCGTTGCAATATGTCGGTATAAAATCTGCCGGCGAGATGGCGAAAAAGGGCCCTTTTTATACCTGCCCGAGCGCAGGGGGTCAACAGGACAATCTGCACCGGGCCACTTTCAAACGCGGGCCGGGTCGCGTCTAATGCACGCCTCAGCCATGAACAATCATTACCAACAGACGCATTTTATTCTCGGCACACCCGACGCGCGCCATGCCCCGGACGATAGCGGGGCTGAAGTGGCCTTTGCCGGCCGCTCCAATGCCGGAAAATCCAGCGCACTTAACGTGATAACCGGGCAAAAGTCGCTGGCCCGGATCAGCAAGGACCCGGGGCGCACCCGTGAAATCAATTTTTTCGAGGTGCGCGACCAGCTGCGGCTGGTTGACCTGCCCGGCTATGGCTACGCCAAGGTCTCCAAGTCAATGAAAAACCAGTGGCAACGCAATATCGCCCGCTACCTCGAAACCCGCCGGTCGCTCTGCGGCGTCATCCTGTTGATGGATATACGCCACCCCTTCAAGGACACCGACCAGCAGGTCCTCAGCTGGTGCCACGCGGCCGGATTGCCGACCCATGTGCTGCTCACCAAGGCCGACAAGCTGAAACGCGGGCCCGCCAGGGCCACCCTGATGAAGGTGCGCCAGCAGCTCCCCGAGTGGCATGCACAAGCCAGTGTGCAGCTGTTCTCGGCACATACCCGCGAGGGTAGCGACCAGGTCCAGCAGGTACTGGACCAGTGGCTCGAATTGGCGGGCGCTTCGGCTTGAACTGCTGGAGCGCTTGTGGCCATCAAACAATGCCTGCTGTTAAGGCATAGGCTGCTTTTGATGGTATTTACAGAATTTAACAGCAATAGACTGGAATTAGCGACATTTAACTGTCAAATCAAATAATCTCATGGACATAAAAAAGCTCCGGCAACAGGGAAAGAAATGCCGGAGCTTAAAAAACCCGGCTCCGAAGAACCGGGCTGGAGGATAGCCCACTCAGGGAGGGGGAATGGGACTAGTTCCTCCGTGCAGGATACGACCGTGCTGCCCGAAAAAGGTTCCGGCAGGCCGGACAATCAATGCGCCTCGTCCCAGTTGATGCCGCTGCCGATATCCACTACCAGCGGCACCTTGAGATCGGCCGCACCACACATGTGCGCGGTGATCTGTTTGCCGGCAGCCTCCAGGTCGGCTTCAGCCACCTCGAATACCAGTTCGTCATGGACCTGCATGATCATGGTGATATCGAGACCCGTGTCCGAAGCAAGCCACGCATGCAGGTCGATCATGGCGTGCTTGATGATGTCGGCCGCCGTGCCCTGCATCGGTGCATTGATCGCGGTGCGCTCCGCCGCCTGCCGCCGCTGGCCATTTTTTGAGTTGATTTCAGGCAGGTAAAGCCGCCGGCCGAAGACGGTCTCGACATAACCCTGGGCGTGCGCCTGTTCACGCGTAGCCTCCATGTAGGTCTGCACGCCCGGGTAACGCTGAAAGTAGAGGTCGATGTATTCCTGCGCGGCACCGCGTGCAATACCCAGCTGGCGGGCCAGCCCGAATGCCGACATCCCGTAGATCAGGCCGAAGTTGATCGCCTTGGCGGAGCGCCGCTGATCGGCGCTCACCTCCATGGCCTTGACACCAAATACCTCGGCCGCCGTCGCGCGGTGCACGTCGGTACCCTCCGCAAAGGCCTGCAGCAAACCCTTATCCGAGGACAGGTGTGCCATGATGCGCAGCTCGATCTGGGAATAATCGGCCGCCAGCAGCTTGCAGCCCGCCTTGGCCACAAAGGCCTGGCGGATGCGCCGTCCTTCCTCGGTGCGCACCGGGATGTTCTGCAGGTTGGGATCGGATGAAGACAGCCGGCCGGTTGCGGCCACGGCCTGATGGTAGGAGGTATGTATCCGCCCGGTATGCGGACTGACCTGCAGCGGCAGCTTGTCGGTGTAGGTGGACTTCAGCTTGCTGAAAGATCGCCACTCCAGGATCATCGCCGGCAGGGGGTAATCAAGTGCCAGTTCCGCGAGTACTGACTCGGACGTTGACGGCGACCCACCCGGCGTCTTGGAAATGACCGGCAGTTTCAACTTGTCATACAACAACTCCTGGATCTGTTTCGGTGATCCCAGGTTAAACGCCTGCCCGGCCTCATCCCAGGCCTGCTGTTCGATCCTGGCAATATGTTTGGCAAGTTCGGCGCCTTGTTTTTCCAGCATGGCAATGTCGATGGCGACACCGGCCTGCTCCATATCGGAGAGCACCGTCACCAGCGGCATTTCGACATCCATGAAAATCTTTTCCAGCAAGGGTTCCGCGCTCAGTTTCGGCCACATTGCCTGGTGCAGGCGCAGGGTAATATCGGCATCTTCCGCGGCGTAGGGGGCCGCCGTTTCCAGCGGCACCTGGTTAAACGTCAGCTGGTTTTTCCCCTTGCCGGCGACCTCATCGAACTTGATTGTGGTGTGCCCGAGGTACTTCAGGGCCACCGCATCCATGTTGTGGCGGGTGGCGGTGCTGTCCAGCACATAGGATTCCAGCATGCTGTCGAAGCGTATGCCTGAAAGTTTAATATCATGATTTGAAAATACATTTCTGTCATATTTAAGGTTATGACCAACTTTATATATATCTTTATTTTCAAGTATCGGGCGTAATTCCTGCAACACCGACTCGCGATTCAACTGTTCCGGCGCCCCGACATAATCATGTGCCAGCGGCAGGTAGGCGGCCTCACCCGGCGCGACGGCAAACGACAGGCCGACGATGCGCGCCGCCGTATATTCCAGGCTGGTGGTCTCGGTATCAACGGCAATCAGTTCGGCCTGCTGCAGCTTCTCCAGCCAGCTGGCAAACCGCTCACGGGTCAAAATCGTTTCATAGTCCGTGGACGTTTCGGCATCAGCGGCAGGCGCCAAAGGGGCCTCGCCCGCAACGCCCAGCTCGTCCAGCCAGCGTTTGAAGTCAAGCCGCGTGTACCACTCACGCAAGCCGTCCACATCGGTCGGCTGGACGCTTAGCTGATCCGGTGCCTGTTCCAGTGCCACGTCACAATCGATCGTCACCAGCCGGCGTGACAGCGCCAGGGTATCGAGGTGATCGCGCAGGCTCTCGCCGACCTTGCCCTTGATCTCGCCGGCATGCGCGATCACCGCGTCGAGTGAGCCGTACTGGTTCAGCCACTTCGCCGCCGTCTTCGGCCCGACCTTGGGGATACCGGGAATATTGTCCGAGGTGTCGCCGGTCAGGGCCAGGTAGTCAGTGATGCGCCCGGGCGGAATGCCGAATTTTTCCTCGACCCCGGCCGGGTCGAGCGTGGTCCGCGACATGGTGTTGATCAGCGTGACCTGCGGCCCCACCAGTTGCGCCATGTCCTTGTCCCCGGTCGAGATCAGCGTCTGCATGCCCAGCCCGGTGGCCCGCCTGGCGAGCGTGCCGATCACATCGTCCGCCTCGACGCCCCCGACTATCAGCAGCGGCAGGCCCAGCGCCCGCACCATGGCATGCAGCGGCTCCACCTGTGCCGCCAGCTCTTCCGGCATCGGCGGCCTGTTGGCCTTGTATTGGGGATACATCTCGTGGCGAAAATTCTTGCCGCGTGCATCGAATACCACCGCCATGTTTTCCGGGTGATACTCTGATATCAGGCTGCGCAGCATATTCATTACACCGTAGGCGGCACCCGTCTGCTCGCCCCGCGAGTCGGTCAGTTGCTGCAGCTGGGGAACATGAAAGGCACGGTAAAGATAGGATGAGCCATCCACCAGGATGAAGGGTGCGGGGTGTTTTTCAGGCATGACTGATTGCTTGTTGTCGAATTGATATGCAGGCAACATGGTACCATCATTGGGGTTGCAAACCTGTCAGCAGGGCCGGTGCAATCCCGGCAGAAACCAGCCAATACCCGCCATGGGCAATGAAACCCGCTGGTTGACGATATTTTCGATTATTATTAGCACAACAGCCTTGAACCTTGCGCACAGGCAAAGATTCTCGAACTACAGGAATATAATCATGGGAAAATTTTTATTTACAGTACTGCTCGCAGTGTCACTCCCGCTGGCGGCAGAACCACAGGTACTGGAACCGCTGAGCGCGCCCTCGCTGCCGCAGACAGGTCCCGCCGGCGAAGAGCTGGAGCCCGAGGTAAGGATCATCAAAAGAGACAGCGCCACCATCGAGGAATACCGCATGAATGGCGCACTCTACATGGTCAAGATCACGCCCGGTATCGGGCTGCCCTATTACCTGATCGACACCGACGGCGATGGCAAACTGGAATCGAGGTACAACAAGCTGGATCCGACACTGATGGTACCCCAGTGGATGATCTACCGCTGGTGATAAAGAGCCTCCAATAAGCGCCTCGAGGAAATGTGCCAGTTCCTGAACTTGATGGCACAGCTTTGAGAACACGGCATACCGGGTGCACGCCCGGTGAGCCGACAACAACCGACAATACCTGTGAGTGTCCGGCAGCAGACGGTAATTTAAAAGCTTACAGACAGCTCTTATTAATTCCATCTCCTCTCCCTCCGGGAGTTGAATATATCAAGCCAGGGTAAATTACAAAGCATGTACCCACTGCTGCAATCAATCGCGAATAAACTGGATCGATTCGCAGAAACAACCGGGCGCATTATTTCCTGGCTAACACTGGCAATGGTACTGATCACATTTTTCGTGGTGGTGCTGCGCTACCTGTTGAATACCGGCTCCATTGCCTTGCAGGAATCCGTCACCTACCTGCATGCCTGCGTGTTTATGCTCGGTGCAGCCTGGACCCTGAAAGAAGATGGCCATGTGCGCGTTGATATCTTCTACTGCAGGCAAAGCCCACGCACCCGGGCATGGATCAACCTCGCCGGAACACTGCTGCTGCTGTTGCCGGTATGCGGATTTATTCTCATTTCCAGCCTGGATTATGTCGCGCTTTCCTGGTCAGTCCGGGAAGGCTCGCAAGAAGCCGGTGGACTCAATGCGGTATACCTGCTGAAGACAGCCATACCGGCAATGGCAGTGCTGTTGATAGTGCAAGGCTGCGCAACCATCCTGAAAAGCATCCTGCTGATCAGCGGCCACGACCAGCCTGATGATAGCTGAGCAGCCATGACCGAGCTGATTCCACTGCTGCTGTTTCTGGTGGTGTGCCTGCTGTTGATGAGCGGCTTCCCGGTGGCCTTCACACTGGCAGGCACGGCACTGGGCTTTGCCTTTGTCGGCCAGATGACAGGAACTTTCGACACAGCTTTCCTTGGCGCACTGCCAAACCGGCTCTACGGCATCATGACCAATATCACCCTGATAGCCGTGCCGCTGTTTGTGTTCATGGGCGTAATGCTGGAGCGTTCGCACATCGCTGAAGACCTGCTCGATACCATGGCCGCGTTGTTTGGCCGCATCCGCGGCGGCCTGGGTTTTTCGGTCATCATCGTCGGCATGCTGCTGGCTGCAAGCACCGGGATTGTTGGCGCCACCGTGGTCACCATGGGCCTGCTGTCGTTACCAACCATGCTGCGGCATGGCTATGACCCGCGCATAGCGACCGGGATCATCTGCTCCTCGGGCACGCTCGGGCAAATCATTCCACCTTCCATTGTGCTGGTGCTGCTCGGTGATGTGCTGTCATCGGCCTATCAGCAGGCGCAGCTCGACATGGGCATCTACTCGCCGAAAACAGTTTCAGTGGGTGACCTGTTTGCCGGTGCGCTGCTGCCCGGCCTGCTGCTTGTGGCCCTGTACCTGCTGTATCTCGCTTTTGTCGCCAACACCCGTCGGGAGGCACTGCCGACATTGCCTTGCCCGCCTGCGGATTCGCCGGATACGGAGACGCTGATCGTGCGTGCCCTGCGTGGATTATTGCCGCCACTGCTGCTGATCATCGCTGTGCTTGGTTCCATCCTGGCCGGCATCGCCACGCCAACTGAAGCCGCCTCGGTCGGGGCCATCGGTGCAATGTTGCTGGCAACCTGGCGGGGATATTTCAGCGTGGCGATTCTCGGCGATGTAGCACTCAGCACCACGCGCATCACCTGTATGGTTTTCATGATCCTGATCGGAGCCTCAATATTCTCACTTGTGTTTCGCGGCTTTGGCGGTGATGTCGTGGTCGAGGAACTGCTTGTCGACCTGCCGGGCGGCAGAGTGGGCGCCATGCTGGTGGTGATGTTGCTGATGTTTCTGCTCGGTTTTGTACTCGACTTTATCGAGATCACTTTTGTAGTGGTGCCGATTATCGGCCCGGTGCTGCTTGCCATGGGCTACGACCCGGTCTGGCTGGGCATCATGATTGCTGTAAACCTGCAAACGTCGTTTCTTACCCCGCCGTTCGGCTTTGCACTGTTTTACCTGCGTGGTGTTGCACCCGCAGAAATCAGCACACGGCAGATATACCAGGGAGTCATGCCCTTTATCGGACTGCAGGTGCTGCTGCTTATCATCCTGGCTTACTGGCCACAACTGGCTACCTGGTTGCCGAACATCATGTACTCAAGCTGATTTGTCATAAATGCACGATTCATGCGATTATTACCCCACTGAAATGGAGTACCACCACCCGTGAATCATTTACGCCGCCTGCTAGCCACGACTTTCCTGCTGACTGTCCAGGCGTTCAGCGCGCCTGCCGGCGCAAGTGGCTGGGTCGATGCCGTCTCGTTTACCTATGGCCAGGATGAAGGCTCCAATGAAAAAGATGTATACCGGCTAGGCCTGCAAAACCGCTGGGAGCGGACCTGGTTCAAGGGCGGGGCATGGTATCTCGGCGGCTACTGGGATGCCGAATTAGCCTACATGGATGCAAAAACGGACAACACCAACAATGACGAACTCCTGGACCTCAGCCTGACACCGGTATTGCGCTATCAGCGCGACTCCAATCTCTCCAGCGGGGTTACACCCTACGCAGAAGCCGGGGTCGGCCCTCACCTGCTTTCAAAAACACGCCTGGGCAACCAGCAATATTCAACTGCATTCCAATTTGGTTCACTGCTTGGTTTTGGACTTGGCTTCGGCGGCAGCGGTCAATACGAAATTGCCTACCGCTTTCAGCACATTTCAAATGCCAGCATTAAATCACCAAATGATGGCATGAACCTGCATCTGTTTCGCCTCGGTTACGCTTTTTACTGATTTTTTAATAACGGCTGCTCTGCGGAATTTGCAGGACCGCAATCGCGGATTAGATCCGCTCCTACGCCTGAATTGTCATTGTAGGAGCGGATCTAATCCGCGATTGATGAATGCAGAAATGTGAGGTGCATGATTGTTTGACGGGTACGTCTAGCCGGCGCGTACATTCAGATAGGCGCGTTCCGAGATGTCTTGCCAGGCGACCACCTGCTTCTGGAAAGCGCGGTAGGATTCGAATACTTTCGCTGACAGGGCATCCTTCCCGGCTATCTCGGCGACAACCTCTTCTGACAATGCACGTAAACGCTGCAGAACTGCTGCGGGAAACTCCCTGACATCGACGTCGTGTTCGTTGATGAGTGTTTGCAGCGCAATATTATTGCGCGCCGTATACTCCGAGAGCATGTCTGAATTTACTACCCGGCAGGCATTCATAACAATACTTTGCAGATCGGCTGGCAAGGCGTCGAAAGCTGCCTGGTTAATCAGGCATTCCAGCGTGGTACCCGGCTCATGCCAACCCGGGTAATAATAGTATTCTGCCGCCTTGTACAGGCCAAAGGCCAGGTCGTTATACGGACCCACCCACTCGGTTGCATCGATAGCGCCGGACTGCAAGGCCGTGAAAATTTCACCTCCCGCAACCTGTACCGGTGTGCCGCCGGCGCGCTTCAACACCTCGCCACCCAGCCCGGGAATGCGCATCTTCAGACCATTTAAATCTTCAAGTTCATTGATCTGCTTGTTGAACCAGCCGCCCATCTGCACGCCGGAATTACCGGCAGCTGCCGGGAGCACGCCAAACGGCGCGTACAACTGCTGCCACAATTCCATACCACCACCGTAAAACAGCCAGGCATTCATTTCCTGCGCATTCATCCCGAAAGGTACGGCTGCAAAAAACTGTGCAGCCTCGCTCTTTCCCTTCCAGTAGTAGGCAGCACCATGCCCCATCTCCGCAGTGCCGGCAGAGACGGCATCGAACACCTCGAACGCCGGGACCAGTTCTTTCGCGCCGTACACCTTGACCTCGATTCGCCCGCCGCTCATTTGACTGATCAGGCGCGCAATATTGTTTGCGCCGGTGCCCAGCCCTGGAAAGTTTTTTGGCCAGGTCGTTACCATCTTCCAGCGGAAGCTCTGTTGCCTGCCTGTAACAGCCCCGGGCGCAGCCGCCTCCTGCTGACTGCAGCCACTAACTGCCGTACCAGCCAGTAGCGCACCCGTGCCGGCCTTAGCGAGGAAATCTCGTCTTTTCATGTCAATCACTGTAAACCGCCAATCAGGCCGCTCATTGTACGATGGAACCGTGCCGGGCGCTGTCGTGGACCGGTGTTGGCCTGCGCCCGTTATCATCGTCGATTGATCGAGCAGTAGTCTTGATATTACACATAGTTATGACATAGTATTCAGCGAACGCATCCAATATCAGACCTAGCACACTAATTCTAAATACATAAACACAGTCACACACGCAAGACCGCTGATGTGGCAACAATGCGAGGAGAGTCCAGGGCACGATCATGTCGAGTGACCTCAAGATCATCCGCAGGCGATTCATTTCGCTGATCGGGCTCGGTTTGCTGCTTGCACCCCTGGCCGGACTCGCCACCGCCCTGCTATTCGGGCTCATCAGCCGCCAGGACCTCTACAACACGCAAACCCTGTTCATCCTGGCGGGCTTTGTGCTGCTGGTACTGGCACTGGCCTACATTAATTTCTCAAGTTATTTCAGGAACTTGCCAGATAATATCAGCAACAGCTCGCTGGACGGAGAGTTCCCGGATTTACAGCAGCGACACCTTGCGCGCTTCACGCGCGATTACTGGTACTACTGCCTTTTCTATGCGCTGGTGACACCGGCGGTGTTTTTTCTCGCCGCCGGCATGCACATCGCCATGGCGCCGGGGCCATTCTTCCAGCTGATGCTCCTGCAACTCTCGGTCGGCACCCTGGTGGGGCTGCCGACCTACCAGCTGGCCCTCGACCAGATCGGCAAACTGGCCGGCCACCTGACACTGCTGAAGATCCAGGTCAGTCTGAAATCGAAAATACTGTTACTCGTCGGTTTTGTACCGCTGCTCTCCTATACCCTGTTGCTGAATTACCAGTGGCTGCAGACCGGCAACCTGACACCCGGGCACATGGCCATCTGGCTGATGCTGGTGTGTATAACCGGCATCATCACCCTGTTCTCGGTACGCAGCATGACCCAGGCACTCGAGCCGATCCAGGCCCTGCTGATGAACAACGGCGCATCGTTGAACGAAGAGCTGGCAAAACTGCAGCCGCAATCAACCGACGAGATCGGTTTCATGACACACACACTTGGCAAACTGTTCCGCAAACTTGATGAGCAGGAATCACATATGCGCGCCGTGGTGGAAACCGCGGCAGAGGGCATTATCGTCGTCAACGCTGATAGCCTGGTAGAAACCTTCAATCCCGCTGCAGAAAAAATATTCGGCTACCTGGCGCATGAAATTCATCAACGTCCGCTAGGACAGCTATTGCCTGAAATCGTTGATATGGATGGTGCACTGCAGGCCACGGCATCGGTACGCGAGTTTGGAGCCAGTCACCGCAATGGCACAGCAATGAAAATTTCGGTACGCATCAGCGAAATGAAAATCGGAAAAGAACGTATGTTCGTTTGCCTGGTCGCTGATATCACCCGGCGCATGGCAATCGAGACACGCCTGCGCGAGGCTGAAAGCCGTTACCGTGACATGGTTGAAACCGCGCATGACATGGTATGGACCATGGACTCACGGGGGTGCCTGACCTATGTGAACCGCGCCTGCCGGGATATCTATGGTCATGAACCTGAAAATATGCTGCAACATTACCTGCACGAGTTCCGCTCACCGGATCATCCGCCGCACGACCGCGAGGCGATCGAGTCGCTGATGCGCGGCGCAGACACCGTGCAGTTCGAAACCGTACATCTTGACGATGAGGGCAAGCCGCATTTTCTCAGCTTCAGCGCCAAGTCCCACAAGGATGATTTCGGCAGGGTCCTGCATATCAGCGGCATGGCGCGTGACATCACGGAACAGAAAGCGTTTCAGCACCAACTTTCCTACCATGCCGAACATGATCCCCTGACGGGTATGTTCAACCGGAAATATTTTCAGGAGGAGCTCGAGCGATCAGTTGCTCGCGTTGCGCGCAGCGGTTCGAGCTGTGCCCTGTTTTATATCGATCTCGACCAGTTCAAGTACATCAATGACACCATCGGGCATGCGGCCGGTGACCGCATGCTGGTTGATATCGCCACGCTGTTGTCCACCCATGTCCGCGAAGGTGACCTGCTGGCCCGTTTCGGCGGGGATGAATTCACACTCTTGCTTTACAACATCACTCAGCAAGATGTGCTGCGTGCCGCTGAAAATTTCCTCGCACTGTGTGATGACTATAAATTCGCTGACAATGACATGTCATTTAATATCAGCTGCAGCATCGGAGTTGCAATGATAGACGGTGCGACAAACTCTGCTGAAGAAATCCTTTCGCACGCTGATCTTGCCTGTCATATGGCAAAACAGCGGGGACGCAACCGGGCGCATCTCTACAACCCGGCCGATCTTGACAAGGATGGCATGGCCGCCGATATGGAATGGGCCGCGCAAGTGCGCGAAATGCTTGAGCACGACCGCTTCCAGCTGGTCTTCCAGCCTATAATTTCCGTCAGTAGCGGCGAAATTCTCGATTATGAGGTACTGGTGCGCATGGTCTGCGATGACGGCAAGGTTATTTTACCGGGCGGCTTCATGCCGGCAGCCGAGCGTTTTGGCCTGATCCACAGTGTCGACCGCTGGATCGTCAGGCGCGCCATCCTGCAGCTGGACAAGCTGCACCGGCGCGGACAGATGGCGAATTTTTCCATCAACCTGTCCGGCAAGGCCTTTGAAGACTATACACTGCTGCCATTGATACAGGATCTGCTGAATGCCAGCGGGCTTGATCCCAGCCATATTACATTCGAAATAACCGAGACCGCCGCGATTGCAAATCTTGCCGCTGCAGAGAAATTCATCTCTGCTTTGAAGGATATCGGCTGCCAGTTTGCGCTCGATGATTTCGGTTCGGGCTTCTCGTCATTCGCCTACCTGAAACACCTGGCAGTTGACAAGCTCAAGATAGACGGCTCTTTTGTCAAGGGCATGGCCCACAGCTCGGTTGACCAGGCGATGGTGGAATCCATGAACCAGGTCGCGCATGCCCTGGGCAAGCAGACCGTTGCCGAGTGCGTTGAAAATGCAGAGACCCTGTTCATCCTCAGGGAAATGGGCATCGACCGCGCACAGGGCAACCATATTGGCCGGCCGCATAAAGTACCCGCCCTCTTCGTCCTGCAGGATTCCCGCGCCCAGGCCGCGATACAGCCGTGTTAAACACGCCCGGGGATGGGCAGCCTGACACTGGTTTATCAATTTGTTGACAGCAGTGCATACAACTTCGGGATCGAAAATCGACATACAGACCATGGGGGCTTGAATCATGATTACGACAGTCAGGGACAGTGTGATACGCAACCTCGGAATACTGGCGAGTGCTACCCTGCTTGCGCTGCTTTTTTTTCAGGTGGCGGATGCCAGCTATCCACCAATCTATGATGTCGAAATCATCGTGTACCTGAACAATAAAGACAATACCGGCAGTGAAAATCTGAATACTATCGGAATCAAATATCCATCTGGCGATAGCCGCCCCTTTCCGGAAGGTGAATTTACCGAGCTGGCTTACAAGTTCTACCAGCTTAAAGGCATTTCCGAATCACTTCAGGAGTCCAGTGATTACAATGTCCTGTTTCATCGGGCATGGCGGCAACTCGCGTACAACAGCACCGAAGCAGTTCCCTACCCTCTTGATTCTTTGGTTAACGATGAAAGGAAAAGTGTCGCAGGTAGTGTGAAACTGGAACTCGAAGAAGACCTGTACCTTGATATTGATGTTCTGCTGATGTCCAGCAAAATCCCGGATGATTCTTCAAGCAAACACCCGATCCGGCAGTTAGTGGAGAAACAACGGGTCAATAGCGACCAGATATATTATTTTGATCATCCCTATCTCAAGATGATCGCCAAGGTCACGCCATTCTGGAAAGCGGGAATCAGTAAAGTGGCAGCTCAGAAAATATTTCCCTCCTTCGCAGGTAACTAGCCATTAGTGCAGTAGATACGGGGTCGAGGCGGCCTTGTTCAGATAATCGCCCGGGAGCGGCGGGATCTGCGCCGTCTACGCAACAATTCGTAACAATTCATGCATACAACTGTTATTGTCGTGCGTTTAATATAGGGCGTACATAACCTCAATTAAATTTCAATCCACGGGAGTCTCAACATCATGAACGACATCATCAGCAAATTAACCGGGTTCATGGGTTCGTCAGGCTCCAGCGCGCTTGGCCATGCACTGGTTGGCCTGGCAATTCTTATTGTTGGCCTTTTTGTCGTCAAGTTCCTGGTTGGCATACTCAAGCGGATGCTGACAAAGGTTTCGCTGCTGCATCGCAGCAACGATGACGGCACAGTCACGGACCTGGCATCACCGATTGCCTCCCTGGTCAAGGCGGTGCTGACCATCTTTGTACTCATGGCAGTGCTACAGCACTTCGGCCTGACTGACGTGCTGGAACCCCTGAAGGATATGGTGAGCAAGTTCACGTCTGCGATACCAAACATCATCGGTGCCGGCGTCATCGCTTACGCGGGCTGGGTCATTGCGAAGATCGTCTCCCAGCTGGCAGGTGTCGGACTCGGCAAGGTTGACGAGCAGCTGGCCGAGCGCACCGGCAACAAGGATATCAAGATCTCCAAATTCGGCAGCGCGCTGCTGTTTGCGATAATCCTGCTGCCCATCGTGGTTTCCGCCCTCGGTGTTCTGAATATTCCGGCAATCTCGGACCCGGCATCCGCCATGATCCAGAAACTGATGGCCGCGGTGCCCAACATCATTGGCGCGGCCATTATTATGCTGGTGGTCTTCTTCGTCGCGAAGTTTGTAATCTTCATCCTTAGCGGACTCCTCGAAGGCATGAACATCAATGCACTGCCGCAGAAAATGGGCATACAGGGGATGTTCACGGAGTCATTCACACCTACCCGCCTTGTCGGCGGCGCAATCATGTTTTTCTCGATGGTGGCCGCAGCGACCGCTGCCGTGAATATCCTGGGGATTGAAATCATCTCCGAGGTGTTCGCCAGGGTGCTGCAATTCGGCGGTGGGCTGCTGGTTGGCGGCCTGATCCTGATTATCGGCAATTTCCTCAGCACCATTGCCTATAACAAGCTCTCTGGCCACGGCAACAGCGGCGTTGCCAATATTGCAAGAATCGCAATACTCGGCCTCGTACTGGCGATGGGCCTGAAGGCGATGGGCCTCGCCGACAATATCGTCACCATGGCCTTTGGCTTCACCATCGGCAGTGTCGCGGTTGCAGCAGCACTTGCCTTTGGTCTCGGCGGCAGGGATGCCGCCAAGGCGGTTGCCGATAACTGGGCGGCAAAAATAAACCGCCAGTAATCAAGCCGCACAGAAAGGGGGGACGGTGTCGGCTGTTATCCCGACACCGTCCCCCTTTTTTTCGTATGGCCCGCTATTTGTCCTTTATCCGCACCGCAAGTACATCGCAAGGTGCCCCGTGCAGGACCGCGTTTGCGGTTGAGCCAAGCAGCCGCTGGATACCCTGCCTGCCATGACTGCCGATGACGATCAGATCCACGTCCCTTTCCCTGGCCAGCTGCAGAATCTCGTGCCGGGTGCTGCCCTGGCAGACAAAACAGGCTGATTGATCGACGCCCAGTTTTTCTCCCAGCGACTGCAGTCGCTGCCGGGCCATTTCCACCAGCCCCTGATCGATTTCCACCTCCTGCGGCATAATCAGGTCGTTGGAAAGGTCCAGCGGCACAAATTCAACCACGTGCACCAGGCTAAGCGGCGCCTTGAAGGCGCGCCCCAGATCCAGCGCCTTGCGGGCAACGGCATCCATGGCGGGTGTGAAGTCTACGGCAAGCAGGATACGGGAATAGACGGCCATGGAAATCCTCCTTCGGGGCGGGCTGATTTGCCTTTATGTATCACAGCGTAGCACGATCCGCGCGAATCAGGCCTGCCCCGGCATGAACGCCGGATCCGCTGCGCTTGATCCGGCCTACATGATCCTGCCATCACATACATCAAATCAGACCAGATGAAGGAGCGCAGCGACGGATCCGGCACAGGGAAATACGAATATAGGTGTAGGCCGGGTCAAGGAGCGCAGCGACGGACCCGGCACAAGCGCTAACCTGGCGGTGGCGGCCGGCGTGCATTCGCTGGTCGCCGCTTTTTTGTGCCGGATGCAGAAGACAGGCCATCTTTTGTTGATGTTGAATTTCCCTGGACTCCCTGTCCGTGCGCGCTGGCAGCTCTTCCGGCCAATGCCTGGATGAAACCCGATCATACCCCGGGGCTTTCCAGATTCGCATACGCCAGCACCAGCCACTTGGTACCGGCGCGTGAAAAGTTGACCTGCACACGGGCATTACTGCCCTGGCCTTCACAGTTCATGACCACACCATCACCGAATTTCCTGTGACGCACGTGCTGGCCCAGGTGGAGGCCTGCCGGTTCTGCATCGGGATAAACATTCGCATTGCCGGATGACATCGCCTTTGGCGAACTGATCCCCGGGCGCGGACGCACCTCGTCAACCAGGTTTTTCGGGATCTCGTCAATAAAACGTGACGGCAGACTGTAGGTCTCGGAACCATACAGACGCCGCCGCTCGGCACAGGTCAGGATTACCTGCTCGCGTGCACGGGTTATGCCGACATAACATAGCCTGCGCTCCTCTTCCAGGCGCCCGGGCTCCTGCACTGAACGCTGGTGCGGAAACAGGCCCTCTTCCATGCCGCAGAGAAAAATTATCGGGAATTCCAGCCCCTTGGCGGAATGCAGTGTCATCAGCTGCACACAATCCTCCCATGCCTCCGCCTGGCCCTCACCAGCCTCCAGTGCCGCGTGGGAGAGAAATTCAGACAGCGGCTCCATGTCACTGTCGGGATCGGACTCGTACTGGCGTGCGGCATTCACCAGCTCCTGCAGGTTCTCGATGCGCGACTGTCCCCGTTCACCCTTCTCCTTCGTAAAATGCTCCACCAGACCGCTGGGATGCATGACCTGCTCGACCTGTTCGCCCAGCGGCAGCGCAGCAAGCCCCGCGGACATTTCATCGATCATTTTCAGGAAGGCCAGCAAGGCATTACAGGCACGGGCCGATACCAGCTTCTCGTTGACCACGCTAACCGCTGCCTGCCATAGCGGCTGGCTGTCCTGCCGCGCCTGCAGGCGCACGGCATCCAGCGTCCTGCCGCCAATGCCACGTGGCGGATGATTCACGATGCGTTCAAAAGAGGCATCATCATCGCGGTTGCTGCAGAGCCGCAGATAGGCCAGGGCATCCTTGATCTCGGCGCGTTCGAAGAATCGCAACCCGCCGTATACCCGGTAAGGTATGCCGCACTGCACCAGGCGTTCCTCGAAGACGCGTGATTGCGCATTGGAGCGGTAAAGAATTGCAATATCGGCACGCGGATTACCCTTGTCGACATGATCCTCGATTCGATCGGTCACATAGCGTGCTTCATCCTGTTCGTTGTATGCCGTATAGAGCTGGATCGGTACGCCTTCATTACCCTCGGTCCACAGTTCCTTACCCATGCGCCCGGTATTATTTTCAATAACGGCATTGGCCGCCTGCAGTATTGTTGAAGTCGAGCGGTAATTCTGTTCCAGGCGGATGACGCGCGTATTTCTGAAGTCCTTCTGGAAAGAAAGGATATTTTCCACTTTCGCGCCGCGCCAGCCGTAGATCGACTGGTCATCATCGCCGACCACGGTAATACGTCCACCGTTCCCGGCCAGCATGCGCAGCCAGGCGTACTGGATGGTGTTGGTGTCCTGGAACTCGTCCACCAGCAGGTGCTTGAAGCGCTCCTGGTAATGCGCCAGCAATTGCGGCTGCTGCAGCCACAGTTCGTGCGAGCGCAGCAGCAACTCGGCAAAGTCGACCAGCCCGGAACGCTGGCAGAGGTTTTCATAGGCCTGGTAGATTTCCAGCTGTCGCTTCTGGTAGGGATCGTTGCGGTGCTCGATATGTTGCGGCCGCCGGCCTTCATCCTTGCAACCGTTTATAAACCACTGCATCTGTTTCGCCGGCCACGTTTCCTCATCCAGTTCCATGCCCTTGATCACCCTGCGCACCAGGCGCAACTGGTCCTGGGAATCGAGTATCTGGAAGGCCTGCGGCAGACCGGCCTCCTGCCAGTGCCTGCGCAACAAACGATGAGCAAGCCCGTGAAAAGTGCCCACCCACATGCCGGTTGCCGATGCATCGATCAGGCGTTCGATTCGGCCACGCATTTCCGCGGCCGCCTTGTTGGTGAAGGTCACGGCAAGAATCGAGTAGGGGGACAGGCCATCGACGTCAACCATCCAGGCAATCCGGTGCACCAGCACCCGGGTCTTGCCGCTGCCGGCACCGGCCAGGACCAGCAGCGGGTCTGGCGGTGCACAGACCGCTTCACGCTGTGCGTCGTTAAGAGATTCAATAATCCGGGAAACATCCATGGCCGGTGATTCTATCAAAAAGCGGGGCACACCCCGGCCGGCATTTATCAAACCGGACTGATGGCAAGGTCTTTCCTTGCGCTCCATGTTTGAGTCTGTTAATTATCTAGGCAAGACAGACAATTCATGGGGTCCCGCTCCGCAGGGAATGAAACTATGGCAAGCTTACCGGCAGATGGCAGCAAGGACACCGCGCAGGGTGGCGATGTGCAGGAGAGGGGGAGAACCATGCGTTCCGATATTATCTTGCACAGCATCAGTGGCGGCAATTTCGAGCAGCTGGCCGAAGACCTGATAATAACCGGAAAAGCGGCGAGTTCAGCCAGGTTCGGCCAGGTGAACAACAGCCGTGCAGCGGGCCAGCAGGCTGGATAATATGCCAGACATCGTCACACTGCTGATTTACTCTATACCGCTGGCCGGACTGGCATGGTTTGCCTGGACTTGTACGGGGGCCTACCAGCGCAAAAAAAAAGCAGCATCGCTCGAAAAACTGCGCCGCAGCAAACGCTACCGCGGCATTACCATACGCAACGGCAAGTGCAAAGCCGTACGCCGCATAACCGGCAGGCTTTATACCCTTGAAGATGTACCCGAGCTGCCGGTTGAGGGCTGCAGGGCACTGCGCTGTAGCTGTGTCTATGCCGGGTTAAACAATCGCCGCTACAAGGAGCGCCGCGAAGGAGTTGATCTCAGGTCGGCCGTCCGCTTTGATACAGAGCATCCCGAGCGTCGCGAACAAACAGACCGGCGCAAGAGTAACCGCGTCAAGTGGCAGGACCCTGTCGACTAGGCTATTGCTCAGGCTACATCAGCCAGCAGCTTGCGATTCTTCGGGGAATTCAGGTTTGCCGTCTTCGGCCGACTGCCACCGAGATAGGATTCCAGGGTAACCGTCGGAATCTTGGACATATCAACCAACGGGTGCATGATGCACCTTTCACAGGCGATCAGTTTTGGCGGGGCACCTGCAGGCGCCTTGCCCACCGGCCGCGCACGCAGATTCTTGCAGGTACTGATACTCAGGTAGGCTTGCTGGGGGATGCAATAAAACATTGAATCGATTGTCACTGTGCTACTCCTTGTGTAACCCGCCGTTCGGCGGTAGATCTATGGCAGATAAAGCCCATAACTATACCATCAGGATTGGCATAAATCAAACTTAGTTTTTATTATCAATAACTTAGATACAAGCCGTGGCGGCGCGAGGGCCGGGCAGGCTACAGTCCGGGCCACGGCGGCTCGCCTGTTTTATGAAATAAAATATTGAATTTAAACGGTATTATTTTTTATTCGACGGTGACGGACTTGGCGAGATTGCGGGGCTGGTCAATATCGGTGCCCTTGAGGACCGCCACGTGATAGGCCAGCAACTGCAGCGGTATGCTGAAAATAATCGGGGCGATGCAGTCGTCGGTCGGCGCTACCGGCAAAACCGTGATACCCGCTGCGCTGCTGATGCCGACGCCGGTATCGGCGAAAACGATCAACTCGCCGCCACGGGCGCTCACTTCCTGCATATTGGATTTCAGCTTTTCCAGCAACTCGTTATTCGGTGCCACCACCACCACCGGCATGGACTCATCCACCAGCGCCAGCGGGCCGTGTTTGAGTTCACCGGCAGGATAGGCCTCGGCATGAATGTAGGAAATTTCCTTGAGCTTCAGGGCGCCCTCCATCGCCACCGGGAACTGCGCGCCCCGGCCGAGGAACAGTGCGTTGTGCTTGTCAGCAAAATGCTCCTTTGCAAGCGCCGCGATGCGCTCACTCAATCCAAGCGCATGTTCAACTTTTCCCGGCACGCTGCGCAACTCATTCACCAGGCGCGCCTCGGTCTGTGCCGACATGGCATGGCGCCGGCCGAGCACGATGGTCAACAGCAGCATGGCAACCAGTTGGGTGGTAAAGGCCTTGGTCGAGGCCACGCCTATTTCGGGGCCGGCATGGGTCATCAATACCAGGTCTGATTCCCTGACCAGCGAACTCTCCGGAACATTGCAGATAGCAAGTGCCTTGCCAAAGCCAAGTCGCCGCGCCTCGTGCAGACCGGCAAGTGTATCGGCTGTTTCACCCGACTGTGACAGGGTGACAATCAGGGAGTTATGTCGCACCACCGGGTGTCGGTAACGAAACTCGCTGGCTACCTCGACGCTGCATGGAATGCCCGCCAGTGATTCAAGCCAGTGTCGCCCCACCATCCCTGCGTGGTAACTGGTACCACAGGCAATGATGTGCACCCCGGCAACCTTGTCAAAAATCCTGGCTGCGCCATCACCAAATGCCGCCTCGAGCACCCGGTTACTGCCGATGCGGCCTTCCAGGGTGTCGGCGATGGCGCGTTGCTGTTCATGGATTTCCTTGAGCATGTAATGCGGGTATTCGCCCTTGTCGGCGGCATCCAGCGTCAGCTCTGAAAGCTTCAGCTCGCGCTCGACCCTTGCACCATCCTCGCCATAGATGTACACACCATCAGCGGTGATATCCGCAACGTCCCCGTCCTCGAGAAAAATGAATTTCCGCGTTTCTGCAACCAGCGCCGCCACATCCGAGGCGATCATCATTTCGCCCTCGCCCAGTCCGATCACGAGCGGACTGCCGCGGCGTGCTGCAATCAGCCTGCCCGGTTCGTCCCTGCTGATGACGCCAAGTGCAAAGGCGCCCTCCAGGTCCTTGATGGTCGACTGGACGGCAGCCAGCAGGTCCTGGCCCTGGTCAAGATAGTGATGAATCTGGTGGACAATAACTTCGGTATCGGTCTGGGAAGTGAAACGGTAACTGGCCTGCTCTTGCCGGCTGCGCAGCGCATCATGGTTTTCGATAATACCGTTATGCACCAGCGCCACACGCTCGTGGCAGAGGTGGGGGTGTGCATTTTGCTCGCTTGGCATGCCGTGGGTGGCCCAGCGGGTATGTGCAATACCGGTATTGCCGCTGACCGGTGATTCCAGCAACGCCTTCGAAAGCATGGAGACCTTGCCCACGGTGCGCACCCGCTCGAGCAAGTGATCGCCACTCTGTACCGCAACGCCGGCAGAATCATAGCCACGATACTCAAGGCGCCGCAGACCGTCCATCAACACCGGTATGACATCCCGTTTTGCAACAACGCCGACGATACCGCACATGACCGTTATCCCCCGTCTTTCTTGCGCGGCCGTTGCCAGCCGGCCCTGGTTTCCTGCGGCGCACGGCTGAGCGTCAACTCACCGGCTGGTGCATCCTGTGTAATCGTCGAGCCAGCACCAATGGTTGCACCATCCTTTATTTCGACCGGGGCAACCAGTTGCGTATCAGAGCCAATAAAGAGATCGTTGCCGATCAGCGTACGATGCTTGTTGGCACCGTCATAGTTACAGGTGATCGTACCGGCACCGATATTCACGTTGCTACCGACACTGGTATCGCCGATATAACTGAGATGATTGATCTTCGATCCCTTGCCTACCTCTGATTTTTTTATCTCGACAAAATTTCCAACATGCGCACCCTCGGCGAGCTCCGTTTGCGGACGGATACGCGCGAACGGCCCGATACGGCTGTTGCTGCCGATAACCGCATCCTCGATGACACAGTTGGCCATGATTTTTACGCCATCACCAACCCGGACATTACTCATCAACACATTGGGCCCGATTTGCACGCGATCGCCCAGCACGATATCGCCTTGCAGCACAACGTTGACATCTATTACAACATCCTGGCCGGCATGCAGGCTGCCGCGCAAATCAAAACGCGCCGGGTCGATCAGCGTGACACCAGCCTGCAGGCAGGCCATTGCCTGGCGCGCCTGGTAGCCGCGCTCCTGGACAGCCAGCTGGACGCGGTCATTGATCCCCAGCACCTCTTCCACATCAGCTGCAACAATACCGCGCACACCACAACCATCGGAGACCGCACGCGCAACGACATCGGTCAAATAAAATTCACCCGAGGCATTGTTATTGTCGAGTGCCTCAACCCAGCTGCGCAAGCGTGCAGCATTGGCTGCCATAAAGCCGGTGTTGATTTCATGGATCGCCCGCTGCGACTTGCTGGCATCCTTTTCCTCGACAATACCGCTGATGCTGCCATCGGCATGGTGCAGGATGCGGCCGTAACCCGTCGGCTCCTCGATTTCAGCAGTCAGCAGTCCAACGAAGCCCTGTCGGGCAAGCTCGCACAACGGCTGCAATGTCTTTGTGCTGACCAGCGGGACATCGCCATACATAACCAGTACGAGATGCTCATCCGGGATTGCCGGCATGACCTGCGCAACAGCGTGGCCGGTGCCGAGCTGCTCGGCCTGTTCGACCCAGTGAATGCCGGATTCGGGAGTTGCCTCGCGCACCAGCCCGGCGCCATGGCCGACAACCACGTGGATGGCTTTACTGTCCAGCTGGTGTGCTGTCTCGATTACATGGTGCAGCAGGGGTTTCCCGCCGAGCGGGTGCAGTACCTTGGGAAGGTCGGAACACATGCGTGTCCCCTGTCCGGCGGCGAGAATAATAATACTCAGTGGCATATGCTACTCACAATCTGCTTACCTGGATAAGCCATAAGTCAGCTCAGAGTATACATAAAGAATGCTGCGAGACACCCGACACTCCCGGATTATTGAAGAATAGTTGCCCGCCTGGTTTCCAATCAGAAAACCGAAATTTATCGCGCAAAGACGCAAAGGCGCCGAGAAAAGATATTGTTGCCACAGGGGGCACAGAGTACACAGGGAAAAAGATTAATTCTGTATATGGACATCCCTCTGTGTAAAAAGGGTTTAGTTGTGATGTGCCATCCAAGACAGCAGTCAGGATTCGGGTAATTCATCAAAGGCATAAAAAGACTGCATTAAATTGATTTTCTCTATGTACTTTGTGCCCTCTGCAGCAATAGTTTTTGTTTTTCTTGGCGCCTTTGCGTCTTTGCGCGAGTCGCTTTTAATATGGAGACCAGCAGGCAGCCGGCTAGTGCAGCACCGGCATGGGCATTGCCTCAACGCCGTTTACAATCTCGTCAGGTGTTGCGGTGCGAATGTCGATGATTTTGATATGGAAGGTAATCGACTTGCCGGCCATGGGATGGTTGCCATCCACGGTCAACTTGCCGTTGTCGATGGAGGTGACGGTGAATTTCATTGATTCGCCCTGGTCATTCATCATCTCTACATCGGCGCCGATATGCTGGAACTCCGGCGGTACGTTCTCCACATCATCGATATAGGTCAGCCTCGGATCATGCGCGCCAAACCCCTCCTCGGGGCTGAGCCTTACGTCAATGGAATCACCGACAACTGCACCATCCATTGCCTCCTCGACCTTTTCAAACAAGTCGTGCTTGCCACCATGAACGTAACTGATCGGCAGATCCGATTGCTCGAGAATTTCGCCGGAGTCATCCGAAATCGAGTATGTAAAAGTAACCACCTTTCCCGAACCGGCAGATGCAGCAGCCATCAGGGCTTTTCGCGTAACTTGCGGATGGCGGCCAGCTGCGCCATGGACTGTACCAGTTCGGCCTGTGCCTTGGCATAATCAATATCAGCCGTCTTGTCGGCGAGCCTCGTTTTGGCGCGGTCCCTTGCTTCCAGCGCCTGTGCTTCATCAAGGTCGACTGCGCGAATAGCAGTATCCGCTAGTACGGTGACGACATGCGGCTGGATTTCCAGCATGCCGCCGGAAACAAAAAATGACAACTCCTCGCCCTGCTGGGTTTGTACGCGCACTTCACCTGGCTTGAGGCGCGCCAGTAATGGCGTGTGGCGCGGGGCTATACCCAGCTCGCCCATTTCAGCGGGGGCGAATACCATCGTCGCCGTGCCCGAAAAGATCTCGGCTTCGGCGCTGACGATGTCAATGTGCATTGTCATGGCCATGGTTAGAGGGTCTTGGCTTTTTCTGCGACTTCTTCAATACCGCCAACCATGTAGAACGCCTGTTCCGGCAGGGCGTCATAGTCACCGTTTGCGATGCCCTTGAACCCGGCAATAGTTTCTTTCAGGGAAACATATTTACCCGCGGTCCCGGTGAAGGTCTCGGCAACGAAGAATGGCTGTGAGAGGAAACGTTGCATCTTGCGGGCACGGCCCACTACCAGCTTGTCTTCCTCTGAGAGTTCATCCATCCCGAGAATGGCGATGATGTCTTTCAGCTCCTTGTAACGCTGCAGGGTACCCTGCACCGCGCGTGCGGTATCGTAATGATCGGCACCGACCACGTTCGGGTCGAGGATGCGCGAGGTCGAATCCAGCGGATCCACGGCCGGGTAGATACCCAGCTCGGCGATCTGGCGTGACAGCACCAGCGTGGCATCGAGGTGGGCAAAGGTCGTAGCCGGAGACGGGTCGGTCAGATCGTCTGCCGGGACGTAAACCGCCTGGAAGGAGGTGATGGAGCCTGTCTTGGTGGTGGTGATGCGTTCCTGCAGCACGCCCATTTCCTCGGCCAACGTGGGCTGGTAACCCACGGCCGATGGCATGCGTCCCAGCAGCGCGGATACCTCGGTACCCGCGAGGGTGTAACGGTAGATGTTATCGATAAACATCAGCACGTCGCGGCCTTCATCGCGGAAATGCTCCGCCATGGTCAAGCCGGTGAGCGCCACACGCAGGCGGTTACCGGGTGGCTCGTTCATCTGGCCGTAGACCAGCGAGACCTTGTCGATAACGCCGCCTTCGCGCATTTCGTGGTAGAAGTCATTGCCTTCACGGGTACGCTCGCCGACACCGGCAAACACGGAGTAGCCGCTGTGCTCGACAGCGATATTGCGGATCAGCTCCATCAGCGTCACGGTCTTGCCGACGCCGGCGCCACCGAACAGGCCCACCTTGCCGCCCTTGACGATCGGCATGATCAGGTCAATCACCTTGATACCGGTCTCGAGAATTTCCAGCGAGGCGGCCTGGTCTGCAAACTTCGGTGCCGAGCGATGGATCGGCAACAGGGTATCGGATCCGATATCACCGGCATTGTCGACCGGTTCGCCAAGCACATCCATGATGCGCCCAAGGGTCTTTTCACCGACCGGGACCATGATGGGAGAGCCGGTATTGAGCACCTCAAGGCCACGTCTTACACCGTCGGTGGATCCCATGGCAATGGTACGCACCACGCCGTCACCCAGTTGCTGCTGTACTTCCAGCGTCAGGCCTGCCGCATCTACCTTCAGCGCGTCGTAGATCTTCGGCACGCTGTCACGTGGAAACTCCACGTCTACGACTGCACCGATGATTGAAACAATGTTGCCAGCACTCATGATGTTGTCCTCATAGCCTAAATCTTCTGGTCCGTAGGAGCGGATCTCATCCGCGATTCTCTTGGCGTTAGG
>JBATIF010000145.1:0-1841 GCA_049667605.1 Gammaproteobacteria bacterium
CGTTGCACCTGTAGGAGCGGATCTAATCCGCGATACCTCGCCCGCATGAACCCCGCTCGCGCTTGAGAAGCGCTCCTACAAGTGGAGACACACCTGTAAGGATGCTGCACGCATGATATATTGCATCTATAGGAGCGGATCTAATCCGCGATACCTCGCCCGCATGAACCCCGCTCGCGCTTGAGAAGCGCTCCTGCAAGTGGAGACACACCTGTAAGGATGCTGCACGCATGATATGTTGCATCTGTAGGAGCGGATCTCATCCGCGATTCCCCGTCGGCATGATGACATCAAACCCGTCAATGCAGTTGAACTCGTCTATATCCCGTGATGGCGACATGCTGTCTGGCTTGCGCACCCCGAGGATGTGTCCGATGCCGAATTTACGTGCAGCCCGCAGGACTGCGACGCTGTCATCGATAAACAGCGTATTTTCAGGCTGAAAGGGCTCGTATTCGCCAAGCAATGACCAGAAGCGCTGGTCTTCCTTCGGATAGCCGATATCGTGCGCGCACACCAGTGCATCGAATGCATTGGCCAGGCCGGTAACACGCATTTTCAGATCAAGACTCTTTGCGTGGGCATTGGTCACCAGCACGACGCGTTTGCCGGCAGCGCGCGTGCGTTGCAGAAATTCAGTGACATGGTTATGCACCGCGATCAGATGGTCGATTTCATGTTTCAGCGCGGTAATGTCCAGATCCAGTTCCCGGCTCCAGAATTCCACGCAGTACCAGTCCATGGTGCCTTCTTTCAGCCTGAAACGGTCATACAGGTACGACTTGGATTGCTCGAGCGAAATGTTATTCTGCTCGGCATAGCGCAGCGGCACATGCTCACGCCAGAAATGATTGTCAAAGTGCAGGTCCAGCAAGGTACCGTCCATGTCCAGGAACACACTGTTGATTTTTCGCCAGGGAACCATGCTCTGCCTGCAGTAGGAAATCTCTGATTAATTAAATTTACGTCATTCCGGCGAAGCCGGAATCCAGTATCTCATTGATTCGCAACCCATGGGTTCCGGATCTCCGCTACGCTTCTTCCGGAATGACGAATTGGTCAGAGTTTCCTTGATAGTGTAGGAGTCGGCTATGGTAGCAGATTGCCCGCGAGACGCGTCGTGGCACTGGCGTCATCTAACTCCTCTAGGCATCGTTGAATTTCTGCCTGAGGGTATACTACTCGTGCGTACTTCCGGCAGATGGCCGGTGACTTTTGATTTATTTAAGGGAAGCTTATGGACAGCGAAAACAAGGACCTGGAGATCACCGGGCTGCTGGAACCGGTGTCAGCACTGGCACAACAGGCCGGTGAAAAAATCCTCGAAATTTACAACAGCGAGTTTGCCGTCGAGCAGAAGGCGGATAATTCCCCGCTCACCGCCGCCGACATGGCGGCCCACCATGCAATCGTTGCCGGGCTGGCTGCACTGACGCCGGATATGCCGGTCCTGTCGGAGGAGTCCGCCAGCCTGCCTTATAAAGAGCGCTCAACCTGGACCCGCTACTGGCTGGTGGACCCGCTGGACGGCACCCGGGAATTCGTCAAGCGCAATGGCGAGTTTACCGTCAATATCGCGCTGATCGAGCAGGGCGTCCCGGTACTCGGTGTGGTGCATGTGCCGGTCAGCGGCGTCAGTTACCTTGCCTGTCGTGGTCGCGGCGCGCTGAAACAGGAAGCAGGCAAAGCACCGGTTGCCATTCATGTCCGCTCTCTTGGCGAAGGCCCCGTCATGGTTGTCGGCAGCCGCTCGCATCGCGGCGACTCATTGAACCGCTTCCTGGAGAAACTCGGTGCGCACGAGATGACAGGCATGGGCAGTTCACTGAAACTGTGCCTGG
>JBATIF010000146.1:0-3814 GCA_049667605.1 Gammaproteobacteria bacterium
AAGGCTGGCAAAGCCTTCAAGGATGCCGTAAACTAGCGCGCCTTCGGGTGCTTAGCTCAGCTGGGAGAGCGTCGCCCTTACAAGGCGAATGTCGGGGGTTCGATCCCCTCAGCACCCACCAAGGATCTGGAGTGGTAGTTCAGCTGGTTAGAATACCGGCCTGTCACGCCGGGGGTCGCGGGTTCGAGTCCCGTCCACTCCGCCATAGTGAACATCGAAGGGCACCTTGCGGTGCCCTTTCTTTGTTTTGAATACTGAACTGCGACACTGATAAATGTTGCCGAGAGATTAAGATATGTTACTGGCAATCCGAGAACGCGTCATGGGGATCGTGGGTTGGATCATACTCGCTATCCTCTGTATCGCATTTGCATTTTTTGGTCTGAATTCCTACCTCGAGAGCGACAAGGCTATTTTTGCTGCCTCCGTCAATGGCGTCGAGATAAGCAGCGGCCAGGAAAATCTCGCCTACCAGCGCCTCAGGAAGCGTATGGAGGAAATGATGGGCAGTTCTTTCGATCCTGCCATGATCGATGAATCCGTATTAAGGAAGACTGCACTGAGGCAAATCATCAATGAAGAATTACTCTTTCAAGAGGCCGCTGATGCGGGCTTTGCCAGCAGTGATCAGCAGTTGGCTGCGCAAATCAATTCCATAAATTCTTTCAAGGCTGATGGCAAGTTCTCAAAACAGCGTTATGAACGGGTTCTCGCCAATCAGGGGATGTCCCCGGCCCAATTTGAAGGCCAATTGCGGCGGGGAATTATATCCGAGCAGCTGCGCTCGGGCATTGAAGTGACGGCGGCAGCTACGCCGAATGAGCTTGAGCTGGCTTATCGATTGCAGGGTCAGCAACGGCGTTTCAGCTATTTAATACTGCCGACTTCGTCATTCATGAGCGAGGTCAAGGTGACTGACGCCGATATCGAACAGTATTACGAAACCCATGGCCAGGAATTCATGAGTCCGCAAAAGGTCAAGCTTCAATATCTCGAGCTGAATGCAGCGATGCTTGCGGTAAATTCGCTACCGGATGAACAGACGCTTCGGGACCTCTACGAGGAGGAATCCGGACTCTTTAGCAGCGAAGAAGAGCGTCATGCACGTCATATCCTGGTGATGTTTCAGGATACAGATGAGGAAACCATCGAAAAAGCCACCCGCAAGGCTGACGGGATTATAAAGCGGCTGGATGCCGGCGAGAGCTTTGCTGATCTCGCACGCGAGGTTTCAGAGGATCCTGGTTCGGCATCCAGTGGCGGTGATCTCGGATTCTTCGCCCGCGGTATCATGGTCCCGGAATTCGAGAATGCCGTTTTTGGAATGCAGGTTGGCGAAACAAGCGGGCCTATTCGCTCAGCATACGGTATTCATATTATCGAACTGCTCGAGATCAAGCCGCAAACTGTCAAATCGTTTGAGGAGGTCAGGGAGATACTGGCCAACCAGTTCCTGAGTGAGGAACGCAGCGATCTCTTCTACGAACAATCTGAAATCCTCTCCAACCTGGCCTTCGAGCACCCGGATACGCTGCAGGATGCTGCCAACGCACTTGGTCTGGCGATACGGGAAAGTGACTGGCTCGGCATTGATGGTGGTCCGGGTATCGGGGAGAACGCTTCAGTAATCGAGGCCGCTTTCAGTGACGATGTATTGCTGGGCGGTAATAACAGTAATACCCTGGAGCTTGGGGATAATAATATGCTTGTAATTCGTGTTTTTGAACACCGTAAGGCTGAGCCGAAGCCGCTTGCGGATGTACGCGAAAACATCAGGCAACGTTTGCAAGATGAGCAGGCGCGCTCCCTGGCAAAGGCAAAAGGGGCCGAATTGCTGGCATCCCTGCAGGCTGGCACGACACTGGAGCAGATTGCCCGTCAACAGGCACTTGAGACAGGGCGGACTAAATTACTTAACCGAAATGCCTCGTCACCACAGAGAAGCCTCGTGAGCAAGATTTTCTCCATGGCCGCACCGAAGGATGGCCGGGTCAGTTCGGATGGTTTGGTAATGGAAGATGGTAATTATGCGATCGTCCAGCTGGAAGAGGTCAATGATGGCCAGCTTGAATCCCTGGATGAAGCCGCGCGCATGCAACTGGTACAGCAGCTGGGCAAGGTTCAGGGTTCAACCGACATGTCTGCTGTAATGGCCGCCTTGAATGAAAAAGCAAGCATTCAGATACCGGAACGCGACTATCAATAACAGCCTGATCCCGGGGTTTTAATGAAGCTGCACTGGCAGATTCTGATTGCGTTGGTACTGGCTGTCATCATCGGCCTTGCAACCGGTATGGATAGCGGTTTTCTCGGCATACGCTTTTTTGATATTTATACCTTCCTGGGCACATTGTTCCTGAATGCCCTGAAAATGCTCATCGTTCCCCTGATTATGTCTTCTATTATCACGGGCATAGCCGGAATTGGTGCAGGTGGCGCCATGGGGCGGCTTGGCGGCAAGACTCTCCTCTATTACCTGACGACCAGCCTGTTTGCGATCCTGGTCGGCATGCTGTTGGTGAATATTATCGCGCCCGGGATTGTGGACGGTGAACCTGCCCGGGAAATCCTGCCGCAGTCTGTTGATGGTGGTTTTGTTGCCGAGCAAGTATCGGGCCGTGGCGTTGAAGATGTCGTTGAAATATTCCTGCGCATGGTCCCGACCAATATCGTCGCCGCTGCGGCCGAGGGACAGATGCTGGGGCTGATTTTCTTCAGCCTGTTGTTCGGTTACTTTATGTCTCGACTATCCGGACCGGGCGGGACCGTCTTGAGAGATTTATGGCAAGGTGTCTTCGACGTGATGATGAGAATCACGGAATGGGTCATGCTGTTTGCGCCAATCGGCGTGTTTGCACTGGTGGCCAAGGTCGTAGCGTCAACCGGTTTTGCCGCACTTGCACCCTTGCTGGCATTTTTCCTCACCGTGATTCTGGCGCTGGCGGCACATTTCCTGATTGTATTGCCGCTGCTGCTGATAGTGGTTGGCAAGGTCAACCCGCTCAGGCATTACCGTGCAATGATGCCGGCCTTGCTGACTTCATTTTCCACGGCGTCATCATCGGCAACCTTGCCGGTTACCATGGAATGCGTGACCAGAAATGCCGGGGTCTCCAATCGCACCAGCAGCTTCGTGTTGCCACTCGGGGCCACCGTCAACATGGACGGCACCGCCCTGTACGAATGCGTTGCCGCCATGTTTATTGCCCAGGCCTATGGCCTGGAGCTGACCCTGGCGACACAGTTCACGGTAGTGCTGGTAGCCCTGCTGACCTCCATCGGCGTGGCGGGTATACCGGCAGCGAGCCTGGTCGCCATTACCATCATCCTCACCGCGATTGGCCTGCCTGTAGAGGCCGTCGGCCTGATTCTTGCCGTTGACCGTATCCTCGACATGCTCAGGACCAGTGTGAATGTGTTCAGTGATTCATGTGGGGCTGTCCTGATTGGCCGGCTCGAGGGCGAGAGCGGAATTCTTCAGGAGAGGGATATCTAGTCGGCATCTGCTTTGCCTGACAACGTGGTGCTTTTCTTTGCTCCGCCAAAGAAAAATATCCAAAAGAAAGGCGGCCCGGAGGCACAGCCCGCGACTTGAACTACAAGGCCGCTTCGCAGCCTTGCCCGTGCGCTTCTCGCGAAAACCGGCGCATGCGCAACTCGCAATCTCGCTACGCTCGAAAGCTCAAACAGGGCGCATGCTTCATCCGGTTTTCCCTGCGATGCTCGGCTGCGCCTACGGGAGGGTAGATCAACCCCACCCGTAACAATCACCGAGGACTGGATTTAATGATCCTCGAATCTATCTATGATAGGT
>JBATIF010000147.1:0-6453 GCA_049667605.1 Gammaproteobacteria bacterium
CCCAGTGTCGAGGGGTTCGTCAGCATGATACCGGCCGTCTTCGGACCGACGGCTTTTTTCAGTTCCTCGAGGTCAACGTCGCCCTGTTTATCGGTCGGGATTTCGTGCACCTTGTAACCACACATGGTTGCCGTTGCCGGGTTGGTACCGTGCGCGGCATCCGGCACCAGGATTTCATTGCGTTCCATGTCGCCGTTCGCGTCATGATAGGCGCGAATCATCGCGACACCGGTAAACTCGCCCTGCGCACCGGCGGCCGGCGTCAGGGACACGGCCGGCATCCCGGTTACATCCTTGAGTATCTCCTGCAAATCATACATACAGGCAAGAAACCCCTGCCCCATGGACACCGGCGCCAGCGGATGACGCGCAAGAAAACCCGGCAACATGGCCAGCTTGTTGCAGGCACGCGGGTTGTATTTCATGGTGCAGGAACCCAGCGGGTAGAAATTGGTATCGATGGCGAAGTTCTTCTGTGACAGCCGGGTGAAATGGCGCACGGCCTGCATTTCCGAGACGGCCGGAAGCAGCGGAGGCTGCTTACGCAGCAACTCTGCAGGTATGTCAGGCGTCTCTGCATATGACTGCGGTGCCTGTGCCGGCGCAGTGCGCCCCTCGCGGGATTGTTCAAATATCAGCATGTCTCGTATCCGGGTTAATGTCCTTTTACCCCCTGTCCCTGCGGTAGAGGGTTAGGGAGAGGAGTTAATCAGGTAACTGCAATCTATACTGCCTCTCGAAGAAAATTACAGGGCAGCCAGCGCCGCATCGTAGTCCGGTTCATCGGCTATTTCCTTCACCAGCTGCGTGTACGTCACCTTGTCGTTTGCATCGATAACGACAACGGCCCTGGCGGTAATGCCTGCCAGCGGGCCGTCGGTGATCAGCACACCGTAGTCTTTCGCAAAATTGCCGGAGCGCATCAGTGACAGCGGGATCACATTCTTCAGGCCCTCGGCGCCGCAGAAGCGGCCCTGCGCAAACGGCAGGTCTGCGGAAACAACCAGCACCACGGCATCATCATGGCCGGCTGCCCGTTCATTGAACTTCCTCGTCGAGGTTGCACAGGTCGGCGTGTCAAGGCTCGGTACGATATTGAGTATTTTCTTTTTACCGCTGTAATCAGCAAGGTGTACATCGTTCAGCTTGCCGTCCACAAGGTGAAAATCCGGCGCGGCCGTGCCTACGGCGGGCAGGTCGCCGCTGGTATTACATGCATTCCCGTTCAAGGTTACTGTTGCCATGTCCTCTTCCCCCTGTTGCGTTCTTTAAAAAATCAGTGAGTTGGTGGTTACGCCATTTTCGGCTGTAGCGTGCAATCCGCCACGGTTTGCGATGCAATGACCCTGTTCATGTGACTCGCATAGGTTTCGATATCCGCATCCTCCCGCGTTTCGGTGGCACATACCAGCAGTACATTATCCAGTTCCGGGTAGTCGTTCGAAAGCACGTATCCCGGCAGCAGGTTATGCGCGTGCAGCGGCCGCATGATATTTTCCAGCGGCAGCGAGAAGCGCAGCGCCGCCTCGTGAAAATACGGACGGTTGAACAGCGGTTCAACACAGCCATTTGCGGTCAGTGCCTCGACCAGCTTGCGGGTATTGGCATGGCAGGCCTGCGCCACCCGCTTCAGGCCGTCTGCACCGAGCAGTGACATGTAGATCGTTGCCGCGGTCACCAGCAGGCCCTGGTTGGTACAAATATTGGAAGTCGCCTTGGAGCGGCGTATATGTTGCTCCCGTGCCTGCAGGGTCAACGTGTAGCCAACGCGGTTATCACGATCGACGGTGCGGCCACAGATGCGCCCGGGCAACTGGCGTACCAGTGCCTGCTTGCAGCAGATGAAACCGAAATACGGGCCACCCGCCATCATCGGCACACCCAGCGGCTGGCCTTCCCCGCAGGCAATATCGGCACCGCTCTCGCCCCACTCACCCGGCGGCTTCAACAGCGCCAGTGATGTGGGGTTTGTGACGGCAATCACCAATGCACCCTGTTTGTGCGCCCACTCGGTCAGGGCATCGACTTCCTCGAGAATGCCGAAGAAATTCGGCTGCTGGATAACCAGCGCTGCAATATCCTCACCCTCGAACTGTTGCAAAGATTCCGGAATGGTATGGCCGCCCTCGGCGCTGTAAGGCACTTCGATCAGCTCGATGCCCTGGTTATTGACGATGCTATGCGTAGTCTTGCGGTACTGCGGATGTACCGTGGTCGGCATCAGGATACGGTGTGATTTTGACTTGCGATTGCTGCGCACGGCCATGAGCACAGCCTCAGCCAGGCCGGAGGCACCGTCATACAGCGAGGCATTTGAGACATCCATCCCGGTAAGGCCTGCCATCATGGTCTGGAATTCATAGAGCAGCTGCAACGTGCCCTGGCTGGCCTCTGCCTGGTAGGGTGTATAGGCAGTGTAGTACTCGCCGCGCGTGGTCAACTCCCATACGGCGGCCGGTATGTGATGTTCATAGGCGCCCGCACCCATGAAACACAACGGCCGTCCATCGGCCTCGGCGCGCTCCATCATCAGGCGCGTTACACCCTGTTCGTTCAGGCCCTCCGGCACACCGGTCAACTTGCCGATGCGCAGGCTGGCAGGAATTTCATCAAACAGGTCTTCGACACGCGCAACGCCGATCGCGTCGAGCATTTCCTGAACATCATTTTCTGTATGCGGTATAAAGGGCATGGTCTCTGGCCGTTTTGCAGGTTGACAGGTGTGTTGCGGGAATCAGTGTCCTTCAGATTCCAGAAACGCCTCGTATTGATCGGCATCCATCAGGGCAGCCATCTCGCCCTCGTCAGATGCCTTGAGACGGAAGATCCACCCTTCTCCATAGGGATCCTGGTTGACTGTCTCAGGGGTCTCGGCAAGACGCCCGTTGACCTCGACGACTTCACCGCCAACCGGCGAATACACGTCGGACGCCGCCTTCACGGATTCCACCACGGCGCAGGCCTCTTCAGCCGTCAGCGTCTGGCCGACTTCCGGCACCTCGATAAATACCATGTCGCCCAACTGGTCCTGGGCACTGTCGGATATGCCCACGCTAACGGAACCGTCGTCATTGATTCGGGCCCATTCGTGAGTCTTCGCATACTTCATCTCAACAGGAATGTTGCTCATGATTCCCTCACTTGTTCGATTGTTTGAAAAAATAAAAGCGACCGGTACCCTCAGAGTTCGATCTGTGCCTTGCCGTTGCGGACAAACGGCGGCTTGACGACCCGGGCCGGGAGCAGCTTGCCGCGGATTTCCACATGGACAACATCACCGGTTTCCCGCGGCACGCGGGCAAACGCAATGGCGTGCTGCAAGGTCGGCGAGAAACTGCCGCTGGTAATCTCGCCCTCGGCACCCGGCCCGGCAATGACCTTCTGGTGGTTACGCAAGACACCCCTGACTTCAAGAAACAGACCGACCAGCTTGAGTTTTGCGCCTTGTTCGCGCTGTTTTTCGAGCGCGGCACGGCCGATAAAATCACGATCCGCCGGTTCCCAGGCGACTGTCCAGCCGAGCGCTGCTTCCAGCGGTGTAACAGTCTCATCCATATCCGTACCGTACAGGTTCATGCCGGCCTCGAGCCGCAGGGTGTCCCTGGCACCCAGCCCGACGGGCTTGACGCCGGCGTCAAACAGGCGCCGCCAGAAACCGGCGGCCTCATCAGCCGGCAATATAATCTCGAAACCCTCTTCACCGGTATAACCGGTGCGGGCGATAAACCATTCGCCGTCGAACACGCCGAAAAACGGCTCTAGTTCAGTCGCCGCCGCACGCACGGATTCGGCCAGCAGTGGTAATGTTTTGGCGCGTGCGTTCGGGCCCTGCACCGCGATCATGGCAAGTTCCGGGCGCTCGCGAACGCTCACGGAAAATGCGGCGGCCTGCTTTTCCAGCCAGGCAAGATCCTTCTCACGGGTCCCCGCATTGACCACCATGCGAAAAAAGTCATCGCGTAAAAAATATACGATCAGGTCGTCGATAACACCGCCGTCCTCGTTGAGCATGCAGCTGTAGAGCGCCTTGCCGCTGTCTTTCAGGCGGTCGACATTGTTGGCCAGCAGGTAGCGCAGAAACTCGCGGCTGCGCTCGCCTTCCAGGTCAACAACCACCATGTGTGACACATCGAACATACCGGCATCGGTGCGCACCTGGTTATGCTCCTCGATTTGCGAGCCGTAATTGATCGGCATTTCCCAACCGGCAAAATCAACCATCTTGCCGCCGGCGGTAACATGCTCATCAAACAGGGGTGTTCTGTTAGTCATAATCGTCAATGTCTCTGTCGTTATCCTCAAATAATCCCGGCGTGGCTTGTTAATCGTTCGCTTTCCCAAACCCCTGATGCGTCCTCGATGCAAGCAACAAAAATAACCAGGCAATCTCCCGGTTCCAGCAACACCTGCAGGCAATAAAAAAGGGCGACGGCCGCGTGTGCATGCCGTCGCCCCTCTGTCCTTTAACCTGAGAGAGTCAGCCTCCATAGACGGCGGCCTGTCCCCTTCGGTGGACCGCATGGCGGCCTCTCTCCAGAGTCAACTAGTGCTACAGTCCTTTTGCCTGAGCGTTTCCGAGCGTGTTGCGCCTTCGGCGGTCCTGGGCAGCCGGCCCGGACCCTCTCCCGTAGCAGAGATTTGTTGAACGACAAATATACTCCTGCCGGTGGACGAGTTCCATATTTCAGGTGGATTATCACTCACCTGCCTCGCCCCCCAATCACCTGCCCATCCCGTGCGGACCGGCACACGGTCGCATCTATATATACAGGCATTTATAGGCAGAACGCACGAACGCAAACAATTAAGCGAGCAATAACAAGCCTTTATATTGACAGCTAGCGTCCACAGCTCAGGCGGGAAGCGGCTCCCCGGCCCGCTCTTTGCGTGCCCGCGCCGGCAGATCACCACCGAGACCCATCGCATGACGCATCAACAGGTGGCGGCCCGGACCGACCTGGCCGAACAGCGACAGGCCAAAATTGCGTATCCAGCCGAGCGTGGGATCGGCATTGCTGAACAGGCGGTTCAAACCATCCATCGCCGCCATCATCAACACGACATCGCTGCGCCGCCAGCGCTCGTAGCGGCGCAACACCGCCATGGCGCCCGGATCCTTGCCGGCCTTGATGGCCGAGCTGATTACTTCAGCAATGGCTGCCGCATCCAGCAACCCGAGGTTGACGCCCTGGCCTGCCAGCGGATGAATGGCATGCGCCGCGTCGCCAACGAGGGCGAGCCGCGCACTCACGTAGTGATCGGCATGCACCCGGTTCAGCGGGTAGGCCTGGCGCTCCCCTGAATCGACAATCTCGCCAAGCCTTGAGGCAAATGCAGCTGCCAGCCCGGCATGAAAGGCCGGCTTGTCCAGCGCCAGTACACGATCTATCTCGGTCGATGGCATGGTCCAGACGATGGAACACCAGCCATCGCCGAGCGGCAAAAACGCCAACGGCCCGCCCGGCAGAAACCGCTGCCAGGCCGTATCAAGATGCGAATCGGCGGGCTTTACCAGTGCAACCAGGCTGCTTTGCCGGTAATCGTGGCGCCGGGCTTCGATGCCCACGGCAGTACGCAGCGGCGAGCGCACGCCGTCAGCCGCCATCACCACGGCGGCCGTTAGCCGCCGGCCATCATCGAGTTGCACGTCTGCCTGGCGTTCGGTGACATGCACAGACTCGAAACGGTTCGGGCAATACAGGGTAACGCCCTCGAGCTCATCCAGCCTGGACATTAGTGCGGAATGAATACTGCGCGGCTCGACAATGTAGCCCAGGCAGCGTTCACCCAGCTCGGCGCAATCGAAGTGAAGCCGGGCCGAACCCTGTGCATCCCAGACTTCCATATCGGTGAAGGCACTGGCGTCTTGTGCAAGGATTGCATCCCAAATTCCGAGGGATCTGAAGATACGCTCCGAGGCCCGGGTGATGGCGTACATGCGCGGATCACGTGCCCGCGGTCCGCCAGCGGGCGGTGCCTGCGCCTCGACCAGGGCAACCGTCACGCCATCAAGCGCAAGCGCGCAGGCCGTTGCCGCACCGACAATCCCGCCGCCGATAATAATGACTTCGAACTGGCTCATGAATTCTTTTTATACCCTTTCCCGATTAAAACTTTACCCCGCAGGAGCACCTTGATGGCGCAATGTGCATCTGTGCACGACTTGATCGCGCTTGAGGTGCGCTCCTACAACACCAACCCACCGTAGGAGCGGATCTAATCCGCGATAACCCTGCATGAAGCACAATCGCGCTTGAGAAGCGTTCCCACAATAATACGACAAACCTGCAGGAGCGGATCTAATCCGCGATATTCACCTGCGCCTGAGCGATCACGCCAGCAAGGCGCACCTACAGCGGCAAGCCGCGTGCCAGCCGCGGTGTCTTGCCACCGCGGCCCATGGTCATGCGCGTCAGCAGGCGTTTCGCCGGCGGCAGCAGGTCCAGCGCGAGC
>JBATIF010000148.1:0-2438 GCA_049667605.1 Gammaproteobacteria bacterium
TGGGAATCACTCAAAAACTCGGTGATGTTGGTGAGGATTCGGTTCAGAATTTGGCAAAGTCGCTTATAGTGAATTACCTCAGTGGTTTCGCAAACACGGGGGCAACCTAATGAACTGAATTCAGTGGGGCCGAACCTGCTAGCGCTTAACAGATAGTAATACGATAAATCAAGCTGGAAACATCGACTTTCGGGACAGGCTTTCGAGCCTGACTTCGAACAAGTCCTGCTCCAAGATAGCTGAGACCGTCCTGGCGAATTCCAGACTTAGCGGGACCATGCAAGCAGGAGCGATCGGCATAATGAAATGGGTTAAATTACCGAAGTACTGCAACATTTCCGGAGATACAGCCAATGCAGTACATGCAAGGCGAAAAAAGGGGATTTGGCTGGATGGCATCCACTGCCAGGTCCGAAACAATAATCTCTGGATCAACACAGAGGCGGTGGAAAAATGGGTAGAGAACGGTCTATTAAGCTCGCGCAAGGCGTAAGGATCAGGGACTATGCAAGCGGTGTACGTTCCATAGAAATTCAATTCCAATATCGTGGCGTGCAATGCAAAGAAACACTCTCTAGCCTCGATCCCGACAAGAAGGGTGATCAGCGCTATGCTATCAACCTAAAGGCCGAAGTAGAGGGCGCCATTGAGCGCCAGACTTTCCGTTACGATGAATACTTTCCCGATTCGAAGCGAGCCCGGGTATTTGGTCACGCGGTTTCCAATATCACGATTAAGCAGTTGCTTGAAAACTGGTTGAAAGACATCAAGCGGACCCACCCGCATAGCACCCACCGTTGTTACAACAAGAGCTGCCAAGCTCATCTGATTCCCGAGTTTGGCGACTATCGTGCCCGCGATCTAACTCCCCAGGCGATTCGCGACTGGATTCGAAACCGCACGGGTATCTTAAAGAGTATCCGTAACGACCTTACCCCACTTCGTGCAATTCTCGATCAGGCCCTGAACGATGACATCATCGACAGGAATCCGCTCGACAAGATAAAGGTCAGCAAACTGGTCAGCCGCAAGCAGGCTAAAACGGACTACATGGTCGATCCGTTCACCGATGACGAAATAAAAGCTATGTTAGCAGTCGCCAAAGAATACGACCCACGGATTCGGAACCTGCTGCAGTTCGCTTTCTATACAGGATTGCGTACATCTGAATTATTCGGCCTCAAATGGGGCGATATCGATTGGCGTAATAGAACCGTTCGGGTTCAGCGCGCCGTTGTCGAACGAAAACTCAAGGAAACGAAAACGAAGGCAGGCACTCGAGACGTCATCCTTCTTCCGACAGCTCTGGACGCTTTGCAAGATCAAAAACAATACAGCTTTGTGGGAGGCGAATTCGTATTCGTTCGCCTGAGGCAGCGTGGACCACTCATCGACTATGAACACCTGGAACGGCCGTGGAAATACATTATTAAGCGCGCCAAGGTACGGTACCGCAACCCCTACCAGACCCGGCACACCTACGCCAGCCAGCTCCTCTCAGGTGGTGAGAATCCGCTGTTCGTTGCGCAGCAGATGGGTCACAAAACTACCGAGATGATCATGCGCCACTATGGGCGGTGGGTGGAACAGGCTAAAGAGAAACACCAGCATGTTTTCATATCGGGATTTGGCCAGTCTGACGCATCAACCAACAAGAAACTCCCCACTTAATATAACTCTCATTTAGGGCAACTCTGATTAAGTCCGGTGCACTCTCTATCCTGCCCGCGGAGCGGAAGCCGTCAGAAAATCGAAGTTACCGTCCACTCCCGGATGAGAAATTGGCTAGTCTGGTGGCCCGGCGCGGCCAGATCTATGCGGCCTGGCCGAAGGCCAAACGACCCAGGCTGTCACTGGCCGGGGCACAGGATAAATGTCCTGTGTTGATCCGGGACGGTCACACTTTCCTCCCCGAGGGCGAAGCCCCCTCCAGTCATATCCTGAAATTCGAGTTGACGGACTATCGTCATCTGCCGGCCTATGAGACATTTACCAGCCATCTGGCCAAACAAATAGGCTTGCCCGTCGTCGATATTGAATTGCATTGAAAAGCGTTTCTATGCGCAGATTGAGCGCTATGATCGCCTATGGGATGAACGCGGTGAAGTACAACGTCTGCACCAGGAAGACTTCTGCCAAGCCCTGGGGGACGGGCACGAAAAAATACCAGGATTCCGGCGGCCCAACAGAGCATCGGCAAGAATCGACGTGGAACGTGAGTGGAACGCAGCTAAAACTAAAATTCGTTACGTACTGTTTTCATTATAAGAAATGGCGGTTTCAAGGAAGGTTCAAGTCCTCTCCTCGGCACCATTCAGTGCCTGCCGGAAATAACCCCGGCACAGCCATCCCCGAATCACAGCGACCCCGAACTGTTTGCAGGCCGGTAACAGCCTGCAATCATTAACAACCATGCCATGCCCTGCCCTGGCATGAAA
>JBATIF010000149.1:0-15607 GCA_049667605.1 Gammaproteobacteria bacterium
TCATGGTTGACGGTGACCAGCTGCATGTCATCCGTGATCGCGAATCAATCGATGACCTGTACCGCGGTGAACGACTGTTACCCGAATAGCGTGCCTGAAAAAGTACTGCAGTGGCGCCAGGAAACACAAAATTTTCTTGCCACAGGTGGCACAGACAAAATAATGTTGTCGTTACCGGGAAATATTGGTTTTTGAATCAGGAATAAGTGGCCTCAATAAAAGAGTTGTCGCTGTTCTCCGTGAACTCTGTGCCCTCCGTGGCAAGCATTTGGATTTTTATCTTCGCGCCTTTGCGCCTTTGCGCGAGATAGTTTTTTCCGAAAGACACTAATGACATGAACTGAAACGATGCGCCTCGAATTCACAAAAATGCACGGCCTCGGCAATGACTTCATTGTCATCGATGCCATCAACCAGACCGTGTCGCTGACGGCGCAACAGGTCCGCCGGCTTGCAGACCGGCACTTCGGCATTGGCTGCGACCAGTTGCTGCTGGTTGAACGGGCAACATCGGCCGAGGCGGACTTCCGTTACCGCATTTACAATGCCGATGGCGGTGAAGTCGGACAATGCGGAAACGGTGCCCGCTGCTTTATGCGCTTTGTCAACGAGCAGGGCCTGAGTGACAAAACCGAACTGCGCGTGGAAACAGCCGCTGGTCCGCTGCGACTGTTTCGGGAAGATGATGACCAGGTTACCGTCAACATGGGTGTGCCACGGCTGCAACCGGCCGAAATCCCCTTCGATGCGCCGGGCTTTGCAACGCGCTACCCGTTGCGTGTTACCGGCAGTGAGCTGGAAATCGCCGCCATCTCCATGGGCAATCCGCATGCTGTCCTGCTGGTGGATGATGTTGAGCGAGCGCCGCTTGCACAACTCGGGCCTTTAATCGAAAGCCATCCGCGTTTCCCGGATCGCGTCAATGCCGGCTTCATGCAAATCGTCGATCGCCACTCCATCCGTGTACGCGTCCATGAACGCGGCGCCGGTGAGACGCTTGCCTGTGGCAGCGGGGCCTGTGCAGCCGTGGTGGCTGGACGCTTGTGGGGGAGACTTGAAACGCGCGTAAAAGTATTCCTGAACGGTGGAGAACTTATGGTAAGCTGGCAAGGAGAAGGCGAGCCGGTGATGATGACCGGGCCGGCAACCACAGTCTACCAGGGACACATCGAGCTATGACGACATCTCAGCAGACCCAGTCGGATGTACTGCCTTTGGAAGAAAAAACCATTGCGGAATACCTGCGCAACAACCCCGAGTTCTTTCAGAATAATCCCAGCCTGCTTGCATCCCTGGAGATTCCTCACAGCTGCGGGCCGGCCATTTCTCTGGTCGAGCACCAGATCAAGGTGCTGCGTGACCAGAATGCGCAGCTGAAACGCAAGCTGATGGACCTGGTTCACGTCGCGCGCGACAACAATCGCCTGAATGAGCGCATGCACCAGCTAACCCTGGGGCTGATCAACGCGAATTCCCTGGAAAACCTGCTCGATAGCCTGCGTGACAACCTCGAGGGCGAGTTCAGTGCCGACACGGTCACGCTGCGTCTCGCCGGCATAGCGGATGCCCGGGCACGCGAATGCGGCGTCGAAACCTACGCGCCCGACGCCGCGCTGGTACATTTCGAATCCTTCCTCAAGTCATGCCAGCCGCAGTGCGGGCGCTTCAAGAAAGAGCAGTTAACGTATCTCTTCGGTGACCAGGCAGAGGCGATCGAGTCAGCCGCGCTGATCCCGCTTGGCCGCGACAGCGCACAGGGACTGCTGGCCATCGGCAGCCAGGAACCGAGCCGCTTCCACCCGGGCATGGGTACACTGTTCCTGACACACCTGGGTGAATTGATGGGCCTGCTGCTGTCTGAAAACACCAGGAACACGGTAACGGACTAACCCGCCTGCCCCCTGCCGTGGCGCATCTCTCACAGGACTGGATCAACAAATTTCTGCATCACCTGCAGACGGAACGACGGCTTTCCGCCAACACCTGCAAACATTATCAACGTGACCTGGCAGAACTGCTCAACTGGTGCAATGACATCGGTATCAGGCAATGGGACAAACTCGGCACCCACCAGGTGAGGCAATATGCGGCACACTGTCACCGCCGCGGCCTCAGTGGGCGCAGTATCCAGAGACGCCTTTCGGCGCTGCGCAGTTTTTACAATTACCTGCTCAGGGAGCAGGCTGTCAGCCTCAACCCCGGCCTCGATGTCAGCGCACCGAAGGCGGAAAGACACCTGCCGGATACGCTCAGCGTCGACGACATCGCGCATATGCTGAACGTGAACACCGTGGACACCCTGGCGCTACGCGATCTTGCCATCCTCGAACTGATGTATTCCTCGGGCCTGCGCCTGGCGGAACTCGTCGCGCTGGACTGCGCTGAAGTGGACCTCAGTGAATGCATGGTTCGAGTCACGGGTAAGGGATCGAAAACACGGGTCATACCGGTTGGCGAAAAGGCGGTCACGGCTATGCGGGCCTGGTTGAAGCTGCGCCCGATGCAGCTTGCCGACGGCGAGACCGCCGTGTTCACCGGCCGCAACGGCTCACGTCTTGGTGCCCGTGCCATCCAGAAACGCGTCAAGCAATGGGCCCGCAAGCAGGGCGTTCCCGGCGACCTCCACCCGCACACCCTGCGTCACTCCTTTGCCAGCCACCTGCTGGAATCCAGCGGTGACCTGCGCGCGGTGCAGGAGTTGCTCGGCCACGCCGATATAAGCACCACGCAGATTTATACCCACCTCGATTTCCAGCACCTCGCCCAGGTCTACGACAAGGCCCATCCGCGGGCACGCAAATCCGGGCGCCGAGTGCTATCACGACCCGTAAAACCCCTTTAATTTCATACCGGGCTGTCATTTATGAATGGTGTACAATCGTACGCCCGATTTTCAAGGAGCACGGCCGTGAAGCAGTTTCGAGGTACCACGATCCTCTCCATCCGGCGTAATGGCCGCGTGGTCATTGGTGGTGACGGCCAGGTCACGATGGGTGACACGGTGATGAAGGGCAATGCCCGCAAGGTCCGCCGCCTCTACAACGACAGCGTCATTGCCGGTTTTGCCGGCGGTACGGCGGACGCCTTCACCCTGTTTGAACTGTTCGAGGCCAAGCTCGAGGAGTTTGGCGGCCAATTGACCCGTGCGGCTGTTGAGCTTGCCAAGGACTGGCGTACCAACAAGATGCTGCGTAATCTCGAGGCCCTGCTGGTGGTGGCCGATACCAGCACATCGCTGATCATCAGTGGCAATGGCGACGTCATCGAGCCCGAGCACGCGCTGATGGCGATTGGTTCGGGCGGGCCCTATGCACAGGCAGCGGCACGGGCGCTGTTCGAGAATACCGACCTGGAGGCGCGCGCCATTGTCGAGAAGGCGCTGACCATTGCAGCCGAAATCTGCGTCTACACCAACCAGAACCTGACCATCGAGGAACTGGCGCTGGATTGATTGCCTGAAAAGTCTCTAAATGCTGCTAAATGTATTTAAATAACACTTATTTCCTCCTAATAACCCGAAAAGTCGCCTGATATGTCTGAAATGACCCCCAGAGAAATCGTCCAGGAACTGGACAAGCATATTATCGGCCAGGATGCGGCCAAGCGTGCGGTGGCCATTGCCCTGCGCAACCGCTGGCGGCGAATGCAGGTGGACGAGTCGCTGCGCGCCGAGATCACGCCGAAGAACATCCTCATGATCGGCCCTACCGGGGTAGGCAAGACCGAGATCGCACGCCGCCTGGCCCGGCTCGCGCGGGCACCGTTTATCAAGGTCGAGGCCACCAAGTTCACCGAGGTCGGCTACGTCGGACGTGATGTGGAATCGATTGTCCGCGACCTGGTCGATATGGCCGTCAAGATGGAACGCGAGAATGCCATCTCCAGGGTGCAGACCCGCGCCGAGGATGCTGCCGAGGAACGTATCCTCGATGCCCTGCTGCCGCCCGCCCGCAGCCTCGCGGCGGATGATCGGGACACTAGCGGCTCCGATACCCGCCAGAAGTTTCGCAAACGCCTGCGCGAGGGCGCACTGGATGACAAGGAGATCGAGATCGAGCTCTCGGCAACACCGGTAGGTATCGAGATCATGGCGCCACCGGGCATGGAGGAAATGACCAGCCAGCTACAGGGCATGTTTCAAAACATCGGCGGCGACCGCACCAGAACACGCAAGCTGCGCATCAGGGACGCACGCAAGCTGCTCTGTGATGAAGAAGCCGCGAAAATGATCAACGAGGAAGACCTGAAACACAGCGCGCTGGAAAATACCGAACAGAACGGCATCGTCTTCATTGATGAACTCGACAAGGTAACCCGGCGCAGCGACAGCAGTGGACCGGACGTATCGCGCGAGGGTGTACAGCGGGACCTGCTGCCGCTGGTGGAGGGCTGCACGGTATCAACCAAGCACGGAATGATAAAAACCGATCATATCCTGTTCATTGCCTCCGGTGCCTTCCACCTGTCCAAGCCCTCTGACCTGATTCCGGAATTACAGGGCCGTTTGCCGATTCGTGTCGAACTGGACGATCTCGGCGCCAGCGAATTTGTGCGCATTCTGACAGAGCCGGATGCCTCGCTTACCGAGCAGTACATTGCACTGATGGGAACGGAATCGGTCAGCCTGCAATTCTCAAAGGACAGCATTGAGCGCATTGCAGAGATCGCCAGCCGGATAAATGCGCGCAGCGAGAACATCGGCGCGCGCCGCCTGCATACCGTGATGGAGAAACTGCTTGAAACCGTCTCGTTCGAGGCCACGGACAAGCCCGGCAGCAGCATCACCATCGATGCCGACTATGTCAGCCAGCATCTCGATACACTGGTGGAGGATGAAGACCTGAGCAGGTATATACTCTGACAGGCACAGCGATGTCCCTGGCAAGCATCTTCAATTCGCAAACAACACAGGGATGACATGAGTCTTGACCACGGCATGACTGCGTGACTGTTACACCCGCAAATTCTGTTCATCCGGGTTTTTAGTTACAGCTGATATCAGGCCCCGATACATACACAATGGTATAAACATCATGACCGATACACCCAAACCGACTGAAATAAATTTGCACAAGAAATCGAGAACACTGGAGATCAGCTTCGCAGACGGTGAACACTTTGAATTCAGCGCCGAGTTCCTGCGTGTACATTCACCCTCCGCAGAAGTGCAGGGCCACGGGCCCGGGCAGGGCGTTTTACAACTCGGAAAGGAAAACGTTGCAATCACCGGGCTCGAACCGGTCGGCAGTTATGCCATCCAGCCATCCTTTGACGACGGCCACGATACCGGCATCTACTCCTGGGAAACACTCTACGACATGGGCAAAAACAAGGACAAATACTGGCAGGAGTACCTGCAAAAACTGGAGGCCGCAGGCCACCAACGCAAGCAGGCCGACTAGCCATGCTGCTGCGCCCCCTGCGCCGCCGGGGTATTCAAAATTCCGGACATAACAAAATCTTGCCTGCCTGGTATGGCGAATGCTCTTTTCCCATGCATTCACGGGCTGCATGCGGTAGATTCATGACTGGTAAATAACAAGCTTCATATGGCAGACAAAACCACACACTTCGGCTTTCGTGACGTCCCCGTGAAGGACAAGGCAGGGCACGTTCGCGAAGTATTCGATTCCGTTGCCGACAATTACGACCTGATGAATGATCTGATGTCATTCGGCATCCACCGGCTATGGAAACGTTACGCAGTCAACATGGCGGGGCTCCGGCCAGGGCAACGAGTGCTCGACCTGGCTGGCGGCACCGGCGACCTGACACGACTGATTGCATCCAGGGTCGGCAGCAGCGGCCACGTGGTGCTGTCCGACATAAATGCCGCGATGCTGGCAAACGGCCGCTCGCGGCTTATCGACCACGGCGTCATTGGCAACGTCAGTTTTGTGCTCGCAAATGCCGAACAACTGCCGTTTTGCGACAACCACTTCGATTTGATAACCATCGCCTTCGGGCTGCGTAATGTCACCGACAAGCAACGTGCACTGGATTCGATGTTTCACACACTGCGGCCAGGCGGCCGCCTGCTGGTGCTGGAATTCTCGAAACCTGCCAGCGTAGTGAAACCGGCCTACGATTTTTACTCATTCAGCGTACTGCCGAAACTGGGCCGCCTGGTTGCCCGGGATGAAGATAGCTACCGCTACCTCGCCGAGTCGATCCGCATGCACCCGGACCAGGCGACGCTGCAAGGCATGATGGAACAGGCCGGCTTCGAAAATTGCGACTATCACAACCTGAGCGGCGGCATTGTCGCCTTGCATAGTGGCTACAGGTTTTGATGCACAGGCACATACATATCACTTTAGGCCACCACCGGGCAGCGTCCCGGGTTTTCACTATCGTCCCGGCGAGAGACACGCCATGAAGCTGCCAGCGAGTGTTATTTCCGGTTTTGAATCGGCCATCAATCGCTACCTGCGCCTGGACCCGGAGGCCACAGCCCGGATGTCCCGGCTGGACGGACAGTGCATCGCGCTTGACCTGCGTGGCCTTGATCTGAAGCTGTTCATCCTGCCGTGTGAGCAGGGCATCCGCCTGCAAGACAGCTTCGAAGGTGAAGCCGACACCGTGCTGCGTGGTACACCGCTGGGCATGCTGCAGCTGGGCGTGGGCGGTAATTCCGGTAAATCACTATTCTCGGGTGAGGTGCTCATTGAAGGCAATGTCGAGACCGGTCAGGCCTTCAAGGCGACCCTCGATGAGATGGATATCGACTGGGAAGAGCAGCTGTCTAAACTCACCGGTGACGTTATTGCACACCGGCTGGGGAATACCGCGCGCCGTGTACGCAGCACCTTGCAACACAGCCGCTCAACACTCGAACAGGATATCGGTGAATATCTGCAGGAAGAATTGCGCGTCCTGCCGTCACGGATTGAAACCGAAAATTTCAGTTCAGATGTAAGCCGGCTCAGCATGGACGTGGAGCGCATGGAGGCGCGCATAAAACGCCTGCGAAACACGCCGCACGTTAAACCGGACCGCTAACATGATCAGGCCTGCGCAAATCTTTCGCCTGCTGCATATCAATTATGTATTGCTGCGTCACGGACTCGACGAAATCATCCTCGCGACCCACCTGTTCCGCCCGGTACGATTTCTTTACTACATCGCTCCCTGGAACTGGGTGCCACGCACACGTCAACCACGCGGTGTACGCATTCGCGAGACACTCGAGGAGCTGGGACCGATTTATGTCAAGTTCGGTCAGATACTGTCGACCAGGCAGGATCTTCTGCCGGACGACATCGCCGAAGAACTTCAACGACTGCAGGACCGTGTACCACCGTTCCCCGGCAGCGAGGCCAGACAAATGATCGAAACGGCATACGCACAGCCGCTCGAGAATGTGTTCCGGAATTTCGATGAAAAACCGCTGGCATCGGCATCCATTGCGCAGGTCCATACTGCACAGCTGCTTGACGGCACCGACGTGGTGATCAAGGTTCTGCGCCCGAGGGTACGTGAATATATAACCCGCGATATACGTTTGTTGCATACCATCGCGCGCATGGCCGAACGCTACTGGGAACCGGGTCATCGGCTACACCCGTGCGAGGTTGTCGCCGAGTTCGAGAAAAATCTCTACGATGAGCTGGATCTGTTGCGTGAAGCCGCCAATGCCTCCCTGCTGCGCCGTAATTTCAGCGGCACCAATGTCCTCTATGTGCCGGAAATCTACTGGCCTCATTGCCGCAAGGACATCATGGTCATGGAACGAATCCATGGTATCCAGATAAGCGACATCGATGCGCTGCGCTCCAGTGGCATTGATCTCAAAACCCTTTCCGAGCGCGGCGTCGAGATCTTCTTCACGCAAGTCTTCCGTCACAATTTCTTTCATGCCGACATGCATCCGGGCAATCTTTTTGTCGGCCATGACGGCCGCTACATGGCCGTTGACTTCGGTATCATGGGTACATTAAATCCTGTTGACCAGCGCTACCTGGCGGAAAATTTCATGGCCTTCTTCAACCGCGATTACCGGCGCGTTGCAGAACTGCATGTTGAGTCCGAATGGGTGCCATCGGGTACACGGGTGGATGAATTCGAATCAGCCATTCGTACTGTGTGTGAACCAATCTTTGAAAAACCGTTGAAGGAAATATCCTTCGGAAACGTGTTGCTGCGCCTGTTTCAGACCGCGCGCCGCTTTAACATGGAAGTTCAGCCGCAGCTGGTGTTATTACAAAAGACCCTGCTCAATATCGAGGGACTGGGTCGGCGGCTATACCCCGACCTGGATCTCTGGGAAACAGCCAAGCCATTTCTTGAACGCACCATGAATGAACAACTCGGGGCACGCGCCTTGCTGCGAAATATCAGGGAGAGCGCGCCGGGCTGGAGCAACAGTTTACCTGCTATACCGGTAATGGCACACCGGCTGCTGGAACAGGCGACTACCGGCAAACTGCAGCTGGAATGGAAGTCCAGTGAAGTGAAACGCCTGCGACAGGAAGTCCGCCGCGCCAACCGCCGCACCATCAGCGCAATAACCGGCACCGGGCTGATTCTTGCCGCAGCAATCATCTATGGCCTGGATGGCTACGCCCCCGCCATGGTGCTGGGCGCACCACTGCTCAGCTGGATGCTGGCTGTGCCGGGTGTTGCAATACTGCTCGCGTGCTGGAGTGATGACTAGCCCGCGACAACCAGACAGCGACTTCTCGCATCATTGTTTGGCAGTCATAATGATCTGCAGCTTTACAAACCGTACAGGAAAATAAATAACCAGCGACTGGCGCACTTGTGAGGTGATGTCAGCCTGTCGGCCGCTGCAAGCCGGCCTCGACTTCGTCGCGCACCTGTTTGCCAGAGAGGACGCCAATCAATTCAAGTGCAAAGTCCATGGCAGTACCCGGGCCGCGCGAAGTAATGACTTTTCCATCGGCAACAACCGGCTGTTCGACGTACTCCAGGCCGGGAACACTGTCCGCGTTCAGACTGCCGGGAAAACTGGTCGCTCGCTTGCCTTCAAGCAGCCCGGCTTTTGCGAGCACGGCAGGTGCGGCGCAAATTGCGGCCGTGTATTTACCTGCATCGCGCATTTGAACCAGCATCTTGATGATGCGTGCGTCATTTTTCAGGTGATCTGCACCCGGCAAGCCGCCGGGCAAAACGACCATGTCATAATCCCTTTGCAAGGCTTCATCCAGTGTCATATCAGGGATAAGAACCACACCCCGCGAGGCACGCACCGGCTGTTCATCCAGCCCGGCGGTTACAACCTCGATACCTGCACGGCGCAGGAGATCGACGACCGTGATGGCCTCAAGCTCCTCACAGCCCTGCGCTAACGGGACAAGTACGTGTACCATGATCTGTTTCTCGTGTTTTGCAATTCAATCAGACGCGCCACCGGAATTAATTCCACGCCCTGTGATTCCAGCTTTCCAATTTCATCACGCAGCACCTCGAGTGTCGCCGCATGCGGATGCCCGATACCCAGGGCCGTTCCCTGCCTGCGCGCGATATCCAGCAACCGCTGGAACTGTGCACGAATGGCTTCAGGTTCGGGATCATTATCCAGGAATATATTACGTTCAACACTCGGAACACCGTAGGAATGCGCCGTGCTGCCTGCGACTGTCTCATCTGTTGTCCGGCTGTCAACAAAAAACAATGAACCCTGCTCGCTGATTGACTGCATCAGCCACGTCATTTGTCCGTGATGACGGGTCAACAGGCTGCCCATGTGGTTGTTAATTCCACTCACATGGGGCACCGCCCCAAGGTTTTCCTGCAATGTAGCCAGGAACTGGTGCTGCGTCATCTCGAATGTGAGTACACCTTTTTCTTTCAGTGCATGCTCGTGATTGTCCGCCTGCATGGGCAAATGCAGCATCACTTCCTTGTTCAGCAAGTGTGCTTGCCTTGCCAGTGTTGCGGTAAATGGCGCGTGCGGCAGAAAGGCGCATGCAACCGGTCCAGGCAAACGAACCACGTGCCTGCCCTGTTTACCCTGATTACCGAGGTCATCGATAATCAGCGCGATACCCGGCAGACCGGTTCCTGAATTATCCAGTGTAACTTTATCAGCAACGGCTGCTGCAGAAAAATGAGCCAGCCATAGCGCGAGAATATACTGCAGTGCGGCTGGCCGGGTACTCATCTGAGCCAGTGAATTTATTGCATGCGCTGTTGCAGGATTGCGATACCCTTGAGAAGATTCAGGGCCTCGTAGAGAATGTAATCGTCCTTGATCATGGCCTCCCGCTTTTCGCCGGCGGTTTTATCATTTTCAGAATCATCCTCGCTGGAATCGCTGTCACCATTTCCGTTACCAAGATGACCGGACAGATCGGCTTCTTTCAAGGGTTTTATATTACCCTCGACCGACGCAACCTTGACGCGCTCGAGCTCTATATCCGGGGTGATGCCTTCCGCCTGTATCGAACGCCCATTAGGCGTGTAATAGCGTGCGGTAGTCAATTTCAGTGCGGAATCACTGCTTAGCGGCAGAATTGTCTGCACCGATCCCTTGCCGAAGGTTTTGGAACCAAGAATCAACGCACGCTTGTGGTCCTGCAGGGCGCCGGCAACAATTTCCGATGCAGATGCAGAGCCCTGGTTTACCAGCACCACAATTGGCGCACCGTCGAGCACATCATTCGGTGTTGCGTTGAAACGCAGACGTGAATCCTCAATACGCCCTTCAGTGTAGACAATCATCCCTTTCGTCAAAAAAGCATCCGAGACCGCAACCGCACCGCTGAGGACACCACCGGGATTGTTGCGCAGGTCCAGTACCATACCCTTCAGAGTGCCTTTATTTTCCTTTTTCAGATCATCGATGGCATCGCTGACATTGTCAGCTGTTTTTGACTGGAACTGGGAAATACGCAAATAGGCATAGCCGGGCTCAAGCATGCGCGACCTGACACTCCTTACCTTGATTACATCGCGTGTAATACTGACATTGAGCGGCTTGTCGAGCCCTTCGCGGATTATTGTAAGGCCGATATCCGTACCCGGTTTGCCGCGCATGATCTTGACAGCATCATTCAGCGACATGCCCTTTACCGGTGTATCATCCAGCCGGATAATCAGGTCACCGGCCTGGACGCCGGCGCGTTGTGCAGGTGTATCATCAATTGGCGCAATGACCTTGACGAAACCGTCTTCCATGCCGACCTCGATTCCAAGGCCGCCAAACTCGCCGCTGGTTCCAACCTGGAGCTCTGTGTAGTCCTCTGCATCGAGATAGGAAGAGTGCGGATCAAGGCCGGACAACATGCCGCGGATAGCATTTTCAATCAGCTCCTTGTCGTCAACATCAACAACGTAGTCGTTTTTGATTCGCCCGAAAACATCCGTGAAGGTTCGCAATTCCTCAATTGGCAAAGTCGCCCGCGCAGTATCATTTTCACGCTCAGCGAGAACCCCGTGCCCGATTGACACCAGTACACCGGTCAGCAGACCGGTCAGCAGCAGTAGATAATTCTGATTTTTGAATCTCATGTATTTTTATCCATCCGGAGAACACTGGTTTTTTGCCCTGCTTCAAGGCCCTGGCTGTCAAAGATCCGGTTCCGTGACAATATCACACGACCGGTTACAGGGGTATCGGCGGCGGCAGGGAAAGCCTTCAGTCGTGCGCCATAATACCGGGGTTAGCATTTCTCCGACAGCCGGAAAATACAATAATTCCCTTATCTGCGACTCTCCCGGTCTGCCGCTGACAGAGACCGGGGTGTAGAGTGAAGCCAGCCGCCCGGGTCAAAGGGCCTTCCATCCTTGCGCAGTTCAAGGTAAAGCCCTGCCTGGTCACGCCCGCCACTGCTGCCCGCGGCGGCTACTACCTCATCGCGAGCCACCCACTCACCGACTTCCTTGTACAGGCTGCTGTTCTGGCCATAGAGCGACATGTAATTATCGCCATGATCGACGATCAGTAGCAGGCCAAATCCCCTTAACCAGTCGGCGAAAATAACCCGGCCCCTGGCAATTACATGTACGTCAGCACCAGGAATAGTAGCAATATGTACACCGCGCGAATGCAATTTACCAAAAGCGTGCTGTTCGCCATAATGCACGGTTATGAGGCCTGGCACTGGCCAGCCCAGCTTGCCCTTGAGTGACGGCAATGACGCATTTTCATCCGCCACCAGTGGAATATCCCTTATCGCCTGCTGCAGCGACTGAACCAGGTTTTGCAATCGCTGCTCATCCTCTTCCAGTGCAACAAGCTGATCTGTCTTGCTGCTCAATCTGTCCTGCAGCAGCCCCAGAAGCTCGCGTCGCCTGTCCTGCTGCGCAAGCAGTTGTGACGATTTTTTCTGCTGCTGCCCGATCAAGCTTTGGATCTCTTTTCGCTTTACAGCCTGTTGCTGCTCAATACCTGCAAGCCGTTCGAGCGTGGCTTTGATCTCCTGCATGGCTCGCGTTCGGGCACGCATGAAATACTCGTGATAAACCATCAAGCGTGCGAGCGCTGCAGGATCTTCCTGGTTAAGCAGAAGCTTTATTTTCTCCTGTTTGCCTGTCATGTAGGCAATTTGCAATTCACTTTCCATGATTACGCGTGTCTTTTCCAGGTTTTTCTGCTCTGCATCGAACTTCCGCTGCAGTTCCTGCATGCTCCTGCGTGCCTGGTCAGCCTCATTATCGAGACCACGCAATGTCGCGGTAACAACGCCGATCTGCTTCTCTGCGTTTTCAAGTTCCTCCTGCATGGCATCACGCTGGCCACGCATCGACACAAGTTCGTTTTTAAGCTCACTGATGCGTTCACGCAGCAGTTCAAGCTTTTCAGTGTGAGCGGCCCCGTCATCATCAGCGGCATGCACTGCGCCGACAAGGAAAAAGACCACCAGCATGATAGCGACAGGGAAACAACTAGCGGATGTTATATGCAAAACGGGGACCTGGACTGTCCTGTGGACGATGTCGAGCAGCAGGCTGCTGAAAAGCCGGCTGGTGTCAGGCACTTCTGCCTTGAAGTTCGACGCTATCGGACGGCTGAACGCTATCGCGGCCGGCGGGCAGCAGATCAATCAACGGTGTGCCTGTCATTTCCGGTGGTATTTCCATATTCAACAGGTACAACATGCTCGGCGCAATATCCGAGAGTGCACCATTCTCTGCAAGTTGCGCCGGCCTGCCAACATAAACCAGCGGCACCCGGTTGGTTGTATGCGCCGTATGCACCTGTCCGGTTTCGCTATTGATCATCATTTCTGCGTTACCGTGGTCAGCCGTTATCAGCATCTCGCCGCCGGCTTTTTGCAGGGCCGTGCAGACCCGTCCGAGCACGTCATCAATCGCCTCGATTGCCTCGACCGCCGCCTCGAACTTACCGGTATGACCGACCATGTCGGGATTGGCGTAATTACAGATAATCACCTCATAGATCCCCCCCTCGATCGCCGCGACCAGGTTGTCAGTCACCTCGGGGGCGCTCATCTCCGGCTGCAGATCATAGGTGGCCACCATCGGCGACTTCACCAGGATACGATCCTCCCCCTCAAACGGGTTTTCCCGGCCGCCGTTGAAGAAGAAGGTGACATGTGCATATTTCTCGGTTTCGGCCAGCCGCAACTGCCGCAAACCGTGCGCGGCAATGTACTCGCCAAACACATTTTTCAGCCGCTCTGCCGGGTAGGCAACAGGGACGTCGAATTCCGAGTTGTATTCGGTCAGGCTCACAAAGCTGCCGAGTACCGGCCTGGCGGCGCGTTCAAAGCCGTCGAAATCGGGCTCGATAAAGGGGCGCGTGATCTGGCGTGCACGATCCGAGCGAAAGTTCATGAAGATGACAACGTCGCCATCCTCGACCTGCACCGGCTGTGTGCCCGGCGGCACAATCGCTGTCGCCTTGACGAATTCATCACCTTCGTCACGCGCGTAGGCCATATCGAGCGCGGTCTGCGCGTCTGCGACCTGGTACTGCGCCACACCCCGGGTAATCAAATCATAAGCATCCTGGATGCGCGGCCAGCGGTGATCACGGTCCATCGCATAGTAACGCCCGATGATGGAGGCAAAACGGCAACCCTTTAGCCCTTCAAATACCTCCTCCATTGCCTGGATAGAAGACTTTGCACTTCGCGGTGACGTGTCGCGGCCATCCGTGAAGGCATGCAGGTAGACCTTGCTGGCACCCTCTTGCGCCGCAAGTTTCACCATTGCATGAATATGTTCTTCATGGCTGTGTACCCCGCCGGGGGACAGTAGACCGAGGATATGAACCGCCTTGCCGGTTTCCACCGCCTTGCCGACGGCGCCGGTCAGGGTTTGATTGCTGAAGAACGAGCCGGTCTTGATGGCGCGGCCGACCCGGGTAAATTCCTGGTAAACCACCCGTCCCGCACCGAGGTTCAAATGCCCCACCTCGGAGTTGCCCATCTGGTCTGCAGGCAGGCCCACGGCAGCACCGGAGGTACGTATCAGGGTCTTCGGGTACTGCGTCCACAACCTGTCCCACACCGGGGTACTGGCAGCCGCGATGGCATTATTCTGTAGCGTCTCGCTATAGCCCCAGCCGTCAAGAATCAGCAGCACCAGCGGCCGCGCTGCTGCTCTGTCCCTTGACCCGGATGATTGCTGCTCACTCATAATTATTAGACTGACTCTAAACAAAACCCGGTCACGATGCCAGCGCACCCCCCTGACCCTGGAAGCACCCGTTACACGCCGCCGCGGCGCTAGCCCAAACGGTGTATTATTGTATAATGTTTTAGTAATGAATGCAGTAAGCTACGAATTATAACGGGATTTAAGGGGCATGAGGTATGGTTATCAGCACTGATGCATTGATTACACGCGAGGAAGATATTGAGCGCGCCTCGCGTTCCCTGAAGGCCATGTCGCACCCGCTGCGCCTGAAAATCCTCTGCACCCTGGGAGACCAGGAAATCAGCGTCCAGGATATCGTTGAGCGCGTCGGCACCTCGCAGAGTAATATTTCACAGCACCTCGCCATCCTCCGCGACAAAGGCATACTGGCCTCGCGCAAGGATGCCAACCGGGTCTACTATCGTGTTGGTGACAGTCGCACCCTGCGCCTGATCAGCATGATGCGCGAGGTTTTTTGTAGCCGACCGGAATGATAGCCAGGTAGTTCCCGCCAACCAGCCAGGCAAGGCTTTCTTATATCAACTGCCCTCGATTAACATCACAAGTCACCCATATGGACATCACTCAACTAAGCGAATTTATCGGCAACCACCCCTTCCTGATTCTGGCACTGGCAGGCATTACGATAATGCTGGTTGCTGGTGAAATACAGCAACGCGTAGGCGGCGTAAAGAGTGTCGGGCCAGTTGATGCAACCCGCATGCTAAATCATGACAATGCCGTTATGATCGACATGCGTAACCTCAAGGATTACCAGTCAGGTCATATTGTCAACGCCGTTCACCTGCCTGAATATAGTGACAGTACCCTGGGCAAGCTTGAAAAATTCCGCAAGCAGCCCCTTATTGTCTATTGCCGCAGCGGGCAGCGTTCAACAGGTGTTTGCAGCAAATTGCGTAAACAGGGATTCGAGCCGGTATACAACCTGAAAGGCGGCGTGCTCGCATGGCAGAATGCAAATCTCCCGCTGAGCAAAAAATAGGCACTGGTTTTTACTGCCTTCTGCCATTCAATA
>JBATIF010000150.1:0-11185 GCA_049667605.1 Gammaproteobacteria bacterium
GCCTGCACCTCAAGCAAGGCCTGCCTGAGCAGGGGCTCGCGCTCATTGAATTCACTTTTCGAAACCTTCTGACCAAGCTCGGCTGTTCTGAACACAACTATCCTCCCGGAATCCGACCCGCATTCGCGGCTACATCTTAACTGGAATGGGTAAAACCGTTATCATCACACAATACACGTCCGCTAGCCATATCAAGGATACGCTGGCAGGGAGAATGATACATGGCAAAAATTCTGGTAGAAGACCGGGATGAGCATACGCTGGTCCCGTTCCTGCGCGGCATCCTGACTCATTCCCTGCAGGATGCCGGGTTGCCTTTTGATACAGCCTATGATCTTGCCACGAAAATCCGGCATGACCTCGGTGACTTGCAGCAGATAACGACCAATGAACTGCGGGACAGGGTCCTCGGTCTGCTCAAGACCGGTACTGATCCGGATGTAATATCGCGCTACGAAAAACTGAAAAAACCCTTTGCCATCGAGGTGGAACAGCGCGACGGGCAGTTAACCCAGTTTTCCAGACTCGAGTACCAGCACTGCCTTGAAACCATCGGCGTCACCGCAGAGGAGGCCATGGATATCGTGGCAACCGTTCACAAGCACCTGATTGACCGGCGCATCGAAAAGATCACATCCAGGCACCTGTCCAAACTGACCTACAGGTACCTGCGCCAGTCAAGCGAACTGGGACCGGAGGTTGCCGAACGCTGGCTGGTATGGCGCGACTTTGTCAACAGTGGCAGGCCGTTGATTTTCCTGATCGGCGGGACGGCCGGTTGCGGGAAAAGCACCGTTGCCACCATGCTGGCAAACCGCCTGGATATTGTGCGCACCCAGTCTACCGACATGCTGCGTGAGGTCATGCGCATCATGATGCCCAAACAGCTTATGCCGGTTCTGCATACCTCGTCATTTACGGCCTGGATGGCCCTCCCCGGCAGCCCGGAGAGCATTAGTAACAAGGTGTCGGACACGCTGCTGGTACATGGCTATCGAAGCCAGGCGGACTTGCTCGCCGTCGCAATTGAAGCCGTTGTCCAGCGGGCCCTGCGTGAGCGAGTATCGCTGATCCTCGAGGGTGTGCATATCCATCCGGCAATCGTGGAAAACCTGTCAAAAAGCGATGACGCCATCGTGATACCCGTGATGCTGGGCGTGCTTAAACGCAAACAACTGCAACGCAGGATAAGCGGCCGGGGCAGCGATGCACCGCAGCGGCGTGGTGAGCGCTACCTGAAGCATTTTGATGAAATCTGGCGATTGCAGTCCTATCTTCTCTCCGAGGCGGATCATGCCGATATATCGATTGTCGTTAATAGTGACAGGGACAAGGTTTTCCGTGAAATCATGCGTATCACCATCGCAACCCTTGCACAGAATTTCAAGAATACGCCGGAGGAAGTCTTTGCATGAGCCGGGGCGCATCGAGAGACCCGCAAAGGCAAACTGAATCACACACCTGCAAAAGGACACGGGCTGTAGACGTGGCTGCCGTATGCGCGTAAGAATGAAACCCTCAACCTGCAGATTGCGTCTTGGCTACAACTGCAGCTTTTGTTGACTTCAGGAGCCTGACTTTTCCTCATTTCCCCGTCCCTGGCGAGTGGGTCGATTTATTACATCTATAACTGAAGATACTCCTTCATCAACGCAGGACACATCGCGGGATTGAACAGGATATTCTTGATGTAGTTGCACTCGTGCGTGCAGGCCCGGCAGTGCGGGTTGCCCGCGGTTATTGAACACAGGACTTTTCCGACCAATAAATAAGCAAGTTTTAATCAGTTAATTACCATGCACTAATAGTATGTCTGCACATATTGGCTGAATGCCGTTTTTCTTCAATGCCTTGGCAATGGATTCATGATATCCAGGTCGAGGGGAAGGAAAGCAGCTGGAAGAAATACACTGAGGACAGGGCTTCGTATTTAAGGCGTGCCAGGGGATGTCGTACAAGTTTTATACAATCCCCGCACAACGCAGAAGAAGGCGCAAGAGTATGGATGACATTTCACTGAATTGCGTCTACAGTAAAAAGTAACAAGAAAACAAGTACGCCACCTCGGTCAAGAACCCGGAGAACGCAGGAGGGGTCCCTTATAATGTTGCGCTGGCTGACGATAATTGCCGCAGTCACCACACCTGGCATCGTTGGTGCCGAGGAGGCCGATATGGGCCAGGCTGGATATCAGCTCTACCCGGAAGCCCAGGAATTCACGCTCCAGCCGCGCGACAAGAAGCCGAAATTCGATGACTGTTCGCGTTGCCACGAGGAAGGCGACACTGATCCTGAACCCCGCCGACTGAAGACACGGCACGTACGAGAAATTAATCACGGCGGCAACAGGTTCTGGTGCCTTACCTGTCACGACGCCGAAAACATGAATGTCCTGCGCACGTCTCGTAACGAAAAAATCGATTTCGAACAATCTTATCTCATTTGCGGTTCCTGCCATGCCGATCGTCAAAAGGACTGGTATTTCGGTGGTCATGGAAAGCGGGTAAGCGGCTGGCAGGATGAACGAGTCATTCTCGCCTGTACCCACTGCCACGACCCCCACAAACCAGCCGTGGAACCACGCCAGCCGAAGCCAATACCACCTGTGCGCGTTGGCCTGGAAAGGCAGGAGCATCAAGCTCCAGCGACGCCCCGGTTATGGGCCCGTTAGATCAAGGCAAAAGGAGCAAGCGCCATGGCCAGCAAAAAAAACACCGGCAAAAAGCCAGATGCAGTTGATTACTACCGCCGTTCATTCCTGAAGCGTCTGGGAATAACGACCGGCGCCGCTATGTGTGCCACCTCCGCCCATGGTGCGTGGGGTAGCAAGACGCTGGGAGATGCATTTGCCGATTTTTTCCAGCAACACTACCAGCGAATGACAGCGGAGGAACTTCAGGAGACGCTCAGCAGAATTGAGCGCAAGGCACAACAACAGTACGGAACCGGGATTAGCTGTATCGATACGCCGCCACTGGAAGGCGTAATCTTCGGTTATGCCATCAATATCTCGAAGTGCAAGGGCTATCGTGACTGTGTTGAGGCCTGTGCAGAAGAAAACAATCTGGCAGCGGATATTCGCTATATCCATGTACTCGAAATGGATGAAGGCAACACGAATCTGGAACTGGCGGACCGCTACTACGATCACGAAACGGTCCCCGTGGAGGGGAAATACTACATGCCTGTCCAGTGCATGCAGTGCGATAACCCGCCCTGTGTCAAGGCGTGCCCGGTTGAGGCTACCTGGATGGAACCCGATGGTATCGTCGTGGTTGACTACGACTGGTGCATCGGATGTCGTTACTGTATGGCAGCCTGCCCTTACTCGGCACGCTTTTTCAACTGGACCCGACCGGATCTCCCGGCAGACAGAATCAACCCGAATACAAACTATCTGGGAAACCGTCCGCGCCCCGTCGGTGTCGTGGAGAAATGTCACTTCTGTACCCAGCGCACCCGTAAGGGGCAACAGCCAGCCTGCCAGGAGGCCTGCCCTACGGGCGCGCGCATCTTCGGTAATTTACTGGACCCGAACAGCGAGATCCGCTACGTGCTGGAGAACAAGGCGGTGTTTCGTTTGAAGGAGGACCTGGGTACGGAACCGAAGTTCTGGTATTTCAGTGACCGCTGAGGAATAGTCTATGGCCTTGCTTTTGTTTTTCCGGGACACCTTTCGGGAGCTATTCCGGGGCTCACTTCTCTATTGGGCATGGATAGTGTTCCTGTGGGCGATCATTGCCCAGGGCGGCTGGAGTTATATAGGCCAGATCAATAACGGTCTTGTCGTCACCAATATGAGCAACCAGGTCTCCTGGGGCTTCTATATATCGAACTTTACCTTCCTGGTCGGCGTTGCCGCCGCCGCGGTCATGCTGGTGATCCCGGCCTATATATTCAACCGCAAGGACATCCGTGATGTTGTCCTGCTGGGTGACACCATGGCCGTGACAGCGGTGCTCATGGCTATGCTGTTCGTTGTTGTGGATCTCGGCCGGCCCGACCGTATCTGGCATATGATCCCGTTAATCGGTCGCTTCAATTTTCCCGCCTCTCTGCTGGCCTGGGATGTTGTCGTACTCAGCGGCTATCTCCTGCTCAACCTGGGTATCTCCTTCTACCTGCTCTTCAGTCACTACCAGGGTCGGGAGGCGAAACTGAAGACGTATCTGCCCTTTATCATGCTCGCCATCTTCTGGGCCATTTCGATCCACACCGTCACGGCCTTTCTGTACTCTGCAAATACGGGCCGGCCCTTCTGGCACAATGCGCTGCTGGCGCCACGCTTCATCGCCTCGGCATTCTGTTCCGGTCCGGCGCTTGCCATTATTATCCTGCAGCTTGTACGCAAGCTCGTCGGCTATCCGGTCCGGCAGAGCGCGATCGACACCCTGCGCGTAACCATGACAGTGTCGTTACAGATTACGCTGTTTTTTGTACTCGCCGATCTGTTTACAGACTTTTACTTCGAGGGGACTCACTCCGCCTCGGCTCACTATCTGTTCTTCGGCCTGCACGGGGCCGCGAAGCTGACTCCCTGGATCTGGACCGCACTGGCACTGCTTGTGATCGCCGTGACAATACTGATGATCCATTCCCTGAGGCGAAACCAGGTATTGTTCAATATTGCCTGCGCAATGACAGTGATTGGCGTCTGGATCGAGAAAGGCATGGGGCTGGTCATCCCCGGGTACATCCCGACACCCCTTGGTGAAATATTCGAATACCTTCCCAACGCGACCGAGGTCAGTATTAGCCTGGCAATCTGGGCCATCGGCGTGCTGACTTTTACCCTGCTCGCCAAAGCAGGTATGGCGATAGAGAGAGGTCAGCTGCGTCTGCGTGACGACATTGAGGAAGAACTGGCGGGCCTGACAAACGATGAGGAAAACGAATCCCTGGAAACACGTGCATGACTTCATTACGCCAGTGAAGCTGGCAGCGGGGGGATAATCAGGTTATTTTTTTATGCCCTTTGCAGTTTTCAGATCGGTACCGCGTATATTTGCCTTGCGAAGGTCGGTACCGTGCATGTTTGCCTTGGTGACATTTGCCTTCTTCAGACGTGAGTTGCGCAGGTCCGCTCCACTCAGATTGGCACCGCTCAGGTTCACCTTGCGCAGATCGGCACTGTGTAGATTGGCCTTGCGCAGATCGGCATTGTGAAGATTGGCCCTGCGCAGCTTTGCCTTGCGCATGTCGGTCTTGCGCAGATTCGCCTTGACCAGGTGCGCCCCGCATAAATCTGCATTTTTCAGCCCCGCACCCACAAGCCGGGCACTGGTAAGATTTGCATCGCTCAGGTCCGCCTCATCAAGATAAGCGCCGCTCAGTTCCGCTGCGCTAAGGTTCGCCGTCTCCAGAACAGATTTGCGGAAGTCCGTGGAGCGAAGGTCTGCCTTTGACAAGACAGCATCGGTGAGATCCGCGCCGCGCAAATCCGCCTCCCGCAGGTCTGCACCGGCAAGATCAGCGCTGCGAAGATTCGCGTCCCGGAGATTGGCGAGCTTCAGGCTTGCCTCACCCAAATCTGCGCCTTGCAGATCCATCCCGCTGAGGTCCAGCTTATCCAGCTCGGCACCATGAAGTTCCGGTTTCACGTCCGGATTATTTTTCCGCCATTCGTGCCAGACACCGCTACCCTGTTCAAGGACAGCGATATGTTCCTGATTGGCCACCGCAGCATTTTCCCCGGAGAGATCCGCCTGTTCGGTTGTTATATCTTTTTCCTTTGTCATATCGCGCTAGCTTCCACTCGCCTGTCAAAACGACCAGTTCTTATGTATTTGCAGAAAAAACAGGCCGGCCTGATTATTTTAATTAACAAGAGTATACGCCAAGTCTTTACCAATATACATGCAGCTGTGCAGGCCGAATCCAGCGCCTCCAGGGTTAACAGGATCAGCGCCACCGCGCCCGATTTTACCATCGGCCGCGTGCTCACACCCTGCCTGGCACGCGCTGTTCAACCCACAACTAACCCTGACCGGTTGACAGCCAGCCACGCAACAGCTTGCGCCGCGACACCGGTTGATTGAAACCACGCAACTCCAGTTCGGCCACTTGCGGATCGGCGCAGGCCGTTTGGTTGGCATCTGCAAACAGTTGTTCGAGCGCCTCTAACGCCACTTTGCGTGCCAAATCCTGGTCGGTAAAATCCTGTACCGTGGAAAACAGCGGTGTACTGAGGTGGGCGATGACACCCCCTGGCTTGCAGAGCGTGAATTCATACTCACCGGCCGGAAACCGGCAGTTGATCTTGCTGCCGGATGTCGATGCAGACCATTCGTCGTCGTCTACCGGCAACAACACCAGGTTCATGAACCAGGGTGTAATCAGCACCCCGCAGAGGCGCCCGCCATGCGCCCGGAACCCCACTGCCTCAAGCTGCAGTCGCGTGTTGCAGACCGGCAAACCGCGCATGCGCTGACGTTCAATACTGCGGTAAGCTGCTACAAGCCCGTCGATCACGCCAGACATGTGTTTCAGCTCCCGTCGATGGGCAGAAACTTGTCCCTGCCGGCATCACACTGCGGGCAGCACCAGTGGTCCGGCAAGTCGGCGAAGGCAGTGCCCGGTGGAATCTGTTCGAACTCGTCGCCCAGTGCAGGATCGTACACATACCAGCAGATACGGCATTCGAGCCGGGTGTCAGCGCGGATACGCGATGCAGACTCTGCCGGGCTCACGCCAGCTCCTGCCAATAGGGTTCCAGCAGTTCACTGAAACGCTGGCGGGAATCATCGAGGTCCTCCTGCGCAGCACAGGCAACCATTGGAATGTCGGTAATTTCCAGGGTATTGAGAATCAGCGTGCCCATTGAATTTGTATAGCGCACCCACCAGACCCCGGGATACATCGTACTGGTGATCTTGCATTCGCCATAGCCCCGCGACAGGGTCTCAACAGGACCACGGCCCAGCGTTTCGTCGAGAAAGCGGACATCGCCCTCGCAAAGCGGCAGCAGTGTGAGGTTGATGACATGCGCCAGACTGGCGGCCCGCCAGCAACGTACGTGCTCCCGGATCTCGCTGAGGATAGGCATGGCATTCATGACATTTTCGGGTGGCGTAACGGCTGCAAGATCCGCCACACGTTCCGCGTCCGGACAGCGACGTGCCAGCACCGGCACGTCACAGACCTCAATCAGGTCACGCGTGATATTGCCTGCGCCATCCAGGTAGAAGGTCCGCCAGATGCCGGCCAGTACCGACTCCTGCATGTTTACGTACACCGGACCACTGAAGCGAAGGCTCACCTCGCCCTCGCCCAGGATCTGGTTGACCAGTTCCCGGTTCTCGGCATCCAGGGCGGAAATATCGGCGACCTGTGGTTCACTGCCGACCCGGTAGCGCTGCAGCGCCTCCCGGATCCAATCCGTTGTCGCCCTGGCACCTTGCAGATGCCGTACCTGCTCCGGTTCCGGGATATGCGGGGCCCGGTAGCTGTTCATTTCGGTTGGCAGGGAAATGAATTCCAGCTTCGCGTCGCCCTCTTCCGGCGACTGGCTTCCCGGGCCGGTAATGCTGACCGGTAGACTGTCTATATCCATATCGCGTCTTCCCCCTGTAGCCCGCTCATGCGCTGACCACCGGCACCTTGAATGCGTTCAGCGGCTTTACCTCTGCGACAATCAGTTCGCTGATTTCCTGCAGGTACTCCGACCAGTTCTGGATACCGGTAATGGCACCGAGGTAGCCACCCTCGCGCACGAACACCAGCGCCGGCCAGGCGGTGAAGCCATAGTGCAGCTGGAGCTGCCGCTCTGCCGATGCCGCCACCACACCCGGCCGCAGTTTTCCCTCGAAGGCCTTGTCCAGCTCCGGCAGGACCACGGCAACGTCCGTGGTATCACGAAACTTTTTCGGATCACCGGCGAAGAACAGTACATTGACACCCGGCCGGGTGATGAATTCCGCGTGCGTATCCAGGCTGACTTGCGGATAGTGGCAGGCATCGAACAGTTGCTGAATGAGTGCATGGGTCATGCCGGCCTGCCCAGTTCGTAGCTCGTCATCTCCAGTTCACCGGGTCCGGTGAGATCGACGGAGGCCAGCGGCACTGCCCGCTTGCAGAACCCGACATCCCACTCCTGCAGCACCGCACAGGCCCGATCCAGGGCCTCCGGAATGCATTGCCTGGTCCCGTCCCTGAGACTGCCGCCGTAGTCGTCGAGCCGCTCCGGCTGCACTCCGATCAGCGCCAGCTGCACTGGCCTGTCACACAACAGGCGCGCCGATGCCAGTACTTCCTGGAAACCGGTCTGGTGCATGCTGACCTTCCTGGCGCCCATGTACTGCGGTACATCGTCGTCACGGATAACGCGCAACTCACCCGCTTCGAGACCGAAGTCGATGGCATCAAAAATGAGCAGCCTCGAAACGTTGCAGATCCAGGGCAGCAGAAAAATACCCTGGGTACCACCATCCATCACGCGTACGTGCTGCGGAAATTCCCAGGTAGCATTGAGCGCCTCGACGCAACGTACACCAAAACCCTCGTCGGCCCACAGGATGTTGCCGATACCGAGGATCAACGTGTCGATATCAGCGCTGCTCAAGGCTGATCGTCCTTGAACATGCGCCAGCCACCGATGATGGTGCTGACACTGCTCTCACGGCCGATGATGTCGGCGCGAACCGCCATGTAGATATGGATGATGATGAACATGATCATGATCCACATCCCCATATTGTGCCAGTTGTGGGTCGCCTCGCCACCGCCCAGCAGCGGAATGATCCAGCCAAATCCCACGTCCGCCCAGCTGCCGCTGCCAAGACCTTCAGCATAGAGCGCAAAGCCGGTGCCGATCATGAAGAAGGTCATGAGGGTATTGAGAAAGAACATCGCCGTCTGCGCCAGCGGATTGTGGCCGAGGACCTTGTGCTGCCTGCGCGACAGGAACAGGTAAAAACCGATCTCGTTGAACAGGCCTTTCCACCAGGAGGCACGCCAGAATGGCAGATAGAAGATCTCGCGTGCATAGCGATTGCCCACCAGCGCCCAGTAGACCCTGACGGCAAAGCCGATGGCGAAGACATAAGCCGAAATAAAGTGGATCAGGCGGATATTGCCCATGAGAAAATGATTGCTCGCCTCGCCCCCCAGTGATGGCAGGGGATTGGCGATCAGATACCCGGTCACGGCCAGCGCCAGAAAACTGAAGGTATGCAACCAGTGCCAGATGCGCACCGGGGCTTCGAACACATACACGGCCTTCTGGTTGGCCGGGTCGTGCGCACCACTTGCCACATTGCTGTTCATGTTGCTGCCCTCCTACAGGATCTTGACCGTTGCCAGGTCCTTGCCGTCCGGTGACATCACGTGTGTCGAGCAGGCCAGACAGGGATCGAAACTGTGAATGACGCGCAGGATCTCCAGCGGCTGTTCGGGATTGGCCATCGGCGTACCGAGTAACGCCGCCTCGTAGGCGCCGATATTACCGGCCGGATCACGCGGTGAGGCATTCCAGGTAGTCGGCACCACGGCCTGGTAATTCTCGATTTTCGTATCCTTGATATGGACCCAGTGTCCCAGCGAGCCACGTGGCGCTTCCCCGTACCCTACGCCCTTAACGTCGGTTGGCCAGCTTTCGGGCTCCCACATGTCCATGTTCGCCGTGGCGGTATCACCGGCCTTGAGGTTGGCCATCATATTATCGAACACGAAGCGCATCTTGTGTGCGGCCCAGGAACACTCCAGACCGCGCGCCGCGGTACGGCCCAGGGTCGAGAAGAGCGCCGTCAGCGGCAGTCCGAGGTCATGCAACAGACCGTCGACCTGGTCCTTGATCACCTCGTCGCCGCGCGCGTAGGCCACCACGTAACGCGCCAGCGGTCCCACCTCCATGGCATTACCGCGCCAGCGCGGTGCCTTGACGAAGGAGTACTTTGCATTTTCGTCGATCTGTTCGATGTTGGTCTTGGTTCCCTTGGCGTCGGGGCCCAGCTCGAAGTGCGGTTCGGTAATACCATCCCAGGGGTGCAGGCCCCTGGTCTCGTCCGGATACTCGTACCAGGAATGCGTCACAAACTCCTGAATCTGCTCAGGGTCGCGCACATCCACCTCGTGCACCGTCGACAGGTCGCCGTTGAGGATGGCGCCGCCCGGCATCATCATGTTTTCCTGCGACCAGTCGTTGGCGACAATGGGGAAATCGCCGTAGGACATCAGGTTCTTGCTCGACAGGCCACCGCCGTAGTTCCAGTCTTTGTAGAACGAAGCGATCGCTTTCAGATCGGGAATATAGACCTGGTCGATGAACTCGATGGAACGGTCAATGATGGATGACACCAGGTTGAGCCATTCCATGTTGATGCCACCGGTGCCGTCGAGACTGAAAGAACAGGGCATGCCGCCGACCACCCAGTTCGGATGCGGGTTGCGGCCGCCGAATATGGTATGGATCTTGACGATCTCGCGCTGGAAATCGAGTGCTTCGAGGTAGTGGGTAACCGCCATCAGGTTGGCCTCGGGTGGCAGTTTGTAGGCCGGACTGCCCCAGTAGGCATTCGAGAACGGTCCCAGCTGACCGGATTCGACAAAGCGCTTCAGTCGCGCCTGTGTGTCACGGAAATAACCCGGCGAGGACCTGGGCCAGCGGGAAATGCTCTGCTGCAGGGCAGAGGTCGCCTTGGGATCGGCCTTCAGCGCACTGACGACATCGACCCAGTCAAGTGCGTGCAGATGATAGAAATGCACCAGGTGGTCCTGGGTGTACTGCGCCAGCATCATCAAATTACGGATGTGGTTGGCGTTTGCGGGAATCTGGATACCAATCGCGTCTTCAACCGCACGCACCGAAGCCAATGCGTGCACGCCGGTGCAGACACCGCAGATGCGTTCGGTAAAGGCCCAGGCGTCGCGTGGATCGCGTCCCTTGAGAATGACTTCGAGGCCGCGCCACATGTTGCCGGTGGATACGGCGTTGCGGATGACGTAATCGTCATCGACGTTGACCTCGATACGCAAGTGGCCCTCGATACGGCAGACCGGATCCACCACCACACGCTGCCCTCCGGTGTCGAGTTTGAACCCGTTAGCAGTGACCGTCTCAGTCATGGCTGGTGCCTCCCTTGTTGCTATCTTTTGAATGGCTGATGACCGATGCTGCAGCGTGGGCCGCAACACCGATGGCGGCGGCGCCCGCGAGTACGCCACCGACCTGGTTGGCGGTCAACTCGAC